>CAYZHZ010000005.1:0-40926 GCA_964477625.1 uncultured Salinibacterium sp.
GTGATCGCGGGGATGTTGTCGCCCGGGTGCGAGTATTCGGCCGCGAGGAACGTGTCGTGAAAATCGAGTTCACGCACCGCGACACCGTTCGCCCAGGCGGCCCACTCGGGACTCGTGAGTTCACCACTGCCGAAGACCGTGGAGCCAGAGCCGTTGCGGGAGACGGGGTGTGCCTCTGCCTGGGCGCGAGCCGACACGACGGGTGCTCGGGTGAGGGATGCCGCCGCGACCGCGGCGTTATCGATGACGCGATTGATGACCATGTCGGCGACGGCCGGGGTGGGCTCGATCGACTCGGATGCCACCTCCGCGATCTTCCAGGCAAGCTGGTCCTCCCGCTGGAGGTTCTCGTCGCTGCGGTGAACGCGTACGGGATGGAGCTTCATCGGTGTCCTTTCAGAGCGCTCGCGAGCGCGTGGTGCAGATGGATGTTGGTGGCTTGGGCGGCGAGCTCGGGGTCGCGCGCGACGATGGCCTGCACGATGAGCAGGTGTTCGGCAGCGGCCGCCGCGAGACGACCGGGGTTGTCGCGGGCGAGTCGGCGCACGCGCACGAGGTGGGTGCGCAACCCCTGCAGGGACGAGACGAGATAGGGGTTGTGCACAGCCGCATCGATCGCGTCATCGAAACGACGCACGAGGTCGTAGTAGGCGTGGCGCTCGGGATCATCATGCTCGAGCAGCTCCCCCACGCCAAGGAACTCCTGCTCGAGTCGATCGAACGCATCGCCCTCATGACGCACCGCGGCAAGGCGTGCGGCCTGCGCCTCGAGGGCCTGACGGACTTCGAAGAGTTCGCGGATGTTCTCGAGCGACAGATCCGTGACGACGAGGCCGCGGCCAGCCTGGGCCGCGAGGAGTCCGTCGGCGGTCAGGCGTGCGAACGCCTCGCGTACCGGCGTTCGCGAGACGCCGAGGCGGGTGGACTGCTCGACCTCGCCGAGCACACTGCCCGGCGGAAGCTGCCAGTCGATGATCTCGTCGCGCAGGGCGAGGTAGGCGCGATCGCTGGCTCGCATCATCCACACCTCCTACTCTGTATACACAGAGTAGCGCTTGACGCGGCTTTAGGGCAGACATGCGATCGAAAAAGGGTTCTGTGTATACAGAACCCGCTAACGGTGGCGGAGATACTCGGCGAATGCCTCACGCGTCGTGCGAGTGGGCGTGAAGCCGAAGTGCTTCTTGAGACTCTCGTTGCTCAATACGGGGCGATACCTCAAGAACTTCACCTGCGCCGGTCCGTGCGGGGTCAGCCGCAGGGCATGCCCGACGGCGAGCGCGACAGCCAGCACGGCGGCGGGAATGACGAAGGTCGGTTTGCCCATCGCCGCGGCGATCTCGCGCACGGTCATCCGGCCATCGCCGGCCACGTTATAGATGCCCGCAGGCCCGCCCGTGACCGCCCGCACCATCGCGGCGACGACGTCGTCGACCCACACGAAGACGAAGGGGCTGTCGGAACCGGCGATGCGGATGATGCGACGCCCGTCCCACAGCGCCGTGATGTGGTTACGTACCGTGGGGCCGAGGATCGTGCCGATGCGGAAAACTACCTGCTCGAGTTCGGGATTGGTCACGCGCAGCTCGGCGAGCATCTCCTCGACGAGTCGTTTGTGGCGGCTGTAGGGAAAGTCATCATTGCCGCGCAGAGGATCCGTCTCGACGAGCCACTCGGGGTTGTCCGCGTGGTACCCGTACGCCGCGCCACTCGACGAGACGACCACCCGGCGCACCCCGGTCGCGAGGCATGCGTCGAAGACCGTGCGTGAACCCACAACGTCGACCCGAAATTCCTGCTCGGGGGTCGTCGCGGCACCGGGGTTGACGATCGAGGCGAGGTGGATCACCGCCTCGACGCGATGGCGGGTGAACTGCTCGGTGAGGGCGGCGGCGTCTGTGACATCCGCGATCTCGTACTCGACACCCTCGACGGGGTCGACCGGGAAGCCGAGATCACCGCTCACGACGCGAACGCCCGAAGCGACAAGACCCGCGACGACCGATCGGCCGAGAAAACCGTTGCCGCCCGTGACATACACGGTGGGCGTCATGCCGCACCCTCCGCGGCCTCCGGCTCACGATCCCGACGCGACTTGCGACCCCACCATGAGGCGAGGATGAGGCCCGCAACGATGTCCCAGATGCCCCACCACCCCGCGACGATAGCCATGCCACCGAGTCCGCCGAAGAACGCGAACACGAGACCCAGCCCCAGACCGGCGTTGCGGATGCCGACCTCGAACGTCACCGCCTTTGCGTCATACAACTTCAGTCCACCGACCTTCGCGCTGGCAAACCCGAGGAGCAGAGCGACGGCATCGTGCAGGAACACCGCGAGCACCACGATGCCGATGTACTGGATGAAGATCGCGAAGTTGCCAATGAGAGCGATGGCGATGAAAGCGACGAGCGCGATAAGGCTGAACCAGCGCACGAACGGGTGCACGCGCTTGGCGAACCTCGACCAGCGGTAACGGATGAACAGCCCGAGCGCGAACGGCACCCCGATCACGAGCAGGATCTCGAGCAGCATCTGCACCCAGTTGAGGCTCACCTCCCGCATGATCGCCGAGGCGGTCGGGTGCAGGTGCCCCCAGAACGACAGATTGATCGGCAGCAGGAAGATGTAGATGACGTTCGTCACGGCTGTCATCGACACCGAGAGCGCGACATTTCCGCGAGCTCGGTAGGTGAGTACCTGCGAGATATTGCCGGGCGGACAGCACGCGACGAGGATCATGCCGAGAGCAATCGACGGACCGACCTGCAGCAGCAGCGTGAGCCCGAACGTCACTGCGGGCAACAGGATGATCTGCGCGGCGAGCGCAATGATGATCGCGCGTGGGGTCTTGAGCACGGCCCTGAAGTCGTCGATCGACGTGTCGAGCGCGATGCCGAACATGATGAGTCCCAGAACGACGCTCAGCAGGACGAGCGATGACGGGCTGAAGTTGAGAACGACGTCGTCGATGTTCACGACTTCTCCAATCTGCGGGTCGCGGCGCGCACCGTGCGACGGTAGGCGTCCTTGTTGACGTAGTACGACATGCGTTCGAGGGCGAGGTAGCGGTACCCACCCGTGAGGTCGGGCCAGGGCTTCGCCGCCTCGGCACGGAAGCGCGCCTGAGCTGCGGGGCTGGCCGTGAGGTAGGCGGCGATGAGTTCGGCCTGCTCGTAGCGACCCTGCCACCCGATGCCCGACGCCTCGATCATGCCGAGCACGAAGAGACCGCTGAACGTGGGCGGGAAGATGTTCAGGAAGAGCTGCGGCGACCAACCGGTCCAGTTGAGCTCTGCGCGATCCACCATCGGGTAGTCGAGCGTGTAACCGGTCGCGAGTACAACGAGGTCGTAGTCAGCCGAACTGCCATCGGTGAAGTGCACGGTCGATCCCTCGAATCGCTCGGGGCCGGGAACGACCCGCAGGTCGCCCTGACCGAGGTGACCGAGCACGAGCGTGTTGACGATGGGGTGCGACTCGTAGATGCGGTAGTCGGGCGCGGGGAACCCGAAGCGAACGGGGTCTCCGGTGAACATGCGCAGCACGCGCGAGTCGAGGGCCTGCTTGAGGCGGGCCGGCAGCGGTCGTCCCTGGTTGAGCGTGTCGCTCGGGCGTCCGAACAGATATCGAGGCACGAAGTAGTAGCCGCGCCGCACCGACAGATCGACGGATGCCGCGTGGTGCACGGCATCCACCGCGATGTCACACCCGCTATTGCCCGCACCCACGATGAGCACCCGCTTGCCCGAGAATAGGCTGCCCGACTTGTACTGGCTGGAGTGGATGATCTCGCCGTCGAAGTGTCCGGGGAACGTCGGGATGCTCGGCTGTGCGAGGGTGCCGTTGGCGAGGATGACGCCATCGACCGTGTGACGCTCGCCCGCGGCATCCACCGACCAGGCGTCGCCATCGCGCTCGACCCGCGTGACCGCGGTGTCGAACCGGAACTTCTCGCGCAGCCCGAACGCGTCTGCGTACTCGCCGAAGTAGCGCTTGAGCTCGCGATGCGAGGGGTAGTCTGCCGTGCTCGACATCGGCAGCTCGGTGAACTCGGTCGTCGTTCGCGAGGAGATGAGGTGCGCCGACTCGTACATCGTCGAGCGGGGGTTGTCGATGTCCCAGAGTCCGCCGACATCCGAGGCCGCCTCGAAACCCACGACGTCGACACCCGCGCGATCGAGCGCCCGGGTCGCGGCGAGTCCGGACGGTCCGGCGCCGACGACGGCGATGCGTGGGGGGCTCACTGGCCCACCACCATCCGTCGAGACCAGGCGCGGGCCTTCGGGCTCGAGAGTGCGAGCAGCACCAGGATGTCGAGCGACAGGCTCGGCAGGGTCGTGTGCACGGTGATCTGGGGGCCACCGTTGAAGAAGTCGATCGCCTGGGCGACGATGCTCGTGAAACTCAGCAGCATGATGATGATGCGCGCGGTGTTGTTGCGCATCAACAGCAAGAAGGCGAACGCTATGTCGAGGAGTGAGAACACGATGAGGGCACCGATCGCGACGGCGATCGCCCCCTCCTGAGTCTGACCATCGAGCGTTAGGTCGTCGAAGAACGCCTGGGGTGCCGCGAACATGATCCCCGCGAGACCCAAAGCCGTCGCCGCGCGCGCGAGGGTGATGATGAAGCCGACGACGATGGATGACGGCCGCTTGTTCGGGTCGAGGGCGGCGATCACGGGAGCCGAGCCCGCATCCGCGATCCCCCGCACGTTCACGATCGGCAGGTCGCCGTCGGTAATGATCGAGTCACCGCCGCCGTTGCGCGCGTGGTAGCCGGAGGAGAAGTCCTCGATGACGCTCACCGATACTCCAGGTATCTGGCTCACGGTACCCACGATGTGGTCACGCTCGATGTCGGTGTTGGCGTCGATCTTGTGGGTGACCTGCAGCGTGAACAGGGAAAAGCCGACCGCTCGGTCGTACGTTCCCGCGGCGAGCCAGTCGACGGGGATACCGCCGGGAAGCATCCATCCCGGTGGGCACCGCCAGAACCGCACATGGTGCCGCTTCGCGGGGTTGCCTGCGACCTCCTGCTGGTACGCGAAGTCCTGCTGGCGTTCGAAGAGCATGAGGGGACTCACGGGCGCCTCGTTGTAGCTGCGGCGCAGGAGGGTGGAGCGCACGATACGCAGGCCCGACCTGAGGGACAGGTCATCGGCGCGCGTCCAGCCTGCTCGAGTCATTGCTGCATGCAACTGCGCGTCATCACCGAGAAACCCGAGGTTGACGGGATCACCGAGCAGTCCGTCGCTCGTGCGCGTGCGACCCATGAAGTAGTTGGGCACGTAGATGTTGGTGAAGATGCGGTGCAGCCGCGGCAGCACGAGATAGGCGAGTACCACCCAGAACACCAGATAGTAGGAAATCTGCCACCAGCCCGAGCCGAAGCCCACGGTGAGCAGGATGTAGGCGTACCAGACGGCCGCGACACCGGCAGCCACAAAGAACAGGTTGTCGAGCCCTGCATTGATCGAGAAACGACGCTTTCTCGTGATCGGCGCTGACACAGCCCCACCGTATCGTCTAGCCGATGACCTCCGCGACGACCCGAGCAAGTCGTTTGCCGATGAGATGGTCGCTCGCGGGAACTCGATGAACGGATACCCCGGTGAGCCGGGAGACGATCTTCATCGACCCCTCCGATGCAAACTGGTCTAACGAGCCGTACACCACTTCGATCGGGGCGCGCACGGCCGCCAGGTCGCTCACCGTCGTCTGCGACTCGATGGAGTTCTCGAGAGATTTCACGAAGGGCGTCCAGGTGCGCTCGGTGATGTCCATCGCCTTCGGAATCGCGAGAAAGCGCTCGACGATCGCGGCATTGGCCAGCGTGAAGTCCTTGTTGGTGCGCAGAAAGGCGTAGGCCTTGCGGTAGAAGTCCATGACCCCACGATCGAGGTCGTCAGACAACTCGTCCGGGTGCAGGTAGACGGGCGGGCTGACGAGCACGAGCTTGGCGACCAGGCGAGGGTAGCGCGCCGCGAAGCGCGCACCGATGAGCGCACCCATCGAGTGTCCGACGAGCGTGAAGGGCTCCGAGAGCCGCAGCGACGCGATCGTGCGGCGAATCGCCTCCGTGTGATCGGCGAGGGTGTAGTCGCAGTCGTCCACGACCGGCGAGCCACCGAATCCCAGCAGATCGATCGAGATCACGCGATGCCGAGGCTCGATGAGCGGCACGACATTCTGGAACGTCACCGAGGATGACGCGATGCCATGAATAAGTACGACCACCGGACCCTCACCGCGGTCGTATGCGACGTTGAGGATGGGTGGGCGTCTCAGGAGCGGCCACCAGCGCATGAGGTCGAGTATGCCAGTGGCTTAAGCTGGAGGGCTCATGTCAGAGGCAGCCCCCACCATCGTCTTCCCACCCGACCTTCCGGTCAGCCAGCGTCGGGACGACATCGAGCGCGCCATCCGCGACAACCAGGTCGTCATCGTCGCGGGCGCGACCGGCTCGGGCAAGACCACCCAGCTGCCGAAGATGCTGCTCGAACTGGGCTACACCTCCATCGCGCACACGCAGCCTCGACGCATCGCTGCCCGCACCATCGCCGAACGCGTAGCCGAGGAACTGGGCGAACCGGTGGGCGGCCTCGTCGGGTATCAGGTGCGATTCACCGACCGAGTCGGCAAGAGCACCCGCATCAAGCTCATGACCGACGGGATTCTGCTCAACCAGATTCACCGTGATCGCGACCTCGAGCAGTACGACGCGATCATCATCGACGAGGCCCATGAACGCAGCCTCACGGTCGATTTTCTCCTCGGCTACCTCAAGCAACTCACGCAGCGGCGACCCGGCCTCAAGGTCATCATCACGAGCGCGACGATCGACCCGGAGAGCTTCGCCCGACACTTCGCGGATGCCGCGGGCGAGCCTGCCCCCATCATCGAGGTCTCGGGCCGCACCTACCCCGTCGAGGTGCGGTACCGACCTTTGGTGGTCGAGCTTGTCGAGACCGATGACGAGTTGACCGGCGAGGTCTCGGCAAGCTCGACCACCGATCGTGACTACCTCCAGGGGATCAACGACGCGCTCGACGAGCTCGCCCGAGAGTCAGACGGCGACGTGCTCGTCTTCTTGTCGGGCGAGAACGAAATCCGCGACGCCGAAGACGCGATCCGTGGCAGGAATCTCCCCGGCACCGAGGTGCTTCCTCTTTACGGTCGGTTGAGCGCCGCCGAGCAGCACCGTGTGTTCGAGACGACCCGTACGGCGGGGACGCGGCGGCGGGTCGTGCTCGCGACGAACGTCGCCGAGACGAGCCTCACGGTGCCGGGCATCCGCTACGTCATCGACGCCGGTACCGCACGCATCAGCCGGTACAGCGTGCGCTCGAAGATCCAGCGCCTGCCGATCGAGGCGATCAGCCAGGCGAGCGCCAACCAGCGCTCCGGCCGCTCGGGTCGCACGAGCGACGGCATCGCCATCCGCCTCTACTCGGAAGAGGACTTCGCCCGCCGACCCGAGTTCACGGAACCGGAGATTCTGCGCACCAACCTAGCGGCCGTCATCCTGCAGATGATCTCGCTCGGGCTGGGCGACATCGCGAGCTTCCCGTTCATCCAGCCGCCCGACTCCCGCGGAGTGAAGGACGGCCTGGACCTGCTCGCAGAACTGGGCGCGGTCGTCATCGGTGATCGAGCGAAGTCGAGATCCGGCGAGGTCTCGACAGGCTCGACCACCGAGCCGCGCATCACGCGGGTTGGCAAGCAGCTCAGCCAACTGCCGATCGACCCTCGGCTCGCGCGCATGGTGATCGAGTCGAAGAAGCACGGGACGACGCGCGAGGTCATGGCGATCGTCGCCGGCCTGAGCATCCAGGATCCTCGCGAGCGCCCGCTCGAACGCCGCGCGCAGGCCGACCAGCAGCACGCGCGATTCATCGATCCGACGAGCGACTTTCTCACCCTCCTCAACCTCTGGAACTACCTCGAGCAGAAGCAGAAAGAGGTCTCGGGAAACCAGTTCCGTCGACAGGTCAGGGCCGAGTACCTCAACTACCTGCGGGTGCGGGAGTGGCAAGACGTGTACCGACAGCTCACGCGCATGGCCAAGCAGCTCGGCCTGCACGTCGGCGAAGCGCACGTTAACCCCGACGGCATCCACCGGTCGCTGCTCGCGGGTCTCCTCAGCCACATCGGTCTGCGCGACCTCGCCAAGAAGGACTACGTCGGGGCGCGCCAGGCGCGCTTCGTGATCTTCCCCGGGTCGGCGCTTGCCAAGAAGCAGCCATCCGCGATCATGAGCGCGGAGCTCGTCGAGACATCGCGACTGTTCGCTCGCATGAACGGGGCGATCGATCCGGCGTGGGCCGAGCCCATCGCGGGCGACCTTGCCAAGCGCACCTACTCGGAACCGCACTGGGAGAAGAAGCAGGGTGCGGCCGTGGCGTACGAACGCGTGACGCTCTACGGCGTGCCCATCATCCTCAAGCGGCGCGTGCAGTTCGCGCGCATCGATGCGCAGTACGCGCGTGAGCTGTTCATCCGCCACGCGCTCGTGCAAGGCGAATGGGACCTCACGCGCGTCGACAAGCGCGTGGCTGCATTCGACAGATCCAATCGGGAGCTGCGGGCCCAGCTCGCCGAGGTCGAGGAGCGCACGCGACGGCGTGACATCCTGTTCGACGACGAAGCAATCTTCGACTTCTACCAGCGCCGCCTCCCCCACGACATCGCCTCGACACGGGACTTCGAGGGCTGGTGGAAGAAGGCGCGCGTCGAGACGCCCGATCTGCTGACGATGACCGCCGCCGACCTCACCGGCGACGAAGCCGACGACGAGTTGGATGCCGCGGCCTACCCAACCGAGTGGCGACAGGGTGATCAAACTCTCGCCGTCACCTATCGCTTCGAGCCGGGAACCGCAGACGACGGCGTCACCGTGCGCGTACCGCTCCCCCTGCTCGCGGGCCTCAAGGCCGACGGCTTCGATTGGCAGGTCCCCGGGCTACGCGAGGAGCTCGTGACCGCGCTCATCAAGTCCCTGCCGAAGCCCATCCGCAAGAACGTCGTACCGGCGGCGGACTGGGCGCGCAAGCTGCTCGCCTCGGTGGTCGAGCGAAGTCGAGACCTCGACGACGGACCTCGACGGCGCTCGATCACCGAAGAGCTCGCCAGCGAAATCGCCGCACAGACTTACACGCCCGTGACCCCCGCCGACTTCGACTGGGACCGGGTGCCCGATCACCTGCGTGTGACCTTCGCCGTCATGGATGACCGGGGCAAGGTCGTCTCGAGCGGCAAGACCCTCAGCGCACTGCAGGCGAGCCTCAAACCGGTCGCGCGGGAGTCGGTCGCGAAGGTCGTCGACACCGGTGATCGAGCTCGTCGAGATCCGATCGAGCGATCGGGAATCACGACCTGGGACTTCGATCAGCTCGACACGATCTCGACGAGCTCGATCACCGGGGCGGTCATCCGCGCCTACCCGGCCCTCGTCGACGACGGGTCCACGGTGAGCGTGCGACTCATGAGCACGCCGCACGACCAGGCGGTCGCGCACCGCGCCGGCGTGCGCCGACTCCTGCTCCTCGGCATCCCCTCGCCGCTCGGCTACGTGCAGGAGAGCCTCACGACCAACGAGAAGCTCACGCTCGCGCAGAGCCCCTACCGCTCCGTTGCGGCACTCTTCGACGACTGCCTCGTCGCCGTCGTCGACTCCGTGGTCGGCGAGCGCGAGATCTTCACGCGTGCCGAGTTCGAGTCGGCGCGGGAGGCCGTCTCCGCGACCCTGGTCGCCACGCTATTCGACACCGCCAGCCGCGTCGTCACGATCATCACGAAGTCCCGCGAGGCCGACAAGGCGATCCGTGCGGCCACGCGCATGGCACTCATCGGTCCCCTCGGGGACGCGCGCACGCAGCTCGACAGCCTCATCTACCCCGGCTTCATCGCGCTCACCGGGATTGAGCAGCTACGGCGGCTGCCGGTCTACCTCGAGGGCATCATCCATCGCATCGCGCGTCTGCCCGAAAACCCGGGCCGCGATCGGGTGTGGATGTCTGAAGTGCAGCAGGCGACCGATCGGTACCTCGCCGCCGGTGGTTCCCTCCCGCTCGTCGCGGATCTCGACCCGACGCTCGTGCGCGTGCGCTGGATGCTCGAGGAACTCAGGATCAGCCTCTTCGCTCAACACCTGGGCACCTCAGAATCCGTCAGTCTGCAGCGGATCACCAAGGCGCTAGCCTGATTCGTATGCCTGACCACGCCAAGCCGTCCATCCCGCAGCGCGCCGTTTCGGCAGAGATTGCCCGTTCCTGGCTGCTCGTCGCCGCCACGAAGCCCGAAACCTTCGACGCCGCTGAGGCGTCGCGCGCCGACCAGATCGTGCTCGACATCGAAGACGCGGTCGACCCCGGGCTCAAGGACAAGGCCCGCGACGATGTCGCCGCGTTCCTCGCGAACGGCGGCAGCGGGTGGGTGCGCATCAATGACCGCGCGAGCGACTTCTGGTCCGACGATGTCGATGCGCTCGCGGGCCTCCCCGGCTTGCGCGGCGTCATGCTCGCCAAGACCGAACACCCCGCGCACGTCTCAGAGACCTTCGATCGCCTGCGCGGCGCGACTCCCGTGCTCGCCCTCGTGGAGTCCGCGCTCGGCATTGAGGAGGCTGCGCAGATAGCCCGCGCCCGCGGCGCCTACCGTCTCGCGTTCGGCAGCGGCGACTACCGCCGCGACACCGGCACCGCCGCCGATGACATGGCGATGGCCTACCCACGCTCCCGCCTCGTCGTCGCGAGCCGCGTCGGCAACCTCCCCGGGCCCATCGACGGGCCCACCGTCGGCACCAACCACCCCGTGCTGCGCGAGCAAGGTGCGATCGCGGTCGCGCTCGGGATGACGGGCAAGCTGTGCCTCGATATCGACCAGCTGCCCATCATCAACGAAGTGATCTCGCCGACCCGCAGCGATGTGGCCTGGGCTCGCGACTTCCTCGCCGATTTCGAGGCGCGTGGCCGCGTGATCCGCGACGGCAGCGACCTGCCCCGCCTGGGTCGCGCCCAGAAGATCGACAAGCTTGCCCGCGCATTCGGAGTCGAGCCCGCCTAGCCTGAGATCATGCCCACCGCTGTCGTCGTCGACGCCCTACGCACCCCCACCGGCCGAGGTAAGCCCGGAGGCGCCCTTTCTGGTTGGCATCCCGTGGATCTGCTCGGCACGGTGCTCGCCGAACTCGTCTCGCGCAACGACCTCGACCCCGCGCTCGTCGACGACGTCATCGCCGGCTGCGTGACGCAGGCGGGCGAACAGTCCGTCAACATTGCGCGCAACGCGGCGCTCGCGGCAGGTTTTCCCGAGACGGTGCCCGGCACGACGATCGACCGGCAGTGCGGCTCGAGTCAGCAGGCCGCAACCTTCGCCGCACAGGGGGTGATCGCGGGCGCGTACGACGTCGTCATTGCCGGGGGGGTCGAGCTCATGAGCAAGAACCCGATCGGCTACGCGACTCTCGGGATGGACTACTGGGGTTCGAGGGTTCACGAGCGATACCCCGACGGCCTCGTTCACCAGGGCATCTCGGCGGAGCTCATCGCCGCGCGGTGGCGCATTCCCCGCCACGCCCTCGACGAGTTCGCGGCTCGCTCCCATCGGCTCGCGGGAGCGAGCGACTTCGAGTCTGAACTGCTTTCCCTCGGCGAACTGACGACGGATGAGACGGTGCGGGCTGGTACGACGGTCGAGGGCCTGGGCGACCTCACGCCCGCATTCGTCGACGACGAGATCGCGGCACGGTTCCCCGAGATCGACTGGCGCATCACGGCAGGCAACTCGTCGCCGCTCACCGACGGCGCATCCGCGGTGCTCATCATGAGCGAGGAGCGCGCGCTCGAGCTCGGGCTGCGACCGCTCGCGCGTTTCGTCGCCTCGGCCGTGGTCGGCAGCGATCCGATCGAGATGCTCACGGGCATCATCCCAGTGACCCACAAGATCCTCGATCGCACCGGCATGGGTATCGACGACTTCGACACCTACGAGGTCAACGAGGCCTTCGCGTCTGTGCCGCTCGCGTGGGTGCACGAGTTCGGCGCCGACCCCGCCCTACTCAACCCGCGTGGCGGGGCGATCGCGCTCGGGCACGCGCTCGGATCGTCGGGCACCCGGCTGCTCACGACCATGGTCAACCACCTCGCCGCGACCGAGGGTCGCTACGGCCTGCAAGTCATGTGCGAGGGCGCAGGGATGGCCAACGCCACCATCATCGAAAGGTACTGATGCAGATCACGGATGCCGGCGCGCTCGTCACGGGTGGCGCCTCCGGTCTCGGACTCGCCACCGCCCGGGTACTCGGCGACGCGGGCGCTCGCGTCGTCGTCGTCGACCTCCCCACCTCCCCCGGAGCCGAGGTCGCCGCCGAACACGGCTTCACTTTCGCCCCCGCCGACGTCACGAACGAGACGGATGTTGCGGCCGCTCTTGACGCCGTGGACGCACCGCTGCGCATCGTGGTCAACTGCGCGGGCGTCGCCACCCCCGGCAAGGCGGTCGGCAAGAATGGTCCGCTCCCCCTCGAGACTTACCAGCGCGTCATCGGCATCAACCTGGTCGGCACTTTCAACGTCTGTCGGCTCGCCGCCGAGCGCATGGCGAGGGTGGACCCCGTCGGCGAGGAGCGGGGGGTGATCGTCAACACCGCGTCGGTCGCGGCGTTCGACGGGCAGGTCGGTCAGGTAGCGTACGCGTCGTCCAAGGCCGGCGTCGTGGGTCTCACACTGCCGCTCGCTCGGGAACTCGCCTCGAGCCTCATCCGTGTTATGACCATTGCGCCGGGCATCTTCGAGACCCCCATGATGGCGGGGTTGCCGCAGGCCGCCCAGGACTCGCTCGGCGCGCAGGTGCCCCACCCGTCGCGCCTCGGAAAGCCCGCCGAGTACGCTGCCCTGGTCAAGCACATCGTCGAGAACCCCATGCTCAACGGTGAGACGATCCGCCTCGATGGAGCGATTCGGATGCAGCCGCGGTAGCGGCGACTCGGGCAAGCACACCCAGCCGCGGTAGCTACAGCACCTTCTCGAAGCACATCGCCTCGGGAATCAGGTGGTACTTGCCGAACGGCGGCACGGGCACGAAACCGAGTTGCCGGTAGAGGGTGATGGCCGGCACCTGCAGGTCACCGGTTTGCAGCACCATGGATGATGCGCCACGGGCTCTCGCCATGGACTCCGCCTCCCCCATGAGCACCTTCGAGATGCCCTGGCCGCGAAACCCCGGAGCCACGTACACCTTCTTGACCTCGATCACAGTGTCGGGCATCCCGATCGCCTGACGTAGCGCGGTATGACCAACGACCTCGTCGCCCTCCAGCGCGAGCAGGGTCGCGAGGATCGCGTCGGGGTCCACCGCGAAGGCCTCCGTCATGCCCTCAACGACCTCGGGGGTCTGACCCTCGATGAACTTGAGGTACATCGCGGTGGTTTCGGCATCCATCGCCTCGCGCTGCGCGATAGCGCGGGGGTCGAGCCAGTCGACCCGTTCTATCCGCACCGCCGTCTACTAGGACTTGCTCGAGACTGTCGCCGATGCGTTCGACTCGTACGAGGTGTTGGTCGACTCGAAGAAGTTGACGAGCTGGAGGGTGTCGTTGGCGGCGGCCATCCACTTCGCCGGGTTGGAGACGTTGTAGTGCGCCTCGAATCCGAGCTCCTCGAGGCGACGGTCTGCGAGGTACTTCACGTACTGGTTGATGTACGTGGCGTTGAGGCCGAGGATGCCGCCCGGGAGCAGATCCTGGTTGTACTGCTCTTCCATCTCGACGGCATCGAGGATCATCTGCTTGATCTCAGTCGCGAACTCTTCGGTCTGAAGGTCGGGGTTCTCTTCGAGCACCGTGAGGATGAGGTTGATGCCGAACTTGAGGTGCAGGCTTTCATCGCGCACGACCCAGTCCATGAGGGAGCCGAAGTTGCGCAGCAGGTTGCGCTGGCGAAAGCTCAGGGCGACCATGAAGCCCGAATAGAACCAGACGCCCTCGAGGATCACGTTGTAGGCGACGAGGTTGCGGATGAAGTCCTTCTTACCCTCGGTCGTCGTGATGTCGAGGGTCTGCTCCGTCATGCGACGGATGTACTTGACCTCGAACTCCTCTTTGCGGGCCATCGACGGGATCTCGACGTGCGAGGCGTATGCAGCCTCACGATCGATCGGGAACGTCTCGAGCACGTACTCGAAGCTCATGCAGTGGTTGGCTTCTTCCCACATTTGCTTCGCAAGGTAGAGGCTGCACTCGGCCGCGTTGACGTACGGGTAGACGCCGAACGCGAGAGCCTTGTTGACGAGCAACTCGTTGGGGTTGAAGTAGCTCATGAGGAAGGTCACGGCGTGACGCTCCTCCTCCGTCATCTTCTTGAAGTCCGCAATGTCCTCACCGAGCTGGATCTCGTTGGGGAACCAGGTGTTCGCGACGGCCTGGTCGTACAGGTCCATCGCCCACTGGTAGCGGATCGGCTTGAGCAGCAGGCCCTCTTGCAGGCCGGTTCCTAGAATTCCCATGTCTTCTTCCTGCTTACTGGCAGCTGTCGCACTGAAGGTCGTCCATCGGATCGACCGGAACGTAATATTCTTCAACCTCGCTGGTCGAGCTTGTCGAGACCCGGTCCATCACGCACCAGCCTTGGGTGCGAGTCCACCGAAACCGCGACGGGCCGGGGCCGAGGCGACCGGTGCGTCCGCGGCAGCGGGGGCCGCGGTGGAGGCGACGATCTCCTCGGCCTTGTTGACCTTGACCGTCGACTGCTCGGCGGTGTGGCGGGGCTTCATGTGCAGGTAGTACGTCGTCTTCACGCCGCGCTCCCATGCCGCGAAGTAGATGTCCATCATGTCGCCGAGGTCACGCGTCTCGAGGTACATGTTGCGGCTGATGGCCTGGTCGATCCACTTCTGAGCGCGAGCCGAAACCTCGAGGAAGGCGTACGGCGACAGCTGGAAGCTCGTCTTGTACACGGCCTTGAGCTCGTCGGGGATCGCCGCGATGCCCTGAATGTCGCCCTGGCTACGCAGAATCGCCTCTCGCGTCGACTCCCAGAGCCCACGCTTCTGCAGGTCGTGTACGAGGTTCGAGTTGACCTCGAGGAACTTGCCATTCGAGGTCGCGCGGCTGAAGATCTGCGCGAACTGCGGGTCGAGGCCCGGCGTGGTTCCCGCGACAAGACCGATGGATGCCGTCGGTGCGATCGCCATGAGGGTCGCGTTACGCATGCCGCCCTTGACCTTGACCCTCATCGCGTCCCAATCGAGACGACTCTTGCGGTTGACCTTGATCTCGACGCCGCGGTCGGCCTCGGTGAGCGCGATGGAGTCGAGTGGCACCAGACCCTGCGACCAGCGGCTGCCTTCGAAGTTCGCGTACGCGCCGCGTTCCTTCGCGAGCTCGGTCGAGGCGTCGATCGCGGCGTACGAGACGTGCTCCATGATCTCGTCGATGAGGTCGTAGGCCTCTTCGCTCTCATAGGTGATACCGAGCTTCTCGATGATGTCGGTGAAGCCCATGACACCGAGGCCGACGGCGCGGTTCTGCTGGTTCGAGAAGTCCGCCTCCTTGACGCTCGAGCGCGTGATGTCGATGAGGTTGTCGAGCTGACGCACGGCAAGGCGAGCTGACTCCTCGATCTTGGCGAAGTCGACGCTCAGCACTCCGCCATCCGCGCCCAGGTGCTGCGACAGGTTGATCGACGCGAGGTTGCACACCGAGACGTTGTCGATGTCCTGCGGGAGCGTGATCTCGGTGCACAGGTTGGAGAGGTGGATCGTGCCGGTGTTGTTGTTGAGGGCGCGGTTGTTGATCGTGTCTTTCCAGGTGAGCCACGGGTGGCTCGTGGTCTGGAGGGAGATGAGGATCGCCTTGAACTGCTCGCGCGCCGTGATCTTCTTGAACAGGCGCATCTCGCCCGCCTCGGCCTTGGCGACGTACTCGTTGTAGCGAGCCGAGAATTCCTTGCCGTACAGCTCGTTGAGGTCGGCGACTTCGAGCGGGTCGAAGAGGTACCAGTCGTCGTCGTTCTGCACGCGCTTCATGAACTCGTCGCTGATCCACACCGCGGTATTGGCGGTACGGGTGCGGCGGTACGGGTCACCCGAGTTGTTGCGCAGCTCGAGGAATTCCGGGAAGTCGAGGTGCCAGTTCTCCATGTAGAAGCACAGCGCGCCGAATTTCTTGCCGCCGCGGCTCACCGCGCGCAGGATCGAGTCGATCGTGTGCATGAAGGGGATCGGGCCCGTCGAGGTCGTGTTGTTGGAGCGGATGGGCGAACCCTGCGCGCGCAGCTTCGTGACCGAGAGGCCGATGCCGCCCGTGCCCTTCGTGAGCCACATGACGTCGCGAGTGGTCTTCGCGATGTGCTCCATGTCGTCCTGCATCTCCATCACGAAGCAGTTCGCGAGCTGCGGGTAGATCGTGCCGGCGTTGACGAGGGTGGATCCCGCCGCGAGGTACTCGAGCGATGACATCTTGCGATAGAACGCGAGGGCAGCGGCATTGGGGTCGGCTTCGTTGAGCGAAAGGCCCATGGCGATGCGCATCCAGAAGTATTGGGGAACCTCGAGGGCGTCGCCGTTGCGGCCCTTGATGCCGTAGCGGTTGTTGAGCGTGACGACGCCGATGTACTTGAGAAGTTCGTCGTGAGCAGGCTCGAGGTGCTCGGCGAGCGCCTCGAGGTCGAACATCTCGACGAGTCGCGGATCGAGCAGTCCCTCGTCGACGCCGCGGCGCACGTTGGGGGCGAAGTGCTCGGCGTGCAGGCGCTTGAGCTCCTCGGCGGTCTCGTAGTCACCGAGCACGCGCTTGTAGATGGTCTTGAGCAGGAGGCGGGCAGCGACGACGTCGAACGCGGGGTCGTCTTTGACGTTCTGGAGGGCCACCTGAATGACTGCCTCGTCGAGCTGCTGCGTGGTGATGCCGTCAAAGAGGGTGAGCTCGAGCTCCGATGCGATCTGCGTCACCCACGTGATGTTCTCGTCGAGACCGGCGCTCGCCGCCTCGATCGCGAGGTTGATCTTGTTCGCGTCGTACGGCTCCCGCGCACCGCTGCGCTTGACGACTGTGATTCCCACGAAAACTCCTCCTGAGGTCGCCAAATAGACCTCGATTTGTACCCCTAATTGCCCCTCGGCCGTGATCCCCCGGCCCGGCGGTTCCACCACTATATACGGTGCCCCCGACACGGGGGTAACACCACATGTAGTGGGCGTGTCGTCCCCAATTGTGGATAACTTCTCGGACTTATCAACAGTTTTCACAGGCTACGGGGCACGTATGACACAACCCCAGATGGCCGTCGAAGCAGGCCGTAAGCTAGTGACCTTGTGAAGAGCTACATCGCACTGTTGAGGATGCCGGGGGTCGGGCGCATCATCGCCGCCCAGCTGACCGCGCGCTTCCCCGGCGGCATGCTCTCCCTCGCCTACCTCCTGCACGTGGAGCGTGTCCACGACTCCTACGGGGCCGCGGGACTCGTGCTGGCGGCGACGAGCGTCGGCCAAGCGGTCGCCGGCCCGCTCACCAGCCGATGGATGGGGGTGTGGGGCATGCGCCGCGTGCTCACGCTCACGATGATCGTGTGCGCGGCATCCATCTTCACGATCGCGCTCGTGCCCCTCTCGGTGCCGCTCTACATGGTCGTCGGCCTCATCGGCGGACTCAGCATGCCGCCCATCCAGCCGGCCGTGCGAACCATCTATCCCAAAATGGTGCCCGCGAAGCAGCTCACTCCGCTCTTCTCCCTCGACGCCTCCGCCCAGGAGATCATCTGGATCGTCGGGCCGGTCGTCACGACATTCGTCGCTACCCAGATCTCGACATCCCTGGCCATCGTTCTCGCGGGCGCGTTCCTTGTGGGCGGCGGAATCTGGTTCATCTTGAGTCCCGAGGTGGGGCAGGTGCGCATCCCGCGCAGTAAGCGCGCGTTCGGCACGGTACTGCGACGCCCCGCCGTGCTGCTCTCTACCATCACCGGGTTCCTGCTCGTCGGCGCGTGCGCGGCCGTCGAGGCTGGGGTCGTCGCGGTGTTCGGTCACGGCGGGCCCGAAGCGGGAATCGTGCTGGCCATCTGGGCCATCGGCTCGATCATCGGAGGGCTCTCGCTCGGGCACGTGCCCATCGGGCCGTGGGCACTCGCGCGCCGCATGTTCATCGTGTTCGTGGGCATGGCCGCGGCGATGGCCTTCCTCGACTTCTGGTGGCTCTCGTTCGCCCTGCTCATCGCCGGCATCGGTATCGCGCCGGCGCTCGCCGTGATCTTCGCGATCGTCTCGGCGAGCGTCAAGTTCAGCGACACCGCCGAGGCCTATGGATGGGTCGGCACGGGTCAGCTCATCGGTGCAGCCCTGGGATCGGCCGCAGCCGGCTTCCTCATCGACGCGAACGGTGCGATCGGAGGATTTATGGTCGCCGCCGCCTTCGCGTTCTTCGGATTCCTGTTCCCGACCATCTTCCGCCACTGGCACCCCGACCTGCGCGGTCGCGACGCGAGCCCCATGCCAGACACGGAGCCCGTCTCGGTGCAGCCGAGCTAGGTCTCGATACGCGCTTCGCGCTACTCGACCACCGGTCGCCGAGCTAGGTCTCGATACGCGCTTCGCGCTACTCGACCACCGGTCGCCGAGCTAGGTGATCGGACCCAGCGCCGTCGCGAGCTCCTCGAGCTGATCGAGCGACTTCTCGAGGATCGCCTCGAACTTCGGGTCGGATTGGAATACGCCCTCGACGATGTGCGTCGCGACAAACGGGATCTCGACGTTCGCAGTGGTCTTGACCATGCCGAAGTTCACGAGCACGGGCTCGATCGCGGTGACGCCGCGCGTGCCAGCGGACACTCCCCCGTAGCTCACCGTCGTGACGGGCATGCGCCACCACTCATGGTTGAGGAAGTCGAGCGCGTTCTTGAGCGCGGGCGAGAAACTGTGGTTGTACTCGGGAGTCACGAGGATCACGGCATCTGCGGCATCCACCCTCTCGCTCCAGGCGATCGTATGCGGCTTCGTGTACTGGCGCTTCGAGGGGTGCGCGGGCTCGTCCATGAACGGGAGAGCGAGCTCGGCAAGGTCGACGAAGTCGATCTCGAAGCGACCGTCGGACTGCACCCGATCGCGCACCCACTCCGCCACGGAGAGGCCCACTCGGCCGGGTCGGACACTGCCCACGATAATCATGACCTTCATATGTCGAGTCAACCAGTTCGGCGCGGGGAAACATTCCGGATCGGTATCGTGAGGGCATGCCCACCGCGCTGCTCGTTCACGGTCTCAGTTCGGAATCCGGGTCGTGGTGGTGGCTGCGCGCGTGTCTCGAGCAGCGCGGATTCGACGTCACGGCGCCCGATCTTCGAGGTCACGGCTCGGCGCCACGGCCGGGACGATATGCCGTGCACGACTACGCGACTGACCTTCCCTCCGCCGCCGGCGGGGCGCCGTGGGACCTCGTGGTCGGCCACTCCCTCGGCGGTGCCGCATCCGTGCTCGCGGGCCTACAGCCGGGCTTCACCCGTGCGCTCGTGCTTCTCGATCCCGTACTCGATGTGCCCGAGGCTCTGTACGGGGAGATCCTCGCTGACCAGCTCGCCGAGCTCGACCTGACGCCCGAGTCGATCGCCGAGCTCAAGCCGCACTGGCGTGAGCGCGATCGGGAGGCGAAGCTGCGCGGCATCCGGGCGACCGACGCTTTCGTCGTCGAGCACACCTTTACCGACACGGGCCGCTGGGACGTGCGCGCAGAGGCCGCCGCGCTGCCGGTACCGACCTTGCTTCTCACGGGCGACCCTGCGGTGTACTCGATGATCGAGCCGCACACTCTGGATGCCCTCGCCGCCACCAATCCGCGCGTCGACGTGCGTGTGGTCGCCGGCGCCGGCCACTCCCCCCATCGCGACACGCCGCAGCTCACCCTCGACCTGCTCGACGACTGGCTAGCCCTGCGCTAGCGGATCGGTAGGGCCCGCTCCCGTGTCGGGTGTGGGGGCGTCGCCGTTGTCGACGTCCTCCGGATTCGGCAGCGTCATGAGGAAGCGGAAAAACAGAAGAGTCGCCACCACCTCGAGGGCACCGAAGAGCCAGAACGGCAGCGCGAGGTCCACTCGCGCAACGAATCCGCCGATGAGCGTTCCGAACGGCATTGTGCCCCACAGCAGTGTGCGCCACGTGCCCTGCACACGACCGAGCAGGCGACCGGGGATGAGAGCCTGGCGCAGCGACATGATGAGGATGTTCCAGGTGGTGATCGACAGCGAGGAGAGCGCGAATCCGAGCGTTCCCGCCCACAACACCGGCACGACGCCCATGAGCACGAACGAGAGTCCCGTGAGGGTGCACACGATCGCCATTGTCAGGCCCGCGCCGAGACGGGTCTTGAGGATGCTCGTGACCGAGGCACCGAGGATGCCGCCGACGGCGCCCGCAACCAGCACGAGACCGAAGAACGCTTCCGGCACGGCGAGGGTGTCGAGCACGTACAGCACGAACGCGGCCATCGCCGCGGAGCAGACGAGACCGATGAAGGTCGTGAAGAACCACAGAGTGCGCAGCATGCGGTTGCCCAGGATGAACGAGAGTCCCTCGGTCAGCTGGCGGTACCACGGCACTCGCGGCTCGTCCGCGGTCGCGAACTGCCGGCCCGAGGCAGCCTTGGGCAGCAGCAGAGCGAGGGCCCCCGCGATTGCGAACACGAGTCCGTTGATGCCGAGCGGGATGACGACGGCCACCGCAAAGAGCGCCGACGTGAGCGGGCCCGAGACGAAGTTCTGCACGACGAGCTCACCGCCCTCGATGCGCGAGTTGGCGCGCGGCAGGTTCGCCTTGTCGACGATCGACGGCACGACGGCACGGATGGCCCCGTCATAGACCGTCTCGAATGCACCGTAGACGAAGATCACGAGGTAGAGCCACCAGATCGTGAGCGTTCCCGTCGCCACGAGCACGACGAGCAGGAGGCCCAACAGAGTGCGCACGGCTTGCGCGAGCGCGAGTGCGCGCCGTCGATCGATGCGGTCGATGAGGATGCCCGACGGGATCGCGAAAAACAGCCACGGCAACATGGCCAGGGCTCCCAGCCCGGCAATGAGAAGAGGGTCGGAGGTCAGTCGCGCGCCGAGCAGCGGGATCGCCGTGCGCGCGATACCGTCACCGAGGCTCGACGCGAGATTTGCGGTAAAGAGATTCGCGAAGGCGCGCCCGAGTGGCTGCCTCACCATCTGTCGTGAACCGCGTCCCTAAAGTAGCGGTCGTACAGGTCGGAAACGGCGGTCCCGAAGTCCGCGGGCAGGTCGGGCACCGCGCCGGCGGAAGCGTTCGAGGTCGCCTGTGCGACGTTGCGGGCGCCGGGGATAACGGTGGTGACTCCGGGGAGCTGGGCAACCCAGGCGAGTGCGGCGACGGGCGGCGTGAGACCGTGCGACTCGGCGAGTGCGGCGAACTCGCGCGCAGCATCCACGCCCCGGTCGAAGTCGACGCCAGAGAAGGTCTCCCCCTGATCGAAAGCCTCACCGTGGCGGTTGAACGTGCGATGGTCGTTCGCGGCGAACGTGGTCTCAGCGGTGTAGCGCCCGCTGAGGAGGCCCGACGCGAGTGGCACGCGTGCGATGATCGCGACGTCGGCCGCTCGCGCCGCGGGCAGCACCGCGTCGAGAGGTTTGAGGCGGAACGCATTGAGGATGATCTGCACACTCGCGACCCCGGGTCGGGCGATCGCGGCGAGCGCCTGATCCGCCGTCTCGACACTCACCCCGTAGCGAGCCATGACGCCCTCCGCCACGAGAACGTCGAGATTGTCGAAGACCTCGTCGCTGTCAATGACGTCGGTGGGCGGGCAGTGCAGTTGCACCAGGTCGAGGGTGTCGGTGCCGAGGTTCGCGCGGGATCGGTCCGTCCACTCACGAAAGTTCGCCATCGAGTAGTTCTCCCTCACCTGCGCCAGGCGGCGACCGATCTTGGTCGCAACGAAGATGTCGAGATCGGGTCGATCGGCGAGATAGCGACCGATGAGAGACTCGCTGCGTCCATCGCCGTAGACATCGGCGGTGTCGAACACCGTGACCCCGCTGTGCGCCGACGCGTCGAGGATGGCGCGGGCATCCGTCTCGCTCACCTCACCCCAGTCCGCGCCGAGCTGCCAGGTGCCGAGACCGATCACCGAAAGGGGGCGACCAATGCGGGTCAGGGGCGAAGTGCGCATGAAGCCACGCTAACTCAAGCGGACGAGTCAGCCGATGACCTTGGCGACCGCCTTCGCAAGGCGCGTGCGCACGAGATGATCGTTGACCTCCACGCGGTGCATCGTGACGTGACGCATCTGCTCGATGATCTTCATGGTGCCGGCCGACATGAACTGGTCGAGCGCGCCATAGACGACGTCGATGGGGGCGCGTACCGCGGCGATGTCGGCCACGGTCGTCTGGGACTCAATGCAGTGCTGCAGGCTCAGCATGAAGGGAGTCCAGTTGCGTTCAGAAACCTCGAGCACGTCGGCGAGTTGAAAGAAGCGTCCGATGGCCCGAGCGCTCGCGATCGTGAACTCCTTGTTCTGACGCATGAACTCGTAGACCTTGAGGTAGGCGCCCACCTGTTGACGCACGCGGGGGTCACCGATCTCCGTCGGAGAGAGGTACACGGGCGGGCTGACAAGGATGAGCCGACCCACGCGACTCGGGTTGAGCGCCGCGTACCGTGCCGAGAGCAGGCTGCCCAGAGAGTGGCCGACGAGGATGAATGGCTCGGTGAGCCCCAGCGAGCGGATAGTCGCGTCGATCGCTGCGACGTGCTCCTCGATCGTGTAGGTCGCACCCTCGGGTATCGGCGAATCCCCAAAGCCGAGCAGGTCGATGGAAATGGTGCGGTGATCGTTTTCGATGAGCGGAACGAGCCGTTTGAACGTCGTGGCCGAGGAGGCGATGCCGTGGATGAGGATGACGACCGGACCGGGTCCCGATTCGGGAGTACCGGTGTCGCCGGCGATGTGTAGGAGGGTGCGTCGCCGCGCGAATCGCGCGACGAGCGCCCTCCAGAAGTTACGCAGTGGACTAGGAGGCCGGGGTGGCCTTGTCGTCGCCGTCGAACTTGTCCTTGACCCAGTCCGCGGCGTCCTCCGCCTTGTCTTTCACGTTGTCGGCGGCGTCCTTGACCCACTCGCCGGCGTTGTCCGCCGTCTCCTTGGCCCAGTCGGCGGCGTCTCCGGCCTTGTCCTTGGCCCACTCGCCGGCGTCTTCGGCCTTGTCCTTGGCGTCATCGATGAAACCCATGTCATTCCCCTTCACTGAAATGCGGCACGGCTGCCAACGATGATGAGAATAGCGGCTAGTTGTCCTCGCGCAGCTGTTCCTTGTAGTCGTTCTTAGCCTTTGTGGCGTCACGCTCCGCTTCGGCGCGCTTGACATCGGCCTCGGCCTTCATCTCGTCCACCTTGTCGCTCACTCGCTCCTTGGTGTCGTCGGCCCATTCACCGATCTTCTTGCCGGTGGCCTCGGCTGCGTCCTTGGCGTCATCGAGCAGTCCCATGATTCCTCCTTGTGTGGTGCGGATGGTGCTTCAGACCCCACGGTAAGCACGCCGACCCTGAGATAGCAGGGGGTTGTGAGTGACGCTCGAAATGTTGTAAACGTTGGGTAGAGGTCGGTCGAAGTCTTACGTACCGTGAGTTGCATGAGGCGCACACTTGTCATTCCCACAGCACTGCTCCTGTCCGCGCTCGCCCTCACCGGGTGCGCCGCTGGAGCATCATCCGACTACCTCTCGACCGAGTCTGGCGGCTACGCACCCGCCGCACCGATGGAGCAGATGGCCGGTGACTCCGAGGTTGCGGTCGGGGCGACCGACCTCGACCGCTCCGTTATCACGACTGGATACGTCACCGTCACGGTCGACAACCCACTCGAGGCGTCCGGCGAGGCGATCCGCATCGCCGAACAAGCCGGCGGACGTGTCGACGGTCGCAGCGAGTACGCCCCCTCGGGCGGCAACAAGGGCAGCGCGACGCTCACGCTACGCATCCCGGCCGACAAGCTCACCGCGACGCTCGACCAGCTGAAGGAACTCGGCGCGGTGCAAGAGGTGTCGCTCAACTCCTCTGACGTGACGATGGTGACACAAGACCTCGAGGCGCGAATCACGGCGTACCGGGCATCCATCGAGCGCCTGCTGGCCCTCGTGGAGACGGCGACCGACACCGACACCCTCATCCAACTGGAGACGGCGATCACGGACCGCCAGGCCCAGCTCGAGAGCCTGGAGAGCGAGCAGCGCTACTACGACGATCAGATCTCACTGTCGACGGTGACGCTCAACCTCGTCTCAGACTACACAGCCCCTGTCGCCGAGCCGGACACCTTCCTCACCGGGCTGCTCGCCGGGTGGAACGCGTTCGTCGCGTTCTTCGCGGGCCTGCTGGTCGCGCTGGGCGTGCTGCTGCCGTGGATCATCTTCGCGGGGATCGTCACGCTCGTCATCATCCTGCTCGTCAAGCGCAGCAACCGTCGCAAGGCAGTTGCTGTCGCCCCGGTCGCCGAACCCGTAGCCGAGGCACCGGTTGTCGCCGAGAAACCAGCCACTCGCAAGGCCGCGCCGAAGAAGTAACTCCCGCGATCACCGAACCGGTGGTCGAGCGAAGTCGAGACCCGATCTCGACGAACTCGATCACCGGTTCTCATGCTCAGCCAGCGGCGAGCATGTCCTTCACCATCGGTACGACGCGCGACCCGTAGAGCTCGATCGAGCGCATCGAGAGCTCGTGCGGCAGGGTGCCCGCCGAATACTTGAGGTCGAAGCGTTGGATGCCGAGAGTCTTGATGGTGTTCGCGAGCTTGCGGGCGACCGTCTCCGGCGACCCGAGGTAGAGCGAGCCGTGAGCGATCTCGTTCGCGAACTCGTCGGGCGTCGATGGCGGCCAACCCCGCTCCGCACCGATGCGGTCGCGCATGACGCGGTGGTGCGGCCAGTACTGCTCCGCCGCGAGGTCGTCGGTGTCGGCGATGAACCCCGGAGAGTGCACCGCGATGGGGAGGTCGGGCTTCTCCATCTGTGCGAGAGCACGGTGGTAGAGGTCGACGTAGGGAGCGAAGCGCGCCGGGTCACCGCCGATGATCGCGAGCACGAGCGGAAGACCGTAGGTCGCGGCGCGCACCACCGACTCCGGGCTTCCCCCGACCCCGATCCAGGTCGGAATGTGTGCACCCTCGGTGCGAGGGTAGACGTTCTGGTTGCTGAGCGCCGGGCGTAGGCTCCCCTGCCACGACACCGGCTGCTCCTTGAGGAGCTCGGAAAAGAGGTCAAGTTTCTCCTCGAAGAGCCGCTCGTAGTCCTTGAGGTCGAAGCCGAAAAGCGGGAAGGACTCCGTGAACGAGCCGCGCCCGAGGATGATCTCCGCGCGCCCGTTCGACAGGGCATCGACGGTCGCGAAGCGCTGGAACACCCGAATCGGGTCGTCCGAGCTGAGCACGGTCACCGCCGAGCCAAGATGGATGTTCTTGGTGACGGTCGCGAGGCCCGCGAGCACGACCTCCGGGGCCGACACCGCGAAGTCGACACGGTGATGCTCGCCCACTCCGAAGAAGTCGAGGCCCAGCTCGTCGGCCAGGGTGCCCTCGGCGACGAGGTTACGGATCACCTGCGCATGACTGAGGGGCGCGTCATGCTCGTCGACGGTGACGTCACCGAACGTGTCGAGTCCGAACTGGACGGGCCCGAAGTGTGCGGGGATGCCCTGCTGCGCCATGACTGCGCTCCTTATCTATGCGTTTGTATGAGTCTCTCAACTCCGCATAAGGGCCGCGCATTCCCACGCCACGGCGACCTCGCCGACAAACCCCGGATCCGCAGCAAGCTCGGGGCTCAGCACTCCGACGAGCGCGGCGACCGGGTCCCCACTATGGAGGGCGTCCGTGACGTCGTCGCGCGGTGCGCTGGGGTCGAGCCCTCGCTGCACGGCGACTATCCACGCGGCGACGGCTGCGGCGCACTCCGACGCCGATCGCGCCGCTGCCCGTTCCGCGAGCGCCACCGGCACGATGCGGTAACGCAGCTTGGACACCGACTCGAGAGCCACCTGGCCGAGCTCGTGCTCGATGCGATAATTCGCAAACCGCACGAGAAGCTCGTCACAGTAGGACTGAGCGTCGAGATGCGAGGGCAGGTGGCGTAGCGCCGCCGCCCACAACGCCTCGACCGAGGAGCGGCACTCGGGGTCGGCGATCGCTTCGGCAACGGTACGGTGCCCCCGCACGAGTCCCGCATACGCGAGCACGGAGTGCGCACCGTTGAGCAGCCACAGCTTGCGGCGCTCAAACGGCTCGATGTCGTCGACGAATCGCACCCCCGCGCGCTCCCAGGCGGGTCGGCCCGCGGGGAAATCGCCGCAGAGTACCCAGTCGCTGAAGGGTTCGGCGACAACAGGAGCCAAGTCGCTCCAGCCCGTCAGTCGCTCCGCCGTCGCGATGTCGGATTGCGTCATGCGTGGCGTGATTCGATCGACACTCGTGGAGACGAATGCGATGTTCTCCGCGATCCACTCGCTGAGCTCGGGGTCGATGACGCGCGCATACGCGTCGAGAGCGCGCGCGACGAGAGGACCGTTGAGCGGCATGTTGTCGCACGGCACGACGGCGAGAGATCCCGCGCCCGCGGCGCGTCTACTCGCGAGCCCGAGCGCGAGACGAGCGAGGGGCGTTCGGGGTGCGGGGTCGGAGCTGCTGAGCTCGACGAGGTCGTGCGCGACCGCATCATCCGCGCGGTCGAGCGTTCCTTCGGCATCGAGATGGTAACCCGCCTCGGTGATCGTGATCGTGACGATCGAGGTGGTTGGTGCCGCGAGTAGCTGCACGAGACGGTCGAGGCGTGATCCCTCCCACACCTCGGAGATGCTCGTGACCACGGTCGCCGTGTCACCATCGCTCGAACGCTCGATGAGCGTGAAGACACAAATCTGGGCAACCAATTGCCAAAACTTTCCAAATCTTGCCAATAGTGGCATGAGATGACCGCTCTATCAAGGGCGGTTTCGTGGCAACCGGATGGAAAGTCGGCGGCGTTCTAAGCCTGTGAGAACGCGCGCAGGCCCGGCACGAGCGTGCGAATGGCGTAGACCGACGTTGACGCGCACAGGTACAGGGTGCGCAGATCCTCTGCGCCCCACGTGAAGTTGCCGACCGCCTCGGGCACCCGAATAACCCCCAACGGTGCCCCGGACGGGTCGAATACGAAGACCCCACCTGGTCCCGTGCAATAGAGGTTGCCCGCGGAGTCGAGCTTCATCCCATCCGCGGAACCCGGGCCTTCACCGTCGACGACCGCCCAGACCTCCCCGCCTGTCGCGACGCCGTCCGCGAGTTCGAACCGACGGATGTGGTTGAACGTGGTGTCGTTGACGAACAGGTGACGCTCGTCGAGTGAGAGACACAGCCCGTTAGGAGCATCGAAGTCGTCGATGATGCGTGTGAGCCGACCACCGGACTCCCACCGATACACGCCACGCACCGGCTGCGGAATCGGGCGCACAACGCCCATGGGCGCCTCCACACGTCCAAACACCGGGTCGGTGAAGTACACGTCTCCCGCACGGTCCACGATCACGTCATTGGGGCTGTTCAACTCAGCACCGTCGAAACGGTCCGCAAGCACCGTGATCGTTCCGTCGAGCTCCGTCCTCACCACGCGGCTTGTCACGTGCTCGCACGAGACCAGCCGACCCTCGAGGTCGAATGCGTTGCCATTGGTCTTGTTGCTCGGGTCGCGCACGACGCCGAGCACGTCACTCTGCCAGCGGTAGATGCGGTTCGCGGGGATGTCACTGAAGACCAAGTACCCGTCGACGGGATGCCACACCGGACCCTCCGTGAAGTCGAAGCCATCAACAATCGTCACGAGGGATTCGCCTTCGGCGAGGATGGTGCGCACGGCTGGAATGCTAGCGCGCCCAATCCATCAGCCGCTCACGCGACCAGGTGGTGACGATACGCTCGGCGGGGATGCCCGCCGCCTCCGCCCGCGCCGCACCCAGGTCGACGAAGCCGAGCTGACCAGGCGCGTGCGCGTCGCTGTCAATCGAGAAGAGACACCCGATCTCGACGGCGAGCGCGAGCAGGTCATCCGGGGGATCCTGCCTCTCTGGGCGCGAATTGATCTCGACCGCGACATCGTTCTCGACGCACGCCTCGAACACCGCGCGCGCGTCAAAGCTCGACTGCGGGCGGGTGCCGCGCGAACCCTGTACGAGCCGACCCGTGACGTGGCCCAACACATTGGTGCGGGGATGACGGATGCCCCCGAGCATGCGCGCCGTCATGACACCGGCCTCCGCCTTGAGCTTCGAGTGCACGCTCGCGACCACGATATCGAGGCGCTCGAGCATCGCCGGATCCTGATCGAGCGATCCATCGTCGAGGATGTCGACCTCGACACCGGAGAGCAACTCGAAGCCTCGAGCCGACCCCGAGTTGTATTCGTCGATCTCGTCGAGCTGCTGGCGCAGGCGCGCGGGGTCGAGTCCGTTTGCGACGCGCAGGTGGGGCGAGTGGTCTGAGATGACGAGGTACTCGTGCCCCAACCAGCGCGCGGTATCGCCCATGAGAGTTATGCCCGTTGTGCCGTCAGACCAGTCGGTGTGGCTGTGCAGGTCACCCTTGAGCTGCGCGCGCAGTTCGGCTCCGGCGGTGGTGAGGGGCTTGTCGAGGCGGTCGCGCAGATCGACGAGGTAATCGGGCACCGCGCCGTCGACAGCCTGCACGATGACTGCGTAGGTCGTGTCGCCGATCCCCTTCGTCGACTTGAGCCGGCCATCCGCACGCCGCTCGGCGAGATCGTCGGCCGACCACGCGGAGATAATGCCGGCCGCCTTACGGAACGCTTTCGTCTTGAATGACGATTGCAGGTCTCTCTCGAGCCAGTACGCGATCTCGTTGAGGGCCTCGGCGGCGCTCAGTCGCTCCGTCATACTTCGAGCTGCTCCCACACGAAGGGCTTCGGCAGGCGCAGGTCGATACGCGACGCGTTCGCACGCGCCATCCAGGTCGCGAGGGTGGCGTCGAGGTTGTCGAGCTTCGACGGGAGCGGCTTCAGCGGCTCGCTGAGTGGGCGCCAGAACCGGTCCCAGTGCACGGGCAGAACCGTGGATGCACCCGTCGCGACGACCGTTTCGTCCCAGTAGCTGTTGCGCCAAGCCTCGGTCTCGTGGCCGGCGGCCCCGGCACCGAGATAGATGGTGTCTGCGGGATAGTCGGCGAGCACGCCGGGGATAAAGCCCGCGGTCGGGTGCACGAGCGCGGTCGCATCCGGGTGCTCGATGTGAAAGTCGAAGCACTCTCCCGTTCGATACGCGGCGGTCTTGGCTGGCGGGACGATCGGCTCAGTGATCTCGCCGGGAAAGCGATCACCGTTGGAATGGACCGCGCGCACCGGTGTCACGCGAAAAGCACCGGCGACTACGGGAACACCCGTCTCGAGCGGAACGAACCGCGACTCGTCGAAGGCCAGCCCGCGCGCGATCATGCGAGTTGACTCCGAACCACACAGGCGTGCGTCCGCGAGCTGGGCGACGAGCGGCGAGTCGAGAGCGTGGTCGAGATGCGAGTGGGAGACGAGCACGGCATCCACCCGCTCGATGCCCGCACGCGCCATCACCTCGTCGATGCGCGCCCGGTTCGGCGCGACCTTGCCAAACAGAATCTTGGTGAGCGAGGGGCGGCTGAAGAACCCGTCGATGAGGATCGAGCGCTCGCCGTCGCTGAAGAGCACTGTCGAGGTTCCGAGGAAGAGGGACTTCACTGCCACTCCGACAGGCTAAACCCGGCTGGGGTCACTCGAATGCGGAAATACCCGTAATCGCGCGACCCACCATGAGGGTGGTGACGTCGTGGCTGCCCTCGTAGCTGTACACGGCCTCGGCATCAGCGAAGACGCGAGCGACGTCGTAGTCCGTGGAGATACCGTTTCCGCCGAGAACCTCTCGAGCGAGCGCGACCGACTCCCGCATGCGCGCGCTCGCCGTGGCCTTCGCGAAGGCAGCGTGCTCAGCGGCCACGCGTCCCTCGTCTTGCAGCTGCGCGATGCGGGCGAGCGTCGCGAGCGAGGTAGTGGCGTTTTCGAGGATGCGCACGAGCTTCTGTTGGGTGAGTTGGAACGACGCGATGGGCTTGCCGAATTGGCGTCGTTCCAGCGCGTACGCGCGAGCAATGTCGTAGGCCGCGAACTGAAGACCCACCGCCTGCCACGCCACCCACACCCGGGAGCCCGTGAGAAGCGAATTCGCCTCACGGAATCCGCCCGCGCCGGGCAAACGGTTCGTCTCGGGCACGAGCACGCGAGAGAGTTCGAGGTCGGCGCTCTGCACGATGCGGGCCGAAATTTTGTTCTCGATGAGGGTCGCCGTGAAGCCCGCGGTTGCTGCGTCGACGATGAACCCGCGGATGATGCCATCCGAGGTGTCCCTCGCCCACACGAGCACGTGATCGGCGAACGTCGCGTTGCCGATCCAGCGCTTGCGACCGTCGAGAATCCAGTGGTCACCGTGCCGGGTCGCGGTGGTGCTCAGCCCCCGCGAGATGTCGGAACCGTGATCTGGCTCGGTGAGCGCAAACGCGCCCACCGCCGACAGCGACTGGAGCGACGGCAACAAACGCGCACGCTGCTCGTCGGTACCGAGGTCGCGTACCGCAGCCGTGAAGAGTTCGCTGTGCACCCCGAGGAAGGTGGAGATCGACAGATCGACTCGGCTCAGCTCGAGGTGGATGAGACCCTGCAGCAGGTGGGTCGCCCCGCCCGCCGCGACTCCCACGAGGTTCTGTGCCGCGAGCGCGGGGAGAATCTCGAAAGGGAACGTGCCGCGGTTCCAGTGGGCGCCGACCACGGGTCGCACGACGCTCGCGAAGAGGTCGCGTGCGGCATCCAGTCGGTATCGTTCGTCTGTATCGAGAAGGCTCGCGATGTCGAGGAAGTCACCGTCGGCGAGCGAGGGGACACGCTGCATCTGGCTGATCTCGTCTTCGAGCTTCATGTGCACCATGCTGTCCAACGATGTGATGTGTGCACAACTAGTCATATTTTCGCTGTGCAATATGCATGGTTCGCGCCCCGAATGGCGTGCGATACTGCGTTACATGCCCGCTCTCGACGCCACCGATGCCCGCATCCTTCTCGCTCTGTGTGACGACCCCCGGCTCTCGGGCGTGGAGATAGCCCAGCGTCTCGGCCTCTCCCGCAACACCGTGCAGGCGCGGCTCGTGCGGCTCGAGTCGGGCGAGGCGCTCGCGCCGGTGGATCATCGGGTGCATCCCACCGCTCTCGGCTACCCCCTGACGGCCTTCGTCACGGCACGGGTCGACCAGCACCGACTCGCTGAAATCGAGGTCTCGCTCGCCGAGATCCCCGAGGTCATCGAGGTGCACGGCGTCGCGGGAGATGACGATCTCGTCATCCGCATCGTCGCGCGCGATACGACGGATCTCTATCGCGTCGCGGGTCAGATCCTTGCGTCCCCGGGAATCGAGAGAACGGATGTCGCGCTCTCGATGCGTGAGATGGTCTCTTATCGAACCGCGCCCTTGCTCGGGCGGGCGACGCAGCACCGGTGACGTGCCACCACCCGGTATGACTATGCGGCCCGTCGCCGCCAGGCGATCCCGCAGAGCAGCCCGCCCAACAGCAGCAGCAGTGACCCCGCCATTAGCGGGCGGTCAAGGTGCAGCCCCGTATCGGGGAGGCTCTGCGTTGCCGTCGGGGATGCTCCTCCCCCGGCGGCAACAGCAGTCCACTGAGCGTAGAGCGTGAGCGCCGCGGCGGAGGTGGGGGTGAAGGGGAACGTCAGCACGGGTCCCGAGGCGGTCGTCGACCAGCCCGCGAAGGTGAAACCCGACCGAGTCGGCGTGGGCGGCACGGCAATGGACGAACCTGCGACGAAGGATGATGCCGCCACGGCCGATCCACCCTGCGAGTCGAACGTCACCGCGTAGCTCACCGGAGCCGCAGCGACCGCCCACACCGGATAGAGCACGACGTTGACGCCGTCGATGTACGCGTCGCCGAACGCGAATGGGGTGCCGGACCCGTTCGCGGCGGTGTTCCAACCGGTGAGCGTGTATCCGGTTCGCACGAGTGTGCCACCCGTGGAATCGACGAACTCAGGCACTGAGGACTGCTGAGCGGCGGGAGGGAGCCCCGAGTCCGACCCTGTGCCGACATAGGTGATGGTGTACATCCCGAAGCCAGGCAGGAAGTTGGGCGTGACAACGATGTTGTCTGTGACGGTGAGCGAAATGGTGCTCGTCGTCGGATTGGTCGTGGTTCCATTCGTCACGACAGTCCATGATGCGAACTGGAAGTTGAGGTCGGGCAGGGCTGTGACGACGACGACAGCTCCCGCAGGGTATGGGTCGCCATAGGCGGATGCCCCCGAAACGGTGCCTCCCGACGCGACGGGACTCGACACGAGGTAGGTCTGCGCTGTCGTTCCCTCGAGCGCGCCCACCGTCGGCGTCGTCGCATTGCGCATCGCGCCGATCTGGTCGGTCGTGGGGGTCTGCGCACCGGAACCGCTACCCACGAGATACGTCCAACTCGAGCCGTCGAAATAGCCGAAGCGCGCGGGCGCCAGGAAATCGACGGGCGCGCCCTGAAGACCGGCTGTCGTGAGCGAGACGAGCGCCGCAGTCGGCAGTCCACCCTGCGGGAGAAGGTTGGGTCGGAATACCCTTCCCTGAGAGGTCACGGGCGCGCCTACACCGTTCGTCGGATAGTCGAAGCTCCCGCCCGAAAAGAGGGTGTCGCCAGAGCCGTCAGCTCCGACGGTGTAATCAGTCACAGAGCTGTCGTTGATCGCAGCAGGCCAGGTGTCGGCGGTCTGCACGAGCGAGTTGGCGACCGTCACACTCGACGGCACCGCGAGTGGTGAGCCGACGAGGGTCGAGGCAAAGTCGTCGAGAAAGAACTCAGCACCCGGCGTGCCGTAGAGGCGAGTCGAGTAGTTGTACGCGAAGAGGCTGGATATGACAGTCGCTGTTCCGCCCGCAAAACTGAGAATGGCGCCGCCATCGTACGGACCAGTGCTCACATTGCCGACAAAGGTCGAATGGGACACGTACAAAGTGCCCATGTAGTTGTTGATCGCGCCGCCTCCCGCGGTCGTGAAGTTGTTTGCGAACGTTGAATTGTTGAGCCACATCGTTCCCTGGTTCTCGACACCGCCGCCCCCACCGTTGCTGTCCTCGGTGCGGTTCTCGACGAGGGAGGAGCCCTGCATGATGAGCAGAGCTCCGCTCGCGTTGATTATGCCGCCGCCCCACCGCGCCGAGTTGCGTCGCAGATAGGAGTCGACCATGACGAGCTCGCCCTGGTTGTAGATTGCGCCGCCGCCACCCATCTGATTTCGCGAGCGTTCAATGTGCACTCCGGTCATCGTGACCTGAGAGCCGGGGCGCACGAGCACAGCTCCACCCTCCGGCGTGTTGCCGCCGAGCAACGTGATGTCAGAAATCGTGACTCGATCCGGAGACAGGATCGTGAAAAGCCGGTGGGACGAAGGCGATGCCGCGTTGAGTCCGGCCTCGGTTACCCCGGGCGTCGGAACCGTGAGGGTGTATCCCTTGCCGTCGATAACGATACCTGCGGACACAATGAGTGTGCTGGTTGCGACGATGTCGTTCGACAGCTCAATGATGTCGCCAGTGCTGGCACCCGCGATCGCGGACTGCAGGTCCGCGAAGGTGGTCACCTGCGTTGTCGCCGCTGAAGCACTCACGGGGATCAGTAGCGCTAGCACGAATGCGCCGACGACCGCCACTCCCAGGGCTCGCACAGATCTGGGGGGTCGGGCGAGGCGCACGGGATCTCCTTCGAAGAAAGCTCACTTGGAGGCTATCTGCTTTGTACCCCGATCAGCGCGGGTCAGAGCGAGGTTTTCTGCCCCCGTTCAGGGGACATCACCGACCGCGACTGATCAGCGCACCGGCTGGCGGAGGATCGTGCGCTGCTTGGCCGGCTCGGTGCGACGGGAGTCGGTGAGGTAGATCTCGTGGTGTTTGCCGGTCATCGTGAGGGCGGCATCCGGAATCACGCGCGTGTGCACATCTTGGAGCACACTCGCCTCCTCGTCGAACGACCCGATGTGCAGGGTCTGGATGCAGCGACCCTCGTCGAGCGTCTCGACGCGCACCCGCTGCGGCACGGACGCGTTCTTCGTCGCGGCCTTCTCGAGCGCAGCATCCACGGTCGTCTCATCAAGCCAGTCGGGGATCAGGATCATCACGGTGAAGTGCCACTGCGACTTGTCACGCGCCGACGTGAACGAGTCCATGTCGTCTGCCCACCACAGGCCCTCGAGAGGCGGCACCACGTAGTCGCGCCCCTGCGCCTTACTCGCGAACTTGAGGGCGTACGCCGCCGGGTACAGCGCCTCGAGGGCGCTAGTGAACTCAGGCGAAACGTTCGGGTCACCGTGTCCGTCTACCATGAGATAGCGGGTGGGCGGCACAACAATGTCTCGAAACTCGCCGCGCTTGGCGCGGTAGCGGTCGAGGGTCTTACGCAGATCGGTCTTCACGACACAGTTCTACCCTGGGCGACCGACCGGAAAGACAAAAGCCGCCCGAAGGCGGCTCTTCTCTGGGTGGGCAGAGAAACACCCCACTCCAACAAAGGGGTCTTCCTTGTGGCGGACGATCGGCATGAGACCTGGGCTCAACTCTTCGCCGATTTCACCGACTGGCGCTACCTCGGCAAGACGCCTTTCGAGTTTGAGCGTCTCATCGGTCAGCTGCCCGATCCAGTGGATACTCCGGAGGTCACGCCTCCAGGCATCTTCTCCGTTGCCCGACGTCTTGGGGCCGAAGGAGTCGCCCGGCTGATCGCCGCCTATGAGGCTGGTACTCCCACGACCCAGCTCACCCGAGACTTCGGGATTGCAAAGGGAAGCGTGCTTCGTCTCCTGGAACAGAACGGCGTCGCCATGCGGCAGCAGCCAATCCCGGTCGAACTCATCCCCAAGGCTGCCGAGCTGTACAACGAAGGTCTGTCGCTGACCGCGGTGTCCGACCGCCTCGGAGTGAACCGATCGACACTGTTCCACGCGCAGGAATCGAGATGCGGCCCGCAACCGGAGGTCGGTCTCGCGCCTAGACGAAGAGTCCGGGACGATCCGTCAAGAGCGGCCTGGGCTTTCCATCGCCTAGTCCCAAAGCGTGATGCGAAACCAGCCCCCCTCCTTGGTGTCGTGATGGTCGAAGCCAAGGCCAAGTGCCCATTGCTGAAGATGGAGCGCCAGGCGTTTTATCACATCATCGGTCCCCGCGTTATCCGCGTTGATATCCATGGGAATCTCGCCTAGCAGTGCCGTGTACTCATCCCACCAAAATTCGACATATTGTCTCCATTCGGGAAGCTCGGCGATGCTGCTCGGGACTGCTTGGAAGTCGTCACCATCGCGAACTTCTGCCGCTAGGTACGCCAGTGCTTTCCAGAGGATGTGCAGAGCGTTGAAGCTGACCCACATTCCCTTGAAGAAGTAGTCGGGGTCATCTTCGGGGATTGCAGGCAACTGGACGGCGAGTGCGTCCTGCCACGCTATGAATGCTTGGCGCAGCTGATCGCCATCCGAACTGGTGCCGGTTATGCCCCGCTGAACTTGGTTCGCCAGATACTCGGCAAGGTGCTCCTCGACCTGCTCGGCGGCCATACCGATGAACTGGAAGAGTGCCGGACCAAAGTCTTCTCTCTTTTGGACTGCGAACGGTTCACCTCCGATGTGGTGGAGCGTGACGTGCACGGCCTCGTGAGCTCCGAGGTGGGTGACTAGGGCCAGCAGCTCGTCCTCTGCCTCCAAGAGTGCCCACTCGTGCGGAAAGAGCACTTCCACGAACCCGTCCGGCTGACGTCCCATGGTCTTGCCCGCAACCAGGCCGGACCCGCGCTCGCGGACATATGCCTCCGACTGTCCATCAGGAAGTCGGTTCTCAACCGACCGGACAAAGTCGGCGGTGAAGACGATGCGAGTAGTGGAGCGAAACTCTTCGGGCACCCCCGAGGTGAGAGCGCTCACCAGACTCACGAAGGGCGTCGGACCCGATCTCCCATCCGCGATTGACTGCACGTACTCACTCGCTTCCTCGGTGAAAAACTCGAGACTTATCTGCGGCACTGGGATCGCGGACTCTTCGGCCACTACTCCGCCTCATCCCCGAGCGTTGGAGGTGCGGGAAGGAGAGCGCCTGGTTCGATCTCCACGACGGTACAGAGCCCCCTGAAGTGTTCGCGGTCGATCTGGTTCATGAATACGAAGACCGAGCTGATCGCACCGCTAATCTCGTCGGGGTTCACGGTCTCGTCTGTCTCAGGGGTCTGACTGTGGGAGTAGGCATGCGAGTACCGAGTGAGCTGCTGACGTAGCGCGTCCGCGTCGCCCTCGTAGCCGGTGTTGGTGAGTAACTCCCCTGACTTGCGCATTGAGTCCGTAAAGTCGCCCATCCACTCCGGTCGCTTGAACGCCAAGAACGATTCGAGGATGCGCCGAATCACATTTGGAAACAGGAGCTGGGCATCGAGCCGGTTCTCCAAAGAGTCGTTCTCGCCGAGGCGCTTTTTAGCGTTCGCCACCTCAATGAAGGCGTGGTGGTAGCTAGACCGAATCTTCTTGCGAACCGTCTCAGTCTCTGGCCAGCGCACGATCACCGGTTGCCTCCGCGTGCGATCGTTGGTCGTCACATGCCGCGACTTCAATTCATAGAACTCGGCCGGATGTGACTGCTTCATGGCTCGACCCTTATGCATGCTCTCGACCTGCACGTCCCATTGGCGGAAGAGGTCAAAGCTGTGGGTCAGCAGGATCAGTTGATCGACATGGTCCTTGGACACGGTTTCGGTCCAGATGTAGGTGGAAATCCCCATAAAGACGTTGCTGTCGAGGCTCGATACGGGGTCGTCAATCACAACAATGGGCTTCCCCGCGGACGAATCGCTCCGGGCGACGCCTTCGAGGAAGTGGACCAGCGTGATCGCCGAGCGTTCGCCAACGCTGAGCCCGACCGCGGGCTGTCCATCGCGGGTGACGACGTACCGTCCGTCCCGCGCCTGAAACGACAGTTCGCTGCGGCCGAGGAGACGGGCGACCTCTCGCGTCAGCACTTCGGCTGACGGCGTCGGGTCCCCTTCGACATTGTCGAGGGCAGCAATTTCGTCGTTGATTACTTCAATCCGAGTTTCGGCCGTGATCCGTTGACTCTCGGCGGTCGCACGGGCAGCGGCCTGCCGGTCGATCTCCGCCGCTTCCGCCTGGAGATGGTGTCCTTCGATCTCTACGGCTGTCGCGGCCAGCAATTGGGCATGCTGGGCAACACGATCGTTGTGGGCTTTGCATACGGCTTCGAGTGCCGACCCATCGACGGCTGGTGTGTCGGTTTCCGTCGCATCGACAGCGCTCAGTACGTTGGCTCCTTTGGCTCGCACCCGCTGCCGAAGTTCCTCCGCCCAGCCTTTCAAAGCAGCCACCTGATCCCTAAGGCTCTGAACTGCCGGATCGAAGGCGGACCGCAGATCGTCAAACAGCAATCCGCGAGTCGGGATTCGACGCAGCACTGCCTCGGCATCTGAGTCAAGCGTCACCAACTCGGTGTCGATCTCACCGAGTTGGTGTTGCAGCCGCGCGACTTCGTCAGAGAAGTGCTGTTCGATGTCGTGCAGGCGGCCATCGGGAAGCGGCTGGCCACAGAAGAGGCAGACCTCGACGTTGATGTGAAGTTCCTGCCCGGCCTGCACCCACGAAGATGCTTCGGGATGCGCTTGCAGGGTGTTTAGCACGATGGTCACCGGCGTCATTGCCAGAAGAGTCGCAGCCCGGTCCCGAAGGTCTATCGCAGGTGCGAGGGAAAACGAACGCCCGTCAACCTCTTCCCGATTGTCGCTCGCAACGAACTGCTTCTTGGATGCGAGGTCGTCATCAGAGAGAGTCTTCCAGGCGCTGCGGTCGCCGGCGTACTTGCGTCCAACTGCGCCGGAGTTGTAGCTGCTGCGGTTTCGGTAGCCATCCACTCGGGACAGATCCCCAACAACAGCAGCAGAGACCCGCTCGTGCGCCGCGGCCGTCGCTCGCTCTGCGGCAGAGACGCCTCTCTGAGCTGCGCCTCGCTCGGATGTCTTCGTTGCTAGTTCAGTTCGCAGTGCCTCGATCTTGGTCTCGGCCTCAGCGGTACGCTCTCCCAACGTCAGAACGGCATCGATGTTCGGACTGCCCTCGCGGAAGCGGTGGCTACGGTCGACGTACTGCTCGCAGAACACATGTAGACGTTCGAACAGAGCATCGTCGTTCCCATTCGTACTCCGCCGAGTTCCCGCTTCATCCACCTGGATGGAGATGCGTTGAAAGCCATTGGTTTCGTTTCGGGTGGCATCCAGCGTTCTAGCGAGGGAGGTCTTACCCGATCCGTTCGGGCCATAGATGACGTTTATCCGGGTCAAGTCAGGCAGCGATGAATCCCAACGATAGTCAGCGAACATCCCGTTATCTCTGATCCATTCAAACCGCCGCAGCATCAGTCGTCTCCGTGTGCGCTCAATCCGAAGAATCTCTCGAAGAACTCGCTGAGCTTTTCAAGGACGCGCTGCTTCTTCTCGCCGTGTCCGCCGTCAGCGGCGAAGCGGGACGCAGGCGGTAGGACTCGCGTAATCGCTGTCCCGGTCGTACGGATACCGCCGTCACGGAAGGCTGTCTCGACGTAGGCGCGCGTTTCGTCGGGACGGAGGTTCTCGTCGTTGATGATCTGCTCGAGTTCGGCCTCGCGCTTCGCCGCGACGAACCGAGCCCATTCATCATCGATATCGCCGGCCGCCGAGACCGAGTCGACGAAGGCGATGATGAGGTCCTTCTTGTTGCGAAGGCTCGGACTGGCGTCGACCGCTCGGGTGATCTCGGCGCGGATCTCCTTGTCGTCGCCGTCGCCCCGGACCTCCCGGTACTTCTGTACCAGCATGAGGATGTAATCGACATTGATCTCAACCTGCTTGATCAGCTCGATCTCGAAGACGACATCGTCGTTGATGGACTCCTTCTCGGTGTCCTTGGCGGCTCGGAAGTCCGCGTACAGGTCGAGGTAGACGCTGCGGTAGTCCTGCCCTTGTCGCTCCGAGAGGAGCTCGTTGCCAGCGAACTCGTCGAACGACGTCAGGATGTTCTCCAGGCGCAGGATCGCGCCGAAGAGTGCGATGAAGTCTTTCTGTGCCTGCTCGCCCACGATCGGGTGGCCGAGTGGATATGTCTCTAGCAACTGCTCCACCTTCGCGGAGTAATCGGCGTAGTAATCTCCGTAGGGTTTGAGCAGCGCGATGCCCTTGGCGTCCTTGTTTCCGAACAGTGCGAGGGCGTCGTTGGTCTCGTCCTCGAGGTCGCGGAAGCTGACGATGTTGCCGTAGGTCTTGACTGAGTTCAGGATGCGGTTCGTGCGGGAGTAGGCCTGGATAAGCCCGTGGGCGCGGAGGTTCTTGTCGGCGAAGAGCGTGTTCAGCGTGGTGGCGTCGAATCCGGTCAGGAACATGTTGACGACGATGACCATGTCCAGCTCGCGGTTCTTGAGCCGCAGCGAGAGGTCTTTGTAGTAGTTCTGGAACTTGTCGTCTGAGGTGTCGTAGCTCGTGCCGAAGAGCTCGTTGTAGTCCTGGATCGCGTCTTCGAGGAATTCGCGGGACGAGGCATTCAATGCACCTGGCTCGAAGCCCTCATCCTCGAGGGCACCGTCCTCGACAGCCTCGTTGGCACCGTACGAGTAGATGAGTCCGATCTTCAAGCGACGGTCCGGCGGAAGCTCCTGCTGCTGGAGCGCGAACTGGTTGTAGTACCGCTTGGCGGCGTCGATCGAGGCTGTGGCGAAGATCGCATTGAATCCGTTGACGCGGTTGGCGATCTTCACGGCGTCGACCTTGTTGCGCCCGCCCGCGACCTCGCTGACGTTGGCGACGAGCTGATGGATGTAGCCGCTGGCGCGCTTGGTCTTCTGGTCGAAGTGCTCCAGCGTGTACGCGACGACCTGCTTGATGCGCTCCGGCGCCAGCAGTGCCTTCTCGGTGTCGATAGCCGAGACCTGCTTGTCGGTGAGCCCCTCGGGAAGCTTGATGGTGTTGACGTAGTCGATGCGGAACGGCAGCACGTTCTTGTCCGTGATGGCGTCGACGATCGTGTAGGTGTGCAGCTTCTCGCCGAAGGCCTGCTCGGTCGTCTTCAGCGTCGGGTTACCACCGCTGCCCATGTTTGCTGTGAAGATCGGCGTGCCGGTGAAGCCGAACAGGTTGTACCGCTTGAAAGCACGCGTGATCCCGGTGTGCATGTCGCCGAACTGCGAGCGATGACACTCGTCGAAGATGAGCACGACGTGCCCGCCGAAAATGGCATGACCCTTGTTCGCCGGCGACCCGATGAACGTGGACAGCTTCTGGATCGTCGTGATGATGATTCTGGCCTGGGGATCTTCAAGCTGCTTCTTCAGCACCGCCGTCGAGGTGTTTGAGTTGGCCGCACCCTTCTCGAAGCGGTCGTACTCGCGCATGGTCTGATAGTCGAGGTCCTTGCGATCCACGACGAACAGCACCTTGTCCACGCTCGGCAAGCGGCTGGCGAGCTGTGCAGTCTTGAAGCTCGTCAGTGTCTTGCCCGAGCCGGTGGTGTGCCAGACGTAGCCCCCGGCCTCAATCGTGCCGAGCTTCTTGTAGTTGGTGGCGATGTCGATGCGCTGCAGGATTCGCTCGGTCGCGACGATCTGGTACGGGCGCATGACCAGGAGCGTCTTGTCGACGGTGAGCACGCAGTACTTCGTGAGCACGTTGAGCAGCGTGTGCTTGGCGAAGAAGGTCTTCGCGAAAGCCGTCAGGTCGGTGATGGGCCTGTTCTGAGCGTCAGCCCACCACGAGGTGAACTCGAACGAGTGGCTCGTCTTCTTCGCCTTCTTCGCCACCTCGCCTACTTTGACGTGCTGGC
>CAYZHZ010000006.1:0-36053 GCA_964477625.1 uncultured Salinibacterium sp.
GATGATGGGTCGGAGTACTGCATGGCCTCGGTGAACCAGTCGATCTCGACGGCCTCGACGTCGGCGAGACCCGTCTTGCCGAGCTTCTGGAAGAAGTTGGCGCGAGCGTCGTTCGAGGTGGCGGCCTTGTTGTGAACGACCTCGATGCCGGTCTCAGCCGTGAACTCGGCGAGGAGCTCGTCGGTGTAGCCGAAGTCGTTGAACGTTGCGAGCGTCAGGGTCGTCGTGCCGTCGCCCGCGTCCCCACCACCCCCTGCCGAACAGCCGGTGGCTACGAGTGCGAATGCTGCGGCGCCTGCGACGGCCGCTGCGATGGTGCGTCGTGAGGTTCTCACGGTCACTCCTTTGTGTGCGTGGATAGGGGATACATGCGGTGTGTACTTCCAGCGCGGCGGCCGCACCGAGAAACCCCGGGCGACCGTGCCCTGATCCAATGGGAGCGCTCTCATGGAGGTTGGTGGGAGCGCTCTCACGGGATCGAGGTCAGGCTAGGTGGATGCCAGAAACCCTGTCAAGTGCTGGGTGGGAGCGCTCCCACTGCTGCAACCGCTTACTGCCGCATGAACACTGGCAAGCAGAGCATCCAAAATTCGCGCAAAATTCTTTCCCACATGCCCGTCCCACGTCACCCCGTCCCAGCCCGCCGCGCGCCGAACCGTCGCCGAGGTAGCCACTTCTGTGGGTGCGCGTGCTGCACCATCCACAGAAGTGGCTACCTCAACGCACGTGGCGCCTCGACGCGCGAACGGTGGCTGGGCTACTTCGTGGTGCGGGGTGCGGGCGGCGCATCATCCGCCGCCGCAGCGCTGTCGAGATCGACGTCGGGGGCGACGAGCGCCTTGAGAGCCGCATCGTTCTCGGCGTTCTCCTGCAGCGCCGACTTGTCGCGCAGCGGGGCCGTCTTGAGGAACCAGCTCAACACGAACGCCACCCCCACCACCACGAGCCCGACCCAGTACACGCTGATCGTCGCGTCGTTGAATCCCTCCAGGAACGGCGCCGTCAGTCGCGGGTCGGCACCGTTCAAAAACGAGGTGTCCCCGTCGAGTGCCGTACCCACGGAACCGCCCGCCTGTGCGGTCTGGAAGAGCTCGATGATCTGCTTATTTGCCGGATCCGCCACGACGCTGGGGTCGGCGAGTGCAGCCCCGATTCCCTCCTTCACCGAGGTGCGCTCGAAGGCCGCGGCGATCGTGTCGGGAATGCGCGTGAAGAGCACCGAGAACAGCACCGCGACGCCCAACGTTCCACCGATCTGACGAAAGAACGTCGACGAGGATGTGGCGACGCCGATGTCCCTCGGTCCCACCGAGTTCTGCGCGGCGATCGTGAGAGTCTGCATGAGCTGACCCAGCCCCAGGCCGACGAGGAACATGCCCACCATGATCCAGATCACCGGCTTGTCGGCCGTCAGGAAGGTGAGCCACAGGAACCCCGCAGCCATCAGGGCCGTGCCCGTCTTGGGGAAGATCGAGTACGTGCCCGTGCGCGCGATGATCTGCCCACTCGCAATCGACGCGATCATGAGCCCCAGGATCATCGGCAGCATGAGGAATCCGCTCTCGGTCGGGGTCGCCCCGTTGACGAGCTGCAGGTAGAGCGGGATCGTCATCATCGCGCCGAACATGCCGAATCCCACGAGCACGCCGAGCACGGTCGTCATCGCGAAGGTGGGGTGCGAGAACAGCTTGAGCGGGATGAGGGCATCATCACCCATGAGCTTCTCGCTCAGGATGAACGCGCCAACGCCGAGTGCGCCGACGATGTAGCACGTGATGGCGATGGGCGAGTCCCAGCCCCACTCGCGGCCCTTCTCGGCGACGAGCAGCAGGGGAACGAGAGCGAGGATGACGGTGGCCGCGCCCCACCAGTCGATGCGCACCGTGCGCCGCGTGTGCGGGATGTGCAGGAAGCGCAGCACCACCGCGAGGGCGACGAGACCGATCGGCAGGTTGATGAGGAACACCCAGCGCCACCCGGTGACGAAGAGGATCTCGGGCGTGCCCGAGAAGAGCCCGCCGATGAGGGGACCGATGACGCTCGAGATACCGAAGACGGCGAGGAAGTAGCCCTGGTACTTGGCGCGTTCGCGGGGCGCGAGGATGTCGCCCATGATCGCGAGCGGCAGTGCCATGAGGCCGCCGGCGCCGAGGCCCTGCACGGCGCGGAAGATCGCGAGCTGGTACATCGAGTCGGCGAATCCGGCGGCGACGGAGCCGACCAGGAAAATGCCGATCGCGATGAGGAAGAGCGGTCGTCGACCGAAGATGTCGCTGAGTTTGCCGTAGATCGGTGTCGCGATCGTCGAGGTGATGAGGTACGCGGTCGTCACCCAGGCCTGCAGGCTGAGCCCGTCGAGGTCGTCGGCGATGGTGCGCATCGAGGTTCCGACGATCGTCTGATCGAGTGCTGAGAGGAACATGCCGGCCATGAGCCCAAAGATCACGAAGAGGATCTGGCGGTGGGTCATGACTCCGCCGGCGTCGGCGATTGCCTGGGCCTGCTGCTTACCTCGGGACTGCGGTGATGGGGACGCGACGCGAGACATAGGGGCCTTTCGGGAAAGTTTGCGCAACGTGCAAACTTACGCCCGGCGCAACCTCACCGCAACAGCTCTCCACAGCGAACTAAGCTACTGCGGTGCTCTGGCCGAATCGTTTCGTGAGAACGGGTGCCATCGCGGTGCTCGCCACCACGGCAGCCGTGGCACTGATCGTTCTCGCTCTGGCGCCGGTCGCACCTGAGCCTCGACCCTTCACGTCGTCACCCATCGAGCGCCGTGTCCCCGTCATCCCCGTCGTGAGTCTGTCGATCGACGACGCCGCGAGCCCCTGGGTGGTCGTCAATAAGCAGCGCCCACTCGCCCAGCTCGACTACGTTCCCGCTGACCTCGTGCGCCTCGACGTTCCGTCACCCCGTCAACCAGAACTGCGGGCGATCGCCGCCCACGCTGTCAGTCTCATGTTCGCGGCATTCACCGCCGAAACCGGGCTCAGCCTGCAGGCCATCAGCGCCTACCGCAGCTTCGAATCGCAACAGAGCGTCTACGCGGGATGGACCCGCTCCCTCGGCCAGTCTGCGGCCGACCTCACGAGTGCGCGGCCCGGATTCTCTGAGCATCAGACCGGCTTCGCGGTCGACGTGGATGCCCTCCCGGCCACCGCCTGCGCGCTGCAGCCCTGCTGGGGCGACACTCCGCACGCTCACTGGATCGCCGAGAACGCCCACCGATTCGGTTTCGTGGTGCGTTACCCCGCCGACAAGACGCCCATCACCGGATACGAGTACGAGCCGTACCACCTGCGGTTCGTCGGCGTGGATCTGGCGACCTCCATGCGGGAGGCCGGGGTCACCACGCTCGAAGAGCAGTTCGGTCTGCCGCCGGCACCAGGCTACTGAAGCGCGGCATCCACGATTCTCTTGGCCTCCGCTTGCACGAGAGCAAGGTGCTCGGGTCCCCTAAAGGACTCGGCGTAGATCTTGTACACGTCCTCGGTGCCGCTCGGGCGAGCCGCGAACCAGGCGTGCTCGGTGACGACCTTGACGCCACCGACAGGGGCGCCGTTGCCGGGGGCATGACTGAGCTTCGCGATGATGGAGTCGCCCGCGAGGGTATCCGCCGAAATGTCGTCGCCGCTGAGCTTGCCGAGTCGTGCCTTCTGATCCTTCGTCGCGGCCGCGTCGATGCGCTCGTAGGCGGGGTCACCGAACTCGGCGGTGAGCTCTGCGTAGAGCTGTGAGGGCGTCTTGCCCGTCACCGCGAGAATCTCGCTCGCCAGCAGGGCGAGCAGGATGCCGTCCTTGTCGGTGGTCCAGGCGGTGCCGTCCATGCGCAGGAAGCTGGCCCCCGCGGACTCCTCGCCTCCGAAGCCGACGCTTCCGTCGACGAGTCCCGGAACGAACCACTTGAACCCGACGGGCACCTCCCACAGGCGGCGCCCCAGGCTGGCGCAGACACGGTCGATCATGCTGCTCGACACGAGCGTCTTACCCACCGCCGCATCATCCCGCCACCCTGATCGGTGGGTATAGAGGTAGTGGATGGCGACGGCCAGGTAGTGGTTCGGGTTCATGAGGCCCGCGTCTGGCGTGACGATGCCGTGACGGTCGGCGTCAGCGTCGTTACCCGTGAGGATGTCGTAGTCGTGCCGCCGCGCGACGACGGAGGCCATCGCGGATGCCGACGACGGGTCCATGCGGATCTTGCCGTCCCAGTCGAGCGTCATGAAACCCCAGGCCGGGTCGACGGTCGGGTTCACGACGGTGAGGTCGAGCCCGTAACGCTCGCGGATGAGCGCCCAATAGTTGACGCTCGCGCCGCCCAGCGGGTCAGCGCCGATGCGGATGCCCGCGCTCTTGATCGCCTCGATGTCGATGATGTTCGCGAGGTCGTCGACGTAGTTGCCGCGAAAGTCGTACGTCTCCACGGCGCTCGGCTCGGCCCGCCGCACGTCACGGTTGCCCCCCGCGATGATCTCGTTGGCGCGGTTCGCGATCCACGTGGTGGCTTCGCTGTCGGCGGGGCCGCCGTGCGGCGGGTTGTACTTGAAGCCGCCGTCGCGCGGAGGGTTGTGGCTCGGCGTGATGATGATGCCGTCGGCCTGGCCGCCGGCGGTCGAGCCTGCCGAGACCCCCGCGTTGTACGCGATGATCGCGTGGCTGAGCGCCGGCGTCGGCACGTAGTCGTCGAACTCGTCGACGAGCACGCGCACGCCGCCCGCGACGAGCACCTCGAGTGCCGTCGTCTCGGCGGGACGCGAGAGTGCGTGGGTGTCTTTGCCGATGAAGAGCGGCCCCGTGATGCCCTGCTCGGTGCGGTACTCGACGATCGCCTGCGTGATCGCCTCGATGTGGGTCTGGTTGAAGGCGGTGTCGAAGGATGACCCGCGGTGGCCGCTCGTGCCGAATACCACCCGCTGCTCCGGGATGCTCACATCGGGTACGAGGTCGTAGTACGCGCGCACCAGATCGTGCACATCGATGAGGTCTTCGGGGAGGGTCGGGGTGCCCGCGCGGTCGGTCATCTGCTCAGTCTCGCACCGCCGCGCGCACGGTCACAGTCCCGCCCGCCGCTACAGTGGTTCAATGCCTGAGACCTACTCCTACCTGGGTCCCGCGGGCACGTTCACCGAGGCCGCGCTCAAGCAGGTTCCGGCTGCCGCGGGCCGTGAGTGGCGGTCGGTCAACAATGTGGGAGAGGCCCTCGACGACGTCGTGAGTGGCCGCAGTGTCGCCGCGATGATCGCGATCGAGAACTCCATCGAGGGTGGCGTGAGCGTCGCCCAGGATGCGCTCGCGAACATCCCTGGGCTGCGCATCATCGGGGAATACCTGGTCCCCGTGAACTTCGTGCTCGTGGCGCGCCCCGGCACCACGCTCGCCGACGTGAAGGTCATCAACGCGCACCCGGTTGCGTACGCCCAGACGCACGCGTGGCTCGACGCGCACCTGCCCAGTCATGGGCACATCCCGGCGACGTCGAACGTCGCGGCCGCGGCATCCTTGCTCGATGGCTCGCTCGCCGACGCCGCCGTTGCACCCCCCGGCATCACCGAGCACCACGAACTCGATGTGCTTGCCGAGTCGATCGGCGACAACCCGAACGCCGTGACCCGCTTCGTGCTCGTCTCGCGCACCACGACCCTGCCCGAGCCGACCGGCAGTGACAAGACCTCGATCATCGCCGAACTCCCGGATGATACGGCCGGCCGCCTGCTCGAGATGCTCGAGCAGTTCGCCACCCGCGGCGTCAACATGAGCTTGCTCGAGTCCCGCCCCATCGGCGACGCCCTCGGACGCTACCGGTTCGTCATCGACCTCGACGGTCACATCCTGGATGAACGCGTCGCCGACGCGTTGCTCGGCCTGAAGCGCTTCAGCCCCAACGTGATCTTCCTCGGCAGCTACCCGCGCGCCGACAAGCTCGCCATCAGCGTCATCCCGCGCTACGACAACGACGCCTTCGTGGATGCCCGCGACTGGCTGCGCGGCCTGATCGCGGGCGAGCAGTAGCCGCGCCCGCGCGCTTTCTGCCGCCTCCCGCCCCCTTCTGCCGCCTCCCGCCCCCTTTCGTCGAGGTAGCCAGATCTGTGGATTCTGCGGCTCAAGCATCCACAAAAGTGGCTACCTCGGCGCCGACCTGGCGCCAGTGGATACGCCGACCTAGCGCCGCCCGCGCAGCACGCGCGCGATACGCTCCACGAGCTCACCCGGATCGCGCAGGTCATCGGCGTTGAGCTCCATCACGTACGCGCCCATCGCCTCGAGACGTGCGCGGCGGGTCATGTCCTTGCGCCACTGCTGGCGCGTGCGGTGGTAATCGCCCTGGTACTCGAGCACGACGCGCTCGCGTTCAAAGGTGAGGTCCGGGCGCAGGTGCTTCCCCGTCTCGGTATCGACGAGAACGTGGTTGATGCGCGGGCGGGGCAGCCCAGCGACCGCGAGCATCACTCGCAGACGTGACTCGGGTCGCGACTCGGCTCCAGGGTCGAGCAGGTCAACCGCGTCGCGAAGGAGGCGGATGCCCCGCCCTCGGTACGACTCGACGGCACGCCGCAACTCGGCGTGACCGACCCACGGTGCCGCCCAGTGGGTGAGGGCGTCGCCAGCGGCGACGAGATCCGTGAGATCGAGCATCGTGGCCAGATCGATCCACGTGCGAGCGGGGCTGGTTACCCGCAGGTCGTGGAGCGTGCGCACGTCGTCGCCGCCGAGACGGGCGTGATGTCCGATAACTCCGGTGGCGTGGGGCGGGCGCGCCGGCGCGGGCACGGTGAAGTGCAGTCGCGGGTCGCGCTCGTAGCGGTGGTCGAGCGGAACCCCGTAGAGCAGCGCCGCCGTGGTGTGGCTCAGGCTCGCATCATCCCGCAGTCGCTTCGCGAACAGTGCGCACCGATCGGTGAGGGTTGCAGCGGGGGTGATCCCGCGCATTCCCCAGACGCTGCGGTCGAGAGCACGGGCGCGCAGGCGATCCGGTGCGACTCCGGCCTCGATGCCTTCGGCGACGCGGAAGACCGGCGCAAGGTGTTCGGGAAGAGGGCGTCTGCGCACACGTGATGCTCTCGCCAGGGTGTGTGCGCCCGGGCATTCCATCCACATGCTCGTGCTACAGCGCAACAGCACCGTCGTCGAGGTAGCCAGATCTGTGGATGCTGCGCCTCAAGCATCCACAGAAGTGGCTACCTCAGCGCCGGGCAGCGCAGCGCCAGGGCAGCGCCAGGGCACGGCAGCGCGCCGCGTCGCAGCTCAGCTCGCGGCCGGTACCTTCACCGTGAGGGCGCCGGCGTCGACGGTGGCGTGCACAACCTTCGCCTCGCCGAATTCGTCGCCGTCGAGTTGGAACTCCTGCGGGTGCTCCACCTCCATGTCGAGGGATGCGCCCTTCAGATAGGTCACGTCCTTGACGTCTTTCGAGAGGTCGATGATCTTGCGGCCGATCGCAGACTTGCGCAGCACGCCGTTCTCCCACGCGACCTTCTGCCACACCTTGGCCCAGCCGAATGGTCCCCGAGGCCGCAGCGCGGCGATGTCGAGGATGCCGTCGTCGGGGGAGGCGTCGGGCATGAGCAGCAGCCCGCCGGGCAGCACGCCGCAGTTGCCGACGATGATCGTGTGCACGCTCATTGCTCGGGCCGCTGCGCCGTTGAGGCGATAGGTGACACGCACGGGCTTGAGCTCGGGCAGCGATCGCGCGATGCCGTCGATGTAGGCGAGCCAGCCCACGGCCTTCTTGAGCTTGGTGTTGGTGTTCTTGATCATCTTGGCGTCGAGTCCGAGGCCGGCCATCACGAGGAAGACGTGCTCTTCACTGTCCCCATCGGCGCGAACGATCTCGGCGATGCCGAGGTCGATGTCGCGATCCTCTCCGGTGAAGGCGATCTCGACGCTCTGCTCGAGGTTGGTGACGGGAATATCGAGGTTGCGCGCGAGCAGGTTGCCCGTGCCAGAGGGCACGAGTGCCAGCGGCACCTTGCTGTCCCGCAGACCTTCGGCCACGGCGCGTACCGTGCCGTCTCCACCCGCGGCGATGACCACGGATGCCCCGCGTCGCAGTGCGCTCGCCGTAACTCCCTGACCGTTGTCTTCCTCCGTGGTCTCGAACCACGCGGTCGCACCCCACCCCGCAGCCTTCGCGCCGGCATCGATCGCGTCCTTCAATTTGTCGAAGTCGGCTTTGATCGGGTTGTACACCACGGCGGCAAACTTCTTGCGCTTGGGTGCGGAGGTCGCCATGAGGCTAACGGTACGGCATCGCTGGGTAGGCTGTAACGCGTGATCGACCCGCAATTACTCCGCGATAACCCCGATGATGTTAGGCGTTCGCAGGAGTCGCGCGGGGCATCCGTCGCTCTCGTCGACGAGGCACTCGCCGCCGACCAGAACCGGCGCGCGCGCATCCAAGAGTTCGAGTCGCTGCGCGCCGAACAGAATGCGTTCGGTAAGCAGGTCGCCGCGGCGCCGAAGGAGCAGAAGCAGCAGCTCGTGGCCGAGGCCCAGACACTCGCCGCGCGCGTGAAGGCCGCACAGCAGGTGGCACAGGATGCCGAGCTCGAGTTCACCCAGAAAGCCGGTGCCCTCGGCAACGTCATCATCGATGGTGTGCCGGCGGGCGGCGAGGACGACTGGAATCTCGTGCGTGAGGAGGGCACCCCCCGCGAGTTCGACTTCGAGCCCCGCGATCACGCCGACCTCGGCGAGCTTCTCGACGCGATTGACATCACCCGTGGAGTTAAGGTCAGCGGTAGCCGTTTCTACTTTCTGAAGGGTGTGGGTGCTCGACTCGAACTCGCGCTCATGAATCTCGCGCTCGACAAGGCGATCAGTGAGGGCTTCACCCCGCTCATCACGCCGACGCTCGTGCGCCCCGAGATCATGGCCGGCACCGGCTTTCTCGGCGAGCACGCCGACGAGGTCTATCGCCTCGACAAGGGGGATGACCTCTACCTCACCGGCACGAGCGAGGTCGCGCTCGCGGGGTACCACTCCGACGAGATTCTCGACCTCGAGGCCGGTCCGCTGCGCTACGCAGGCTGGTCGACGTGCTACCGCCGCGAGGCGGGCTCTGCGGGCAAGGACAATCGCGGCATCCTGCGCGTGCACCAGTTCAACAAGCTCGAGATGTTCAGCTACGTGCTTCCCGAGAACGCCGAGGCGGAGCACGAGCACCTGCTCGAGTACCAGGAGTCGATGCTCAAGGCCTGCGGGCTCGCGTACCGAGTGATCGACGTGGCCGCGGGAGACCTCGGGTCCAGCGCCGCGCGCAAGTTCGACATCGAGGCGTGGGTTCCCACCCAGGGCACGTATCGCGAACTCACGTCGACGAGCAACTGCACGACGTACCAGGCCCGCCGCCTCGACATCCGGTACCGCACCGAGTCGGGCAAGACGAGCCCCGTCGCGACTCTCAACGGAACACTCGCGACGACGCGTTGGCTCGTGGCGATCCTCGAGACGCATCAGCAGGCCGACGGCTCCGTCGTCGTTCCCGAGGCGCTGCGCCCGTACCTCAGTGGACTCGACGTGTTCGAGCCGGTCGCGTGAGCGCGGCATCCATGGATCGCTGGCTCATCGCGCTCGACGTCGACGGCACCGTGCTGCGCGAAGACGGCGTCATGAACCCGGCGGTCGTGCAGGCGGTCGGCAGGGTGCGGGATGCCGGACACGAGGTCATGCTCGCGACGGGCCGCTCCGTTGCCATGACCCTTCCCATTCTCGAGCGCCTCGGCATCGGCCCGGAGTACGTCGTGTGCTCCAACGGTGCGATCACCCTCAAGCGCGACCCGGATGCGCCCACCGGGTATTCGCGCGAGTTCGTCGCCACCTTCGATCCGAGCGAGGTGCTCACGACCATCCGTGGCAACCTCGAGAGCGCCAACTACGCGGTCGAAGACGAGACGGGCCTGTACCGCTTCACGGGCTACTTTCCCGACGGCACCCTAGGGGCCGCGAGCGAGAAGGTCGAGTTCGATGATCTCTTGACCGCGCACGCCACCCGCGTCGTCGTGATCTCGCCCGAGCACGCCATCGAAGACTTTCTGTCGGTGGTCGAGCGGATGGGGCTGCACAAGGTCTCCTACAACGTGGGCTGGACCGCGTGGCTCGACATCGCCCCCGACGGCGTCAACAAGGCCACCGCGCTCGAGCGGGTTCGTGAGCTTCTGAACATCCCCCGCAGCCGTGTGCTCGCGATGGGCGACGGGCGCAACGACATCGACATGCTCGAGTGGGCCTCCGCGGAGGGTCGCGGGGTCGCCATGGGGCAGGCTCCCGACGAGGTGCGCGCTGTCGCCAACGAGGCCACTGGCACCGACCTCGAAGACGGTGTGGCCGCGGTTCTCGGTTCTTTCTAGAAAACACCGCTCTAACGCTCGGTACCTTCCCTACCGATTTACAGGGTCGAGAATCGCTCATCGGTTACACTCGGAACTCGGTCATCCGGGAGGGCTGTCCGAGCGGCCGATGGAGCCAGTCTTGAAAACTGGTGGGCAGAAATGTCTCGTGGGTTCGAATCCCACGCCCTCCGCTCCCCAGCCACCCCCGCAGGGCAACGAAAGGTTTCTGTCATGAGCGAGTTGAGTCCTCGCCCCGACGAGGCGCAACCCCAGGGTTCGTCCGAACTGCGTCTTCGTGAGCGCGGTCGCGCATCCGCCAAGCTCCCCGGTATCGCCCGTCACGGACGCCTCAAGAAGTCGAGCCCACTCGGCGTCATCTTCGGGTTCGTCGCTGCGTCGCTCGCCGTGCTTCTCGTGAGCGGGGCGACGCTCGGTGCGCTCGCCGTCAACGCGCTCAACTCCAACCTGCAGGCCAACACGGTCACCCTCATCGGTGAGACGGATGGCCCGCCCCCCAGCATCGGCGCGTACGAGGGTGGCTTCAACATCCTCATTGTCGGCTCTGACACTCGCGCCGGGCAGAACGGTATTGGTGGCGACGCCGAGGAGGAGAGCGGAACGCTCAACGACGTCAACATCCTGCTGCACGTTTCGCAGGACCAGACCAACGCCGTCGCGGTGAGCTTTCCCCGTGACCTCGTCGTCGGAATCCCGGAATGCCCGGACGAGGAAGGCGATACGAAGGGCTACTCGACGGAGCCCATCAACGTCTCCCTGTATTACGGCGGGCTCGCATGTGTCGTGCTCACCGTGTCAGAGCTCACCGGCTTGCCCATCCAGTTCGCGGGACTCATCACATTCACGGGTGTCATCAACATGTCGGACGCGATCGGCGGTGTTCCGGTGTGTGTCACCGGCCCGATCTACGACGACGGCATCACGATCGGCGCGGCGGGCACGTACAATCTCTCCGGTCAGGCTGCGCTCGGCTTCCTGCGTACCCGTTCGGGCGTCGGCGACGGCAGTGACCTGACGCGCATCAGCTCGCAGCAGGTATACCTCTCGGCCCTCGTGCGTCAGCTCAAGTCATCCGACACTCTGGGAGACCCCGCCAAGGTTTACGCCCTCGCGAAGACGGCGTCGAACAACCTGCAGCTTTCGTCGAGCCTCGCGGACATCCCGACCATGATGTCGATCGCACTGGCGCTCAAGGACATCCCGCTCGAGCGCGTGACGTTCGTGCAGTACCCGGGCCGCACGGGCGGCGACGGCATCTACGCGGGCAAGGTTCGTCCCGATCGCGCGGCGGGCGACCAGCTCATGGCGTACATTGCGGCCGACCAGCCGTTCCTCCTGCCGCAGGCGGGTGACGGTCGTGGATCAACGATCGACCCGAACGCGCCCGCGCCCGAGGTCGACCCCGATGCCCCCGTCGTTGACAACACGGGCCTCCCGACGCTCGAGGGCGTTACGGGCCAGACGGCGGCGAACTACACCTGCTCGATCGCGAACGAATAGCGTTCGGCGCCTCTCGAGACCACAAACGCTGGCTGGCTCCGATGTGACGTCAGGAGCCAGCCAGACGGGTGTGATGTCAGCGCGGGGGATTCGCTGCGGGATCACTCTACGTGTCCTCCAAAATGAGGACAAGTGGATGCCCACCCCCAATGTGCGTCACACGCCGATTCCCGGCACCGCCACCCCGTGACCTATGATTGCTCTCGTCACCAGGAGACGTCGCATAGTTCGGCCTAGTGCACCACCCTGCTAAGGTGGAGTACCCTAACGGGTACCGAGGGTTCAAATCCCTCCGTCTCCGCACTTGAAATACCTGATCAAAGCCACTATTGCTTTGATCAGGTGCGACTCGGGCTACCTCTCAGGATCGCTCCTCCGTGAGGTCTTGTGTACTCGTTGTGTACCGAGAATCAGCCGCATTTGAGAGTGACTGCCGTTCTGGACCGACATTCGTCAATTCGGGGCCTAAGTACCTTCACCCGAAGATGAGTCTGGCGGTGTCCGATGCACCTGCCTTCGAGGCGTTCAGAGAGTTTCCAAATACTGCTCGATGTCGAAAGGCTGCAGCGGTGCAGCCCCGCTGACGTACAGCGGATGACGGGGGTGACCTTTCACCGTGGGCCCGCGCAGCGACATCCAGTCACAGCTCGCATCCGTTGTCAGCTCCACGATGTCGTGAAGCATCCCAGGAAGGTAAGCCCTGGACGTGATGAGATCACCCCAGGCAGCGAGGAGAGTGCGTGGCTGGAGGCTGAGCACTCGCGCGACATTTCGCTCGTTCTCGGCCTTCGGGTCGGCGCTGTACGCGTCATGTAGTTTCTCAGGATCGGTCGCGATCTGTGGGTAGACATTCAGCATCGTCCAGCTGTCGAAGCCGTTCTTGGTCGCGAACTTGCTCACGCGCGAGACCGTGCGGTCCAGTGCGTCTGGCTTAGCTGTGCTCGGATTGATCCCAAAGCAGACAAGCGGATTGTCTCCAACCGTCCCCAAAACGAATCGTGCTGAACCGTCGTCTGATGGTTCGTAGACCCATTGTTGCTGGCTCATGCCGTCCTCCGTCGGCGCGCCCGCGACTAAGAATGCGCTGCTATTCGGAATCGGCCTCAGTCGTCTCCCCTTCAGTCGCGTCCGCGTGGCTCTCTGCTTCGAACTTGTCCATCGCGCGGTAGACGGCATCCATGTCGGCGTCGTCTTCGGCGCCATAGAGCTGCTTGTCGCTAAGTGGGTATCGGTCTGTCATGCCTCGGACGCTACCGCCGAGAAAGCGTTCTCGACAAGAACCCAGATCGGGGTTAGCTGCGTTACTGGAAGATCGGAGCTATGTGATTGCACTTCCGACTTCCCTCCCCAACTCGGCAGTTCATTTGCGCACCGCGAGTTCATGCCGAACGGCATCAACAAGCCGAGTGAACGGCAATGATCCTGTGTCTAACCATTCCCACTCTTCGACAGGCCCGCGGTAGTTGATCTCAGTGAACTCGTCAGCCGCAGGAGTCTGACCCCGATCGATGAACGCAGGGTGTACATGAAACTGCTGCAGGGTCGCATCGATCGCGAACTCTACGGTGTTGTCCACTCGCCACTCTAGCCAAGCGTGACCGTTCGTTTCGCCAGGGCGACTGGCCTGAACGAAAGTCCACCGCCCCAGACCTCGGTCATCCAGTACTGCGGCAATCGAGACCGAAACTTGCTCGCAGGATGAGGACAAGAATGGGTCGCGCACGATGAACCCATCTCGCCGGTCGGTTGCCCACATCGCGCCAATCACGTCGTCGACTGTGCGCCGCACGGCCTCTAAGTCCATGAGACCAGTCTGTGGGTACCGAGACCTTGTGAGCAATCCGCACAGTTGCTCCGTTCTGGTGGGCCTTCGCGTGCGACTAGAGCACCCCGGCCCTATTGCCATTTCACGAGCGACGTGGTTCCCGAATTCTCCGAGAACCGTGGTCTCGTCCAGCCGCTCGATCGCGAGCAGGGCGACATGGTACATGCGGCCAAGAGTGGCCGTGCTTTGGCCCGCCAGCTAGTTCAGCCCCGGTCCTTCGTTACGGTCGATTGTTCCGAGATTCGCTCCGAATGCATCATCGGCGTATGCGGTATGGGCTGGTCGCTGCGCGTCCAAGTGTTTGATTGCGGCGATGTCCTGGCCCTCACCGAGGATGTGGGCGTAGATCCGGAGTGTGGTGGCGGGGTTGGCGTGCCCGAGCCATTTGGCAACTTGATGCACTGGGATGCCGGCTCGTAGCCAGGTCGAGGCGGCGTAGTGGCGCAGGTCGTGGATTGTGTGGCCGGACGCGGTCTGCGTCCATCGCACGTATTTCCGGAACAGGTTGCCGCTGAGCTGTTTGCCGGTCGTGCTTGTGAATAGGTACTCGTCCGGTCTGCGCTCGGCGGCGCGAGCGCCGGCGATTTCGCGCGCTCGGTCCGTGAGGGGGACAGGCCGCCACTTCTTGGTCTTCGTGCCCTTCTCCTCGTAGCCGTCGGACTGTGCTCGAGACACACGAATCGCCGCGTAGGGCACCTCCTGAAAGCTTCTGACACGCAGCGACCGCAGCTCCGACCAGCGCAGCCCCGTGAGGCTGATGAATTCGGTGACTTCAGTCATGACTGGATTGCGCTCTCGCTGTCTCTCGAGGGTCTTGGCGAGTTCCTCGTCCGTGAAGGGTGTGACCTCGTCGGAGCCCTGTTGTTCCCCGGGCGGCATGGCCACGTCCCGCACGGGGTTGCGTTGACGGAGGTGCTCACGAACCGCGTATTGGAACAGGGCGCTGAGGGTGGTGCGCGCTCGGGAGACTGTCGAGTGCGCCTTCACCTTGAGTTCGTCGGTGAGGTGTTTGAGGATGTCCGATTCGCTGATGGTGCTGATTGGCGCTCGAGCCCAGGCGGCGGGCACGTTGTTGAGGTTGTCCCGGTCGGTGCGCCAGGTATGGGGGACGACCTGACCGCGTCGGGATTCCAGAAACTCCTCGACGACCTCGCCGAATGGCTTCGAGCTCCGCGCCGGCGGGATGAACTCTCCGAACTCCAATGCACGGTACTGCTCCCGTTCCCAGCTCTCGGCGTCGCCCTTGCGTGCGAACGTACGGGAGGCGACGGTGCGGCCTCCGCTTTTGATGCGGGCGGTGTAGCGCATGGCGCCGGCTTTGGATCGGCGGGCCGCAATGCTCATGATTCAAGTCCGGCGAGGCGATGGATATCGGCCCGGCGGTACACGCGGCGGTGCTCAGTGAGAGGTATCGGCTCGACTGGCGCGCGACCGGCAAGGGCGAGCGAGCGCAGGGTCGTGCGGTGCAGACCTAACCGGGCTGCCGCTTCGGTTTCGGAGTAGAACAGGCTGCCGGTGGTGCCCTGAATGGGCGGGTATCCGGCGCTGGAGCTATTCGGTTCGGTGGTGTCCATCTGGCTGGCGACCGACAGCGTACGTGATTCCGTCGAGCAGGCCAGCCTTGCGAGCCTTGGTGATCCAGTGAGTTGCGGTGCGTTCGGGTATACCGAACTCTGTGGCGACGGCCCGCATGGGCGGTTGCGCGGCGAGGGCCGCGACGCCGTAGACCAGCTGCACGAGTTCGAGAGTGTCGGCGACTGGCCCGGCCTGGGTGGACTCGGTGGCCATCCACCCGGGAAGGATGCGTCCTTCGCTGGTGGTTAGGGCCTGCACGGTCAGCGGCTTGCCGGCAAGGTCGACCACCACGCAGTAGGGAACTGCGGCGGAGAGGACCTCGCCGAGTCGAACCTGCCGCAGCACAGACGGGGTGATCTCCGTCGTCTCGCCGACAGCACGGTGCGCAGTTGCGGCGATCCGATACCGACCCGCATCGGCCGTGTAGGCGGCTTCGATCATGGTCTCGATGGAGCTGTCTTCCGCCACAGCGGTGGCTCGGAACGCCGGGGCGATCCGCAACGCGGACCCGAGCGGCAGCGTGGCGTGTTTCCACGTCATGCGCTGTCCGTCGAGTGTACGCACGTCGATCTTCACCTCCTCAGTATGCCTTTCCGCGTCACGGATTCGCTATTGCGATTACTTGACACAATTCTACATCCGATGCTTCACTCGTGTCAATACATGGCATGAATTAGCACTTTGGAGTTCGGATGGGTGATAGCGAAGACGCGCGGCAGCGGCGCAGCGAAGCCGCCCGACGCTACAAGAAGAAGAACGCGAAGCAGATATCCGCGTACGGGCGCCAGTACCGGGCGGAGCACGCTGAGCAGATCGCTGAGTACAAGCGGGTCTGGCGCGAGCGCAACGGTGAGCACGTAGCCGAGTACCGAGCCAAGTACGGCGAGGACAACCGGGAGAAGATCCGGGAAGCAAACCGGGAGTACATGCGCCGCCAGAGTGCGAAGGAGCGGGCCGAGGTTGAACGTCGCGAACGGAAAGCGGAGAAGGCGCGCGAGCGTTACCACGCTGATGTCGAGGCGAGCAGAGCCAAGGCGCGGGACTACCTCCAGCAGAAACGCGCGGCGGATCCGGACGGATACAGGGAGGGCAAGAAGCGCCGCAACGCCGCCTGGCGGGAGCGGCACAAGGACGAGATCAACTCCAAGCTGCGCGAGAAGAACCTGCGCGACCCGAGCGCGAAGAAGTCTCGAGCGCAACGCGACTACGAACTACACGGCGACGAGAGGAGAGCGTCCCGGCGCCGCTACTACCAACAGAATCGCGACCGCGAACTGGCCAAACAGAAACAGTGGAGGGACCGGGAACGTCGACGAATCGAGGTGGGACTGCCCGTCCGCCGCATGCACAAGGTCACCCCGACGGAGCGGGATCAGAACGTGGCCGACGCCGCAGCATTCTTCGCCCGTGAGATCACCCCACAACTGAGGGAGCAACTCAAGGCCGAGCTCGCCACCCCACAGCACCTCATCGACGCGCTGCGCCGCGACTGGGCTCGCATCCGCGCCGCCGACTACGCGCGCCGCAACCCCGAGACCAGCTCTGACACTGTCCGACGACGAGAAAGCGAGGAAGTCCGCCTCGACGCAATCGCGCGGGGCATCAACGACCGACTGCGCCGGACGCCTCGCCGCGACCCACAACCCGCTCCGTACTTTGTGTATCAGCCGCCGTCCGCAACCGATAACGGAGGACTCGGACTATGAGCACCCACCCAAGACCCCGGCGCTGGAGCCGTTGCGCGGGAAGCACTGGTCCTCCCAACCGCGGAGCCGGTGCCTTCGCTCTCCACAGATACCCACCGATGTCAGCAACCTCCGCGCACGTCGCACACCGTGTACATCAGCTGCAACAAGAAGGGACCCGCACCATGCTCGACAGAACCCAGATCGACGCCACCATCTATCGTGTCGCGATCGCCAGCTTCACTCACTACCCGGACAAGCACATCAAGGAGCCCGGCTACACCGTCGACGAAGACCTCGACTGGTGCGTGCGACCGCTTCGCCACCTCCCGCGAGAGGAGCGAGAGCAACTCCGTGCTCGGATTCTCCAACTCATCACCGAGCCGACCGCCGATCGGCAGGCGTTTATCAACCACCTCAAGTCGCTCTCTTCGGACACCTGACATGACAGCCCAGAGTTCAGGGGATGCCAGCCAGGCCATGTCCGATCGCACCGATGGTGGAACACCCCGCGCCCCCGAGAAGAGAGACGCGCGCTCTCCAGCCGCGACTCCTCTCTACCGGCGACTCGCGCGCAAGGAAGCCCGAATGCGGGAAGACCAATACGTCGCACTCTCCCAATTGGTGCGGGTGCTCGCGCGGCGCCGCACCGACCGCAGCGGGCCGCGGCTGACCGAGAACACTCTGATCCGAGTTGCGATTGACCTGCTGCTCAGCCGCGCCAATCTCCTCACCGGCAACACCGAGAGGGAGTTGCGAGCGTCCGTACTCGACACCCCGACGCGGTCTGACGACAATCGACAGCAAGGCGACCAGTAGAACGAATCCTCGCTTCGCGGCTACCGACATCACACCGCCGCGATGTCAAACGACACCCTGTCGCGTGTTCGGCGAGCGCGTTCCCGAGCGGGTTGCTCCCGGTCCGCCGATCATAGGTCGCTACGCGGGCTCCGTGCCCGGCTTTCGCGGCATATCCTCCTTCGCTTCGCTCAGTCCGGTATTCCACGACCGGTCACTGCGCCCGCTGCGCTCTCTATTGATCTCTGTACCGGGAGCAACCCGGCCTATCGGAACCAGAGAAGGAGACAGCAATGTCAGACATTGCAACGCTCGGCACGATCGAGCACATCGACCCGAACCAGATCGGGGTCGAAACCAACATCCGCACCACCATCAAGCTGGACAGCGTGTTCCTCACGTCCATCCGCGAATACGGCGTCCTCAGCCCCGTCGGCTGCCGCAGGACCGAGGACGGCACCGTGACCCTGCGCATCGGCCAGCGCCGAGTCCTCGCCGCCCGCGAGGCAGGGCTTGCCACCATCCCCGCCTACATCGTTGAGGGCGACGAGTCGACCGTGACCCGGCTGTTGGAGCAGTTCGCCGAGAACGAGCACCGGGCCAGCCTCACCGAGCCGGAGCGCGCAGCCGTGTTTCAGCAGTTGGCGTTCGAGGGACTGACCGTTCCGCAGATCGCCAAGCGCACCGGAGTGAAGAAGACAGTCGTTGAGGCCGGGATCACGGTTGCCGACAGCGAGTTCGCGGGCAAGGTCGCAACCACGCACGAGGTCACCCTCGATCAGGCGGCGGCGATCCTCGAATTCGAGGACGACCCCAAAGCGGTCAAGTCCCTCGTGCAATACGCCGAGGACGCACCTGACCAGTTCCGCCACGAAGTCCAGCGTCAGCGCGACGACCGTGCCCGTCGCCAGCAGGTCGAGGCCGAGCAGGAGACGCTGCGCAAGCAGGGCTTCACCATCCTCGACCGCGCGCCCTACTACGGGGAGAAGGAGTACACCAGCATCGCCGACCTCGTCACCCGCGACGGCAAGCCCGTCACCATCGACGACCTTGGCGGGATCACCGATAAATACACTGTCGTCCGCTCGGCATGGGACGGGGTGACCAGCGACGTGTACCTGCGCGAGGTCAAGGCGTACGGGTTCAAGAAGAAGCCTGCTACGGGCACCGCCAGCGGACCGATGACAGACGAGCAGAAGACGGCGCGCAAGGAACTCATCGCCAACAACAAGGCATGGGTATCCGCCGAGGTCGTTCGCCGGGAATGGCTGGCCGGGTTCCTGGGTCGCAAGACCCTTCCGAAGGACGCTGCGCACTTCGTGGCCACGGCCCTCACAGCACACCGCTCGACGATCGCCTCGGCTCTCAGCGGCGGGAACCGGCTCGCCGCGACCCTGCTCGGGCTTGACGCGCAGGATTCGGAGTGGGGTCAAAGCCCGATCGACCCAGTGGCCGAGGCACAGCCGGGTCGAGCAGGGCATGTGACGCTCGCGGTTGTTCTGGCCGGGATCGAGGTGAGCACGGGCAAGCACACGTGGCGACAGCCCTCCCGCACGGCCCGTGCCTACTTCGCCCAGATCGCCGCATGGGGATACCCCCTGTCGGAAGTCGAGCAGATCGTCATTGGCACCGACGAGGTGGACGAGCCGTCGGACTCTGACGAGGACGACGTTCAGGACGACACCGCTGGGTACGACGACGGTGACACTGCCGCATGAATGACGGTGTGGCCCCGGACAAGCGTCCGGGGCCACACGCATGTCGGTCGAGCGAGGAGTGGGCGACTCTCCTTGGGTGCTGCGTCAGGGCCGCCAAGTAGAATCGTCGTGATCGGAAGGGGAGGGAATGGCAGTCGAGCAGTCGATGTGGCGTGTCAACGACATCGTCGCATACGACGTCATGCGCGAACTCTCCGCGAGCCTTCAGGCACGCTTGCTCGACCGAGTTCGAAGCGGAGACGACTCCGCCCTCACCGAACTGCGTGAGGTGCGCCGTACCACCCTCGCCGTCGACGGGTACGACCGCTCAGCCGTAGACGCGTTCACACAGCAGCTCCAAGGCCGCGACACCGAACTCGCGCAGGCGGCACCCGGTGCCCACTGACCCCGCCGCGCCCGTCACACCAGACGAGTTTGATGAGATCTACCGTTCCCTGATCCGGCCGACACTGTTCGACGGTTCCCCGGGTGGAGAGTCCGCGCCGACACTTGTCCTTCTGGGAGGGCAGCCCGGGTCCGGCAAGTCCCGCGCCAGCGCTCGGCTCCTCGCCGAGCACGAGGCAATGGTCGCCCTCAGCGGCGACGACCTGCGCATCTATCACCCGCACTACCGTGACCTCGTCAGTACCCAGCCCGAGCAGGCGGGTGAGGTTTTCGCCGAGGCCACGCGACCTTGGGTTCGCGCGGCCCTCCAGGATTCCCTTGACGGGCAGCGCAGCTTGCTGCTCGAAGGGACGTTCGGCGACCCCGATGTCACTCTCGCCACTGCCACCCGATTTCGGGACGCCGGGTTCCGCGTTCACATCGTCGCAATCGCATCCCCCCGCGTTCTCAGCCTCGTCACGGCCGCATCCCGCTACCTGCGCGACCGCAAGGCAAACTCACCCGCACGCTTCACCCGACTCTCCGCCCACGACCGCGGCTACGACGGGACAACCCGCTTGATCGAATCCCTCGATGCCGCCGCGCCGGTCGACCAAATCACAATCATCAGCCGCAACGGCAATGTCTTGTTCGACCGCCACCGAGACAACGAGATTGACTCGGCCGCGTTCAAGGATGCGCCTGCGGCGATGCGCGAGGGGCGTCACCCGGCTTCCTGGGGCGCACGCTCGACGATGGAACTGCTCGGCGAACTTAAGCAGATCACCGCCTACGCCACAAGCGCCGGACACCTTACGGGCGACACCGCGGAACTGCTCCTCGAAGCACATGACCTCGCGCTCACCGAAATCGTGCCGAACCTCAGCATCGCAGCTGAGTCGCCCCAGGCAAGGTTCATCCAGCAGGCGGTCAGCGAGCAGCTCGTCGCCCTCCGCCGGGAAGCCACCCCGGCGCAACCAGTCTCCCCAGACTTGACCCTGCACCCCGACATCTCATCGGCGAAGCTCGCGGTCGACTGAGGCGCCTCGAGCAGGACCAATGGCGCGTTGAGCAATCTGGCCAGTCCGCGTGGTGCACGGACTCATGGCAGATGCCGCCGAGCAGGCTCGGCCTTGCCTCGAGTCGAGGTTGGGCGGCTAGTGACCGCCGCTCAGGTGTCTGCTAGCGTGACGTTGCGTCCCAAATCAGGAGGCTACGGGAAGATGGCGGAAGATCACGAGGTGCTGACGGCCGAAGAGGCCGCTGCTCTCCTACGTGTGTCGACGAAGACCGTCCTCGGACTCGCCCGCGCTGGTTCGTTACCAGGGGAGAAGGTCGGGCGAGCGTGGCGCTTTGTAAGGGGCGACGTACTCGACTTCGTACGGGGTCCCCGCGATGCGGGAGGAGTTGGTAAAAATGGCAGCTGAAGTCAACCGAGGCACGGTTACGCGCTCGGGCTTCCCCGACGGTTCGAGATCCTGGAGAACGAATCCTGACAGGGATGGGCTGATGGGGAGGATGAGCAGGTGACGATTGACACGTCGAAGTGGCCTGAGACTCGTCTAGATGTGCTCAAGGAGGTGCGTCTCGACCCGAAAAATGTTCGCCTCGAGACGGCGGACGCCAAGGTCGAGGCGGACATTATCGAGGATCTCTTCGTCAACGAGGATGCCCTTGGGCTCGTCGAGGGTATTTGCAAGGTCGGCTACTTGACGCACGAGACCCCAGTGGTGCTGCTGCGTCGCGGTAAGTACGTCATGGTTGAAGGCAACCGTCGGCTCGCTGCGCTTAAGGCAATTCAGAACCCGATGCTGGTCCCCGATTTTCAGGCGCGGGTCGCTGCACTCGCGGCGCTACTGCCGGATCGGAACGCGTTGGCCAAGATTCGGGTGATGGTCGCGCCCAATCAGACTGAAGCGGATCAGCTGATCGCTGCGATCCACACCGGCAATCTTCGAAGGGCGTGGACACCGAGTAGGCAGGCCGCGTTCTTCCAGGCGCAGATCGATGCTGGAAGGAAACTTCCCGAGCTGCTCACCCGTTACCCGACGATCGATGTCAGGAAGTTTGTATTTCGCGCCCACATCATCAACCTGTTCAAGTCCGTCAAGTATGCGGATGCGCAGTTGCAGGACTTCCTGTCCACGAAGCAGTGGGCGCGGGGGCTGTCCACGCTTGCGCGAGTCTATGAGTCGAAGGACTTCCTCGAGCTGACAGGTCTTGCGATGCAGCCAGACGGCAGTCTCGTGAAGGCCATCCCTGACGTTGTCTTCAAGGAGATTGCAACGGAGATCGTCCGTGGCATGTATGAGGAGAACATCAACACTCGAAGCCTGAACTCGGTCAAGAGTCCACGCTACACGCAACTGATGAACGAGCTGCGGCGGATAGTTGCAGAGGCTGGTCAGACGAGCCCAGCCAGCGGGGCATCACCCACGACATCGCCCGCCGGACCCAGCACAGGCCAACCCTCGGGTGGGGGCGGCAGTGCTGGAGCCTCCGGAGGGGCAGGGACGTCGTCGGGGGCAGGGCCTTCATCGGGTGCCTCCGGCGCGACTCCGGCTGGTGGCACCTCAACAACTCAGCCGCCGTCGGGACGGAAGAAGAAGCCGAGGAACCTCGACCTTGGTCAGATCAAGCCTTCCGACGAGTACCCGGAAGCGCTCAAACTCCTGCTTGGAGAGCTGTCGGAGATTGACGTACAGAAGTTCCCCAACGCAACCTTCCTCATGATTCGGGCGGTACTGGAGAAGTCGATCAAGTCCTTCGCGGAAGCCAAGTCGATTGACATCCGAGGGACGGGGAACAACCAGAACGGGCGAGTGCAACTAGGGCACGCGCTGAGCTGGCTGCTCGAATACGCGAAAGGAAACGGGCCTACCTACCTGCAGCAGGTGATCGAGGGAGTGAAGAGCGGAAAGCTCGTGACGTACACCAACTCGGGTGATGCCCTGAACGCCCTCAATCACAACCACCATTTCTCGGTTGATTCCGACCAAGCGTTTGCCATGTGGACCTCGATCGACTCGATCATGCGGTACGTGATGAAGCCATGAACGCGTCCGGTGCAATAGGGATCGCCAGTAGGCGTCCTCGGATCTCGCCCCTTCGTTACCCCGGTGGCAAGGCAGCCCTGTACTCGCGGCTACGGGGGATCATCCGCGATATGGGTATGGCCGGCTGCACCTACGTTGAGCCCTACGCGGGAGGTGTCGGTGCTGGCCTCAGCCTCCTGGTCACCGGCCAGGTCGAGCGGGTGGTTATCAATGACCTCGATCCTGCCATTCACGCGTTCTGGGCAACCGTGCAGGCCGAGCCCGGATACTTGATTGATCGAATCCGGCGAGTACAACTTGACGTCGATGAGTGGCGTCGCCAGCGTGAGGTGTACCTATCTGCGGACACGAGTAACCTCGCAAACCTTGGCTTCGCAACGTTCTACCTGAATCGCACGAACCGGTCGGGCGTACTCAATGGAGGACCGATCGGCGGACACGACCAGACCGGGAACTACAAGATAGACGCGCGATTCAACCGCGAGGGACTCGCCGAACGCATCCGAATTCTCGCCCTCTATTCCGACAGCATCGTCGCAACTTCCAGAGATGGCATCGACGTAATTGCTGAGTACGCGGCCAACGACGACGCATTCATCTACGCCGACCCTCCCTATTTTGAGAAGGCCGGATCCTTGTACCTCAACGCCTTCACGCCCGAGAACCACGAGAGCTTGGCTCGAGTGCTGAACAGCGTTGCCAGCAGTCCCTGGATCCTGACCTACGACAACGCCCCACAGCTGGCCACGCTTTACCCAGAGCGCCGGCGGCGCGAATTCGAGTTGAACTACTCAGCCCATCGTGTCGTCAAAGCGACGGAGGTCGCCATCCTGTCGGATGCGCTACCAGAAATCGGCAACGGCTGGCCAATGTCTCCCAGCGTTGGCAGCTCGTGACCGTGCGTCGACGCGCGACTGGAGTCAGTCGCCGGTCCTGAGCCCGCACGGGCATCAAGGCTTTGCCGGAGCGAACCGCACCTGGGTGGCCCACCCCTCGGCTAAGTTCGGGATGTGATTGTGGTCCTGGATGCGAATGTGATCCTCGCCGACCCCCGGCTTCGCTCAGAGCGCTGGAACCAACTCGCTGACTCCAGAACGACCTTCGGGACCAGGGTGTGCGTTCCTGCGATCGCAATTGATGAAGCCAAGGCGCGATTCACTTCCTCCCGAAATCGCCTCAATCGCAACGTCCGCGAAGCTGCACGAGGAATGTCCGCCGAGGCGAAACGGTCAGTCGAGGAGGCCATCGTTCAGACCGAGCGCGAGATTTCGGAGTATCCCGAGTGGCTCGACGGAGAGCTACGCAGGCTCGGCGTGGAGATCTTGCCGCCTCCTGAGATCGCTCATACCGAGATTGCGAAGCGGGCAATATCTCGCGCCCGTCCGTTCAATGAGCAGGGCAACGGGTATCGGGACACTCTTCATTGGCTGAGCCTGGTGGAACTCGCGAAGGTATCCGGAGATGAGGACTACGTCTTCGTCTCGGCCGACGCGATTTTCGCGGACTCGACGGGCATGATCCATGACGACCTACGCGCCGAGGTCGAAGCCGAACTCGGTGGCGGAACTATCAAGCTCGCTCAGTCGATGGGGAGCGTGGAGATCCCGGGCCGCTACCGGGGCGTCGTGCAGCGGACGGACCTCGAGCAACCGCTCATCGAGAGGCTCCGAGAGGCTATCCTGAGCGAATCGCTGATGCAGGATGTGCCGCCGCTCGAGTTCGGCCTCCCGGGAGCGCGCTGGATCGAAGTCGCCGCCGTCGCTTCGGAGGACCTCCACATCGACACGTTCGTTGTCCACGAACTGACAGGAGACCGCAGCTTGGAGATCGAGTTCGCCGTTGACGTCATCGTGCAATTCTCCGTATCGAGCGTCGTCGGCAACGACCCCGAGTACCTCGGGCTCGAGAATGAGTACATCGACAGAAAGGTTCGATTCTCTGGCGTCGCCGTGGTTGAGGGGAGCGGGCATGAGATCGATGCGATCACGGAACTTGACGCGACCCTGGCGCATCGCGAGGGAGCACTGCTCGCCGATCTTGTGCTGGCTACTCCTCCACTGCACCGATACTCTGACGAGCTCCGGCGACCGCCGCGGACAGTAGCGCTCTGGCCATAGCAGTCTCGCTGCGCCTCATCCCTGTCGCCAACCTTCACTGCCACAGGGTGTCTGAGGATCGCCAGGATGCCGATGCGGACGCATAGGCTCGGGTTCGTGGCTCTTGCGTATGCGTTCACTGACGAGGCTGGTGTGCGGCGCGGCGAGGCCAATCCGTCGCCGCAGGGTGTGACCGAGTTCCCGTATGTGCCATCGTCTGGGCCTTTTGCCGGCCAGAGTTTGGTGATCCATGCGACCTCGTGGGACGGCTTCGCTAGGGGGACGTGGTTGAGCGCATCGGATCGTTGGGGCTGCTTCGCCACGATCGAAGTCGAGGAGTTGCTCGGCATGAAGCCGTAGTAGCGCTGTTGCATCCCAGCCCTCCCGCAATGTCGCTCTGAGTCGACTCCCCATCCTTCGCTTACAGACTCACAGAGTTGAGGTGATGCACGCAGGCACTCGGGTGTGATGGGTGCATTCGCGCCTAGCGTTGTTTGTATGCGGGGCGGATTGGAGCGGTGGAAGCGGGGCAAAGCGTCCGAGGGCGTGGGTCAAGCGGTCGCCTATGCCTTCGATGGCACTTGCGACGCTGCCGTCCAGCGCCGCGATGAGGCGGTCAAGCGTGCGGTCAGCTACGGGACTGCTGATGCCGCAGTGGTTCCACGGTTCACGGTGACCAGTGTTGGTATCGAGGAAGACGCGCTCGACGCCACCGGTCTTGCCCGATGGGTTGACGGTTCTGATCCGTTGACCGGGGAGCCGCGCGGCCGAGAGCTGACCAGCCTGGACGCGGATCTCCTGCTCGACGGGACGATGAACATGCCCAAGTCCTTCAGCCTTGCCGTCCTACTCGCGCCAGAGCTGCGGGCAGAGTTCGACGCATTGCAGGACCGCATTCGCGACCGAACCCTCCAGCTTTGGCAGCGTGAGTTGAACGCACGGCGGGGCGCCGGCGGATTGATCCGTGAGCCCATCGCCCGTCTCGAGGTGGTCGAGCTGCAGCACGAACGGTCCCGCGCTCTCGACCCGCACATCCACCGCCACCTATGGCTGAGTGTCAAGGTGCTCGGGGAGGATGGCAAGTGGTCGAACGTGGACTCGCGGGTCGCAATGAAGTTAAACACCGTCGTGAACGCAGAGGGAGATCTGGCGTCCCGAACCGATCCATCGTGGGTCGCCGCGCTCGCGGCGCACGGCTACACCCTCGATGCTGATGGTGAGATCGCCGAGCTCGCTCATCTGGTCCGACCGCTCTCGCGAAGGTCGAACCAGATCGAGGCGAACCGGGCCATCTGCCTCGCTGGCTGGCGGCAGACCCACCCGGGTCAGCAGCCCGACCATGCGACGTTGGCGTGGATCGATCGATTGGCTTGGGCGCAGGGGCGTCCGGGTAAGCCCAACGATATGGATGAGGTCGTTTGGGCGAGCGAGATCCGTGACGAGATCGCCGCTCTCGACAAGTCGGCACTCCTACCACGGCGCCCTGCATCGATGACACCCCGGCTGCTCGCGGACCTCGACCGTGATCTGCTCACCGCTACCGCGATCGCCGATGCCGACCGACGCGCTGCTGGCAGCGGCGGGCGGTTCAGCCAATATGACATTCGTGCTGGCGTGATCCGCGCGCTCGCCGCTTCTGGCATCGTGGTCGAGCGCGCAGTCCTTGAGGAGGTAGTCGAGGATCTCACCGGCCGGGCGCTGCGGGAACAGACCGTCGACTTCCTCGACGATGAGACCGCGGTCCCCGCGCATGTGAAGCACCTGATGTCTCTGCCGACCGCGCAAGCGAAGCTCGACCTTGCCGCACGGTTCGATCAGCTCAACACTGCCGGTAGCGACATCCCACCTGACGTGATTACGCGCGTGGCCGCCGACCAGTTGGAGGAGGACACGACTCTGGATCTAGGGCAGGTTCAAGCCGCCGGCGCGATCGCCGGCACGAATCGTCTCGTGACTGTCACCGGGCCGGCGGGGACGGGCAAGACAACCCTTCTGCGGGTCGCTCGCACGGTCCTTGAGGCTAGGGGTCGGCGGATGGTCGTGGTGGCACCCACCCGGAAGGCGGCCTCTGTTGCCGCTCGTGAGATCGGCGCGGTCGCATCCAGTCTGCACGCTCTGCTCGTCGACCATGGCTACCGGTTCGAAGCCGACCCCGCCGGGCGCACCGTCTGGACCCGGTTGAGGGTAGGCGATACCGACCCTCGCACCGGAGTCATCTACCGCGGGCCGCAGCGCTTCCCGCTGGAGGTGGGGGATCGAATCGTGGTCGACGAGGCCGGCATGGTCGACCTGCATACCGCGAACGTCCTCGCCGAACTCGCCGGCCATACCGATGCGGGCATCGCGATGATTGGCGACCACCTCCAGGCTCTGCCGGTCGGCCACTCCGGCGCGATGGCCAGCATGCAGCGCCGCTCCGGATCCACCGTCGAACTCACCGCTGTGCACCGATTCCGCGACACTGCCTATGGTGCCCTGACTCTCCGTTTGCGAGAACCCGCCGACCGAGCCGATGCTCAGACGATCGCCCACGAGCTGGCCGCGACCGGACACGTGGAGGTCGTCGCGACCGAGCATGAGGCGAGGGAGCAGATGGTCGCCGCCTACCTTCGACACACCTCCGGCGGGCAGCGCGTCGCATTGGTGACCGCAACCAACGCCGAAGCGCAGCAGATCAACGACCGCATCCAGCAAGAGCGCCTCGATCACGGTCAGCTCACCCTTGACCGGGTCACGCTCGGTCAACACGGACAGCGTCTCCTGGTCGGTGACGTAGTTCAAACCCGACGCAACGACACCGAGTCCGGCGTCGACAACCGCGCCATCTGGACGATCTGCGGAATTGCGCGCGGCGGAATCCGCCTCGCCTCAGTCACTGACTCCGGCGACATCCGCACCGTCGACCACGACTACGCCGCCGAACACATCCACCTCGCCTACGCCTCCACCGTGCACGGCATCCAAGGCGAGACCGTGCACAGCTCCTATGTCGGACCCGGCGTCGACGCGGCTGGACTCTATGTCGGGATGACCCGCGGCCGCCACACGAACACTGCGATCACGATCGGCCGCGACACCGATCACGCGATCGACCAGCTCGCGGACACCATGATGCGCGGCCGCCTAGAAGTCACCCTGGACGACGCCCGTCGCGCCTCCCTCAGCGAACTGGGTCGCGCCGCCCGCGCGCACGCACCTGGCTCGAACGTTTCAATTCGCGATGTGCTGGATCATCTGGAGACGGCGCGCGCGGTCGAGCGCGCGGCGCGAGCCCAACTACGGGAGATCGATAGGGAGATCACCCGCGCCGAGGCTGTCAGCCACGCCAGAACGATCGGCCGGCGGCCACCATCGACCACCCAGCGGGCCGCTATCCAGATTCGGATCGACGCCGCCCGACACGAGATCGCTGCTCTCCTGCAGGAACATCGAGAGCGGTTTGTGACTCCGCTCCACAACTCGCATCAAGTCGCAAGTGCCGCCGACCAGGAGTTCCAAGCCGAGTCACTGGTCGCCCCACCCGTCCGAGATTCGAGTGGCGGCCTTAGCATCTAACGACCGTGCCGGCCGGAAGCTCGTCGCGCGGTCAGTGGCAGACTTTGGTGCATGAGCATCGAGCAATGGTGGCCGAAGCTGCGCCCGTCGACACGAGAGTGGCTGATCGAGAACAACGGCGACGCAGTGCCAGCAGAAATCGTGGCCGAGATCACCGCTGCGGGCGGGGCGATCACCTCGGACGCATGGTGGGTAGGGCAAAGCGGCCCGTCCGGGTTCTACATTTCCGACGACGCCGCTGACTGGATCGAGGCGATCGCCAATGACGAGGATCCTCAAACGCCCAGCGCATCGCGGTAGTGACAGGTCGACCGCCCAACCTTCGTGTCAATAGTGTCATGGTTCCGTTATACTTTTGCCATGACCGATCGGGCGCTATCTCGCGATGAGTTGTGGGAGACAGCAACTGCGCAGCACGGCTTCGTTACTGCGCAGCAGGCGGCGCAGCTCGGGGTGGGCAAGGGCGCGTTGCAAATGTTGGTGCAACGCGGCACGTTGGAGCGCGCGGCATTCGGTGTGTATCGCTTTCCCCGCTACCCGGTGAGCGAGCACGATCCCTACATGCTTGCGGTTCTGTGGACGCGAGCGCCGGAGGCCTGCCTGAGCCATGAGACAGCGCTGGATGTGTACGGGATCAGCGACATCAACCCGAATCGCATCCACGTCACAGTCGGCAAGGACCGTCGGCTGCGGCGCAGCGCGGGGGAGGGCTACGTCATCCACTACGAGGATCTAACGCGGGAGCAGATCGGGTGGTGGCAGGAGATCCCCACCGTCACGGCTGCCACCGCGATCACCCAGTGCATTTCCACTGGGACCCCGACCTACTTGCTACGACAGGCGATCGAGAACGGTCACGCGCAGGGCCGGATCACGACCGCTGAGCGCGATGAGCTGGCTGCGATCCTCGAGGTGCGTCATGACGGATAAGCCTGCGCCGTCCCGCATCGCGGCATTGCTGCGGCAGCTGGTGCCCAAGACGAAGCAGCCCGTGTCGGCGGCGGTGCTGAACGGATGGATATCTCAGGCTGAGGGCAAGCTGGGTGCTGATACCGGTGGTGGTCGGCTCGGCTGGCTGATCGCCTCGTCGGTTGCGATCGCCGCCGTTCAGCGAGCCGTCGACGGGGACGGCCGGCAGTTGTTTCTGCTGAAGGGTGGCACGTTGCTCCAGCACCGCCTGAACGTGCCTGGGCGGTCCACGAAAGACATCGATGGCGTGGTCCGGGGCGATCTGGACGAGTTCTTGCGGATCCTCGAGCAGGTGCTCGCGGAGCCGTGGGGTCCGCTGACATTACGACGCGGCCCGGTCGAGGTCATCAACGTGCCGAGCAAGCTCATCAAACCACGCCGTTTCGACCTCATCCTCGAACTGCGGGGTGTGACCTGGCGGCGCATTCAGTTCGAGATCTCGGCCGACGAGGCCGGCATCGGGCAGGAAGCCGAAGCAGTCGAGTCGCCGCCGCTGGGTGGATTCGGGCTTCCCGATCCTGACATCCTCGTCGGGATTGCTATGCGATTCCAGATCGCGCAAAAGATTCATGCCGTCACAGACCCTCACGACCCGCCCGCATCAGTCAACGATCGCGTCCGCGACGTCATTGACCTGCTCCTGTTGCGTGACCTCGCTGCCGCGACTGGCGGCCCCACCCTGCCCGAGATTCGTGAAGCGGCGACGGCCGTGTTCTCTTCCCGTGCCGATGAAGCCGGCCAGTTGGGGCTCCCACAGCGAACATGGCCACCGGTCGCGGTCGCCCACTCGCACTGGTCAGTCGACTACCCGCGCGTTGCCGAGTCGGCGCAGTTCACAATCCCCCTCGATGAGGCAGTCGCTGAACTAAACGAGTGGATCGAACAGATCGAGTCCGCCTGAGGGCTGTTTTGGTGGATCGTATCGCCGCCTCGACGCAGCCTTACGCGTCTTGCGAGATTCGTCCTGCCGCTGCGGGAAGAGTCGGCTATCGGATGGTGATCGACAGCCAGATCGCTGCCGCTATCAGGGTCAGTAGCGGAAGCCAGAGCAGGTACCAGGTCGTTGTGAGGTGCCGAACAACGAGGTTTCGTTCGTCCAGTGCGATCACTGGGACTTCGACCGTCCGGCAGAGTCGCCGGACTCCGCGTTTCAGGGACTTCGCCCGTGCGCCAGGCTTGAGCGTGAGTACACGCCGGCCCAACAGGATTGCGCTTCCGGTCAGCCCAAGAACTCCTGCGGCTCCGATTACGACCCCGAGCAGTTCGGATGTCCAACCGGTTGCCGAGGATCCGGCCATGTCTGCGGCGATGTTGATCGCGATGATCGCGCCGAAGAAGCCGCCCACGACCATCCCCAGCGCACCAGTCACGAAGCGTCCGAGGGGTGCCAAGAGCTGTGCGAGCAGGCTGGTCTCGGTGAGCGGGCGTAGGCGTTTGCCGCCGACCACGAACGCCCCGAGTATGAGCGCATCCAGTGCCGCGACAGTGAGAGCGGTCCATCCAAGTAGCGTGACGTTGCCAAGGGCGAGGCTCACCGTTACTGCGACGGCGAGGAGCGCGATCACAGGCAGCGCGGGGAGATCCAGCACGAAGATGCTGAGAACGGGGCGGTAGGAGACTGATGCTGTCGACATGTGAGGATCTTGTCGTCAGCCTCCGACAGCCCGCTCCGAGGTCAAGCGTGAAAAACGGAGCGGGAGTACACTGACTCCCGCTCCGCATCTCTCAGTGATTTAGCGAGCGACTCCTGCGCCGGTTGCCGCCGGCGTGGCTACCGGCCCCTCCGCGTATGCGTTGGGGCCGCTAGCTTTTGGGGTGGCACGCTCGATGTTCACCGTGGCGAACCGGAGCGAGGCGCCGACTGTATCGGCGACAATATCCCGGCTCTCGCGGACGTTCTCGTCCTTGTCGGTGAAGGTGCCGAACCGCAGGTCGCCAGCCACAAGTACCTGGTCGCCTTTGCGGAGGCTGGCGACCACGTGGCGAGCTTGGTCGTTGAACACGACCACGCGGTGGAAGACGGTGCCGGCGTCCTCCCACTTGTTCGTCTGCTCGTTGAGCCGCCGGTCGTTTACTGCGACGGAGAACCGGGCGTAGTCGACCTGGTTCTCGCTGGTGCCGTGCTCCGGGTCGGCGGTAAGGTTGCCCTCGATCGTGACGGGAATCTTCGTACTCATCTCTATCGTTCCTTTCCTTATCTAGTCGCCGTGGGCGTCTCTCGCCCAGGCGTCCCATTCGCCCTGGTCGGTTGTGCCCTCCCAGGAACGTCTCTTCGAATCTTTGTGTCCACTCGTGCACGACCCCGCGTACGCCTCACGAAGCCGAGCCTTCGATGCATGCCACCGCTCGAGCCACATGATCGGCCCGAGCCCGGTGTCCTGTTTGTCGTAGGCGGTGCGCCAAGCAATGTGAAGTGCGGAGAGCTCTTCGACCAGCGCGGGATGCTTCCACCAGCAGTTCGGGATGAGGGTGACGGGCACGTCGAAGCGGGCCGTGACCCACTCCACCCACTCGCGCAGCGTTGCCCATTCGACCGATGCCAGGTCCGGTGGCAGGTCGCGCCATCGGATGGCACGTGTGCCGGGGGAGGCGTCGGACCCTGTGCGGGCGAGTGGATCGAAGGGGTCGAGGTCGAGTCCTGCAATGAGGTCCTCGACGGGCGCCCAGTCCTCGTCGTCGTCATATTCGTTCCTCACGCCCGGGTTCCCTCTGTTTGTGGCAGGCGGGTTCGGGCGATCCGGATGGCATGGACGGTGGCGATCGGTCGGGTGCGGTGACTGCGCAGCACAGGGTCAGTGTCGAGCACCCGGTGTATGGCGTCGTGGCAGGCGGGATGCATCGGGCACAGGTCCTCATGGACCTCTCCTGCGGTCCACTTGTCGTCGATGCGGGTGACTCTCGAGTAGTCGAGGTGATGCAGTTCCAACTGACGGCGGGTAGCCGCGCGCCGACAGACGACGCACCGCAGTGCGTCTGTTCGGGCTTCCTGTTCGGCGAACCAGTGATCTCGGCGGCGCAACCACGCGGCTGATCTCAAGTAACCACTGCGGTACACGTTTCCGACCGGAGACTTTCGGGCGTTGCTCACGACTCATCCTCGACAGGGCTGTCGGGTGGGGGCTGGCGTTGCTCGGCGAACACGTCTTGCTGTTCGGTTTCGGTGCGACGCTTGCCCGCCTGAATGGAGCGGGCGTCCTTGCGCTGGTCCCATGCGCTCAGGTCAAGCAGCACGCCGCGCCTGTTCCGGTAGGCGAGTAGCCCGATGTCGTGGGGGAGTCGGCGGATCTCGTCGGCGGTCATCAACGGCAGCCGGTCGTGGTGTTCGGAGGTTTGGGTGCCGGAGCGTTCTGTGCTCCACGAGCGTTGGGTCCGTCGCCGGTCTCGGTGGCCGAGCAGCGTCTCGATGTCGCGCAGGTGGGCGACTCCAGCTGCGCCACCAAGAAGGAGCTTTGCCGTGGCGGCACTCCAGATGGTGTCCGCTTCGGCTCGCGACCACGCGGTCTCTGCCTGGGACAAGGCCTGCAGCACCACGAACGTACAGATCCCGCGGCCTCCGCCGTCGGCCATTACTCGCGGTAGTGCCGCCCACCGGAAGAGGTTCGCGATCTCATCCAGGATCAGCCCCAGCGGTTCACCCAGCCTGGCGCCGGGGGAGGCGAGCGCTCTGCGGCGGGCGACCTCCACGACATCGTCGAGGACGGCGGACAGGAAGCCACCCATCGCCCCGGCCCCGGACCCTGAGCCCAACAGATACAGGGTGTTGTGGCCGTCGAGGAAGGCTTCGGGTTCGAACCCAGGGCTTCCGGGCACCGGCCGGAGGGCTTCGCGGATTTGTGGGATCGCCAATGGAGCGACGGCGGCCTGCACCCCGAACCAAGTGGAGGAGCGCAGTTTGTCGTCGCCGACGAGCACCGCCTCGAGACCATCGCCCCAGCCCGGTGCGCCATCGGAGCGCAGGATCTCCACGGCTGTCCGGGCGAGCGCCGGTGTTGAGCCCCACTCGTGCAGGTCGGCGACGTCGCGCCCGCCGACCGCCGCGGCGTGCAGGAGCCGGGAAAGCACCGTCGCGGCAGCAGCCGCCCACTCCTGGTTGGTGGCGGATGCGCCCAGCGCCGTTCCGGTGACTATCGCCGTGGCCCGCTGGACCGCGACCAGAGGGGCCTCGCATCCCGCGATCGGGTCGATGCGGACCGTGTGCCGGATGCCCGACAGATCCTGCGGGTCGAATACGAATACCTCGCCGCGCTGATCGCGCATCTGCATCGTCGCGGTCAGGTTGTCGTTCGTGGTCGAGGTTGTCACCAGCGGCCCCGCCCAGTCCAGGATCGCAGAGATCAGAACCCGGTAGCCCTTGCCCGACCGGGGCGGTCCTTCCAATGCGACTGAATCTTCGATGGACACGTACACGTCCGTCCCACGAGCTCGCCCGACCCGCCACCCGACATCCGCCGCTGCCACGTGTGCGGAACCCGGTCGCAGGACGCTCGCTCGTCGGAGAACGGCCGCCGCAGACAGGTGCCGCCGCACCTCTGCTGCGCTCGCAAACCCTGGCCGGCGGCGCAGGTCCGACACGAACTTCGCGTCCGACTGCTGGTAACGAGCCCACGCAACGAGCGCCCACACGACCAGCGCCACGAGCAGCAGCAGCGCCGCGGCATCCGCGGCCCGGATCTGCCAGACGGGCAGGGCGCATCCAGCGGGCGAAAGGTATGTGCTGGGATCGCCGCTCAGCGCGAACCAGAGGGCGGAGAACGGTCCAGACGCCGTGGGTACGTTTCCGCACGCGACTTTGGTGATCGCTTCGGCCAGGAAGGCGAACAGCAAGTTCAGAAGGATCAGCGCGGCGATTACTGCGGCCGCCACTTTCGGCCAGAACCCATCCCGCACCATGATCGTCGCCTCCGACTTAGAGCTCGGAGGCGGTGGCAGCCGCCGCTGCCACCCATGCTCGTTGGGTTGTCGGGCGGAGGTTGTCGAATCGAAGCGGGCCACCTTTCAGGCCGGCGTCAAATGGGATCTGGTGAACGGCACGCACCATCCCTTCGAATGCTGAAGCGACCCGCCTTACCTCTGTGGAGGGTCCCGGTTCGGATTGGGTGACGATGACGACCGCGTTACGGGCCAACCGCGCCGAGTGATCGTCCCTGGTTGCAAGGGCTTCGAGAAGCAACGCCGCAGACTCGGCCGATTCCGGCGCTGCCAGGGTTGGCACTACCAACTGCGCGGATGAGTCGATCATCCGTAGCCAGCGTTCGGCGGACTCGTCATTGCCAGAGTCGAAGACCACCAGGCGGTAGTACCGGGTGACGACACGGAGGAGTCGGTTGAACTCGGCCTGTCCGATGCGTTGGCTGGCAGCCAATAGCTGGGGGTTGGAACGCAGTACGTCGTAGCGATCCTCGGTCTGGTGGTGCACGTACCCGGCGACGTCCGCGGCGGCAGCGCCGGTGGCCAAGAGTTCCTCAGCCGCGGCGAGCGCGTCCTGCACGGTCGCGTCGTGGCGGCTGGACTCGGTGCGCCATCCGAGCGTGCCGCGGGTGTCATTGTTGTCCCACGCCAAGACGCTGCCCCCGCCGTTGCGGGCGAACACGGCGGCCAGCATCGCACTGGTCATGGTCTTGCCGACGCCGCCCTTCCCGTTGACGACGGCGATCGTGCGGCAGCCACCCCAATGGCGCGCGGTCGCCCGCACGTTCTCGAGATGCAGGCCTTGGGCAGCGCTGGGTTTGATCGTGATACCCAGACGGCTGAGCAGACCCACAACCCCCGCTGAGGGAGTGATGAGCCCTTCCGGTTGGATAAACGATGCTCGCCCTAACGACTGCGAGGTTTCTCCCGAGCCGTTGGCCAGCAGAGCCTCGGTGGCCGGACTGATGCTGGGGACCCGGCGCAGATTGGCGATCGCACTGGCTTCGGGTTCCTTGGCGTCGTCGAAGGCGTCGGCGAACTCGGTGATGTCATCGTCGGGGGAGGTGGCGGCGAGGGTTCCGTCTGGGGAGACGATGATCCGGTGCTCCCCGTGATCACCAGCGGTAGTCAGTTCGACGGGGCCTCGGGCGCGGCGGGCCTCCCAGACGGTGCGGCGCAGGACCAGGCTCCGCGCGTCCTCGTTGGTGGCCGCGATCAGCGAGTCGTCGCTGTCCGCGCCGGGTCCGCGGTAGAGCGCATCTCTGCCGGTGACCTCAGCGAATGCCTGCGGCAGTTCGTTCTTGCTCATACGAGTTCGTCTCCTTGGGTCGTTTGGGCGTTCCAGATCCGGTCTACATCGGCGGTGTCGAAACTGACATTTCCGGAGTCGGCTTTGTCGCCGAGTACCGCTTCGTCGGTTTTGAAAAGCTCGTACTCCCACGGTGTGGAGGTTGCGAATGCGTCGACGAGGTAGGCGAACTGGCCGACATAGGCGATGAACTGCCCCTGTCGCAGCTGGCGGGCCATGTCAACGTGGGCACCCGGTAGGTCCAGGCGGGTCCGTAGGTCGCTGGCAGCCTGCTGATTGGTGCGGAAGATGAACTTGTTCTCGATGTCGCCGACCACCGAGTAGGCCAGGTTCCTTTCGTGGGAGTT
>CAYZHZ010000007.1:0-15047 GCA_964477625.1 uncultured Salinibacterium sp.
CGACGCGGCTCACGCGCTCGAGGGGGTCGGGGCCTTCTTCGGTGGACTGGGTGACCTGCTCGGCAACCTCGACTTTCCCGACTTCGGGTAGCGCCCGCGAGAGCCGGACGAAGTTCGTCACGGACCTGATAGCGCACACCCACTCGCGCCGCGTTCTATGCTCGTGCTCGTGAACTCTGTCTCGGCGCCGGTCGACTTCTCTGTGCGCGCGGCACGCACGTCGGATGTCCCCGCGATCCAGGCCCTCATCGAACCGCTCGCGGAACGCCGCATCCTGCTCGGCAAGGATCGTGTGGTGCTGTACGAGGCGGTGCAGGAGTTTCGGGTGGCGGAGACTGTCGACGGCGCCATCATCGGCTGCGGTGCACTGCACGTCATGTGGCAGGATCTCGGCGAGGTGCGCACCCTCGCCGCCGCCCCCGACTGGCTGGGCAAGGGTGTAGGTCACGCCATCCTGGAGTCGATCGAAGATCACGCGCGCGGCCTCGGCCTGAGCCGCCTCTTCTGCCTCACATTCGAGACCGACTTCTTTGGGCGTCACGGGTTCGAACCGATCGCTGAGGATGTCGTCGCGCCCGAGGTTTTCGCCCAGCTGGCACTCTCACCCGATGAGGGTGTGGCGGAGTTTCTTGACCTGTCTCGTGTGAAGCAGAACACCCTGGGCAATACAAGGATGCTCAAGCACCTGTAGCTGGTTCGGCGGTCAAGCCGCGCCACCCGCCGCACCGCCCACGCCCGAAGCCCCGCCGCACCGCCCGCGCCACACGCCGCGGAATCAGGGCCGGTTCACCGAAACCCGCGCTTACCCTTACCTCATGTCGACGTTCCGCAATCCGGTCGGCCCGCAGCCGGCGAGGGTCTACTGGCGTCGTCGTCTCGTGGTTGGCCTCGGTCTGCTCGCGGTCATCATCATCATCATCCTCATCGTCGTGCGCCCCGGCTCGGGGGCTCCGGCCCCTAAGCCGACCCCGTCGAACTCATCTACCTCGGGGGCGACCGGCAACCCGAGCGGTAACCCGAGCGGGACATCCACCAACGGTCCCAACGGGGGAATCGCCGAGTGCGACCCCGCGAAGGTGACGGTCACTCCCGGCACCGACGCCACGAGCTATGCGGCGGGCGTGAACCCTGTGCTCACGTTCAGCCTCAAGAGCTCCGCCACCACCCCGTGCACGATATCCGCTGGCTCCGATGTGCAGGAGTTCATCATCACCAGCGGCGACGACCTCATCTGGAGCTCGCGTGACTGCCAGACCGCGCCGGTAGCCGCCGTCGTCACACTGCAGCCCGGCGTTCCGTTTGCCGGTTCCTCCCTTCCCTGGGACCGCACCCGCTCATCGTCTTCGACCTGCGACGTCGCCCGCGATCCCGTGATCGCCGGCGGTGCCAGCTACCACCTCGCCGTCAACATCGGCCCCGTCGAGTCCGCGACCACCAAGCAGTTCATCCTCGAGTGAGCACGAACTCCGCTCCCACCCTCGCTGAGGCCCTTGCAACGAAGAACGCGGTGAACGTTGCTCTCGCCTTGCGCAATGGCACCGTCCGCGTGCCCCTGCTTCCGGTGGATGGCGAGCCGCAGGTGCGGGTATTCCGCCGAAGCGACTCTGACCGCTACATGCTCCTGCTGTTCTCCTCTCCCGAGCGGTACGCCGAGATGGTCCCGCACGAGTCGGATCTGCGCACGACCGAGTACGACGCGTCGACCCTAAGGGGCTTCCTCGCCGACAACGTCGGTGTGCTTGAGGCGGTGTGGTTCGATGTCGCGGGCCCGAACGCCATGCAGGCGGAGCCGCAGGAAGTGCTCTCCGCGCTCGAGCTGAGCTAAGCACCACCTCGCGCAATCGCGCTAAGCCGACCCGGGCAGGGTCGACGGAGGCAGGCGGCACCACGCAGTATTCGCCGTGCGGAACCGCTGGCTCGGGCATCCACCGATCCTCCGAGGCGAACGAGCTCGACGAACGCGTCGGCCGCCACCTGTTCAACGGTGCGATCGTCGGCAGGCTCGTTCGACGCCGATGAATCCACGAAGCGCGGACCTCCGCGTCGGGGTGAGGTCGCGGCATCGTATGCCGACAGCATGATCGCGCCGTCTTCGGGCCCGAAAAGCCCGTGAGCGACGACCATTCCATCGCCGCGCCGCCACACTCGGAACGTGCGGCGCGAGTGAAGCAGTCGCTCGTGGTCGGCGACGGAGGCGACGTCGAGTTGCGCACGTGCGTCACGGGCGAGCGCAGCGAGTCTCTCGACCGTGACCGACGCGGCCTGAGCGAGGAGCAGTCGTGCCGCATCATCCACTTGCTGCGAGGAGATGAGCTCGGTGGGTGAACCGAGGCCCGCCCGGATCGCATGGGCCGCATCGAGCGATACCGTCGCCGACCGCACGGCCTCGGCCACGGGCGTCGCGTCGACCGCCACCGTGACGAGTACTCGCGCCTGCCGGGCGCTCACGCTCGCCTGCGCATCTCGGCGATGTGGCGCTGAGCATCGAGAAGGGCCAGATCAGGCAAGTCGCTCACGTCGGGCACGGCGAAGGGTGCCGTGGTGAGAAAGCCGAGATCCATGCATCCATCCAATCAAGGTTCGAAACTATGTTCGAGCGGCACACTATCTCGTGGAAAATCATCGAGCGATAGATGGTGTGGAGGAGAAGACACGGCGACGGCCCCGCGCGAAAGTCGACACGTCAACCAGGCGTAGGGTGAACTGTGACCGATTCCGACGACGCGGGCTCGCTGAGTCCGCGGGAACGACGCAAGCTCACCCGAGTCCGCAGCGACCGAACCATGATCGCGACCCTCGCGGGCACCGGACTCATCGCGGCATTCATGCAGACGCTCGTGACGCCGATCATTCCGCGGCTCCCCGTCTTCCTTGACTCCTCCACAGCCGATGCGAGCTGGGTGCTCACCTCGACTTTGCTCGCTGCGGCCATCTCCACGCCGATCAGTGGTCGTCTGGGTGACATGTATGGAAAACGACGCATGGTGCTCATCCTGCTCGCGCTGCTCGTGACGGGCTCGGTGATCTCGGCGCTCTCCAACACGCTCATCCCGATGGTCGTGGGCCGCGTGCTGCAGGGCTTCGGCCTCGGCGTCATCGCGCTCGGCATCAGCATCCTCCGCGACGTCATCCATCCCAAGAACCTTGGCGGCGCAGTCGCCCTCGTGAGCGCGACCCTCGGAATCGGCGGGGCGCTCGGCCTTCCGTTGGCGGCACTCATTGCCGACAACCTCGACTGGCACTTTCTGTTCTGGCTCGGTGGCGCGCTAGGCCTACTCGCGATCGTGCTCGTGGCGACCATCATTCCCGTGAGCACCCTGCGCACCGGCGGGCGCTTCGATTTCGCGGGTGCCCTCGGTCTCGCGATCGGGCTCGTGTGCGTGCTGCTCGCGATCTCGAAGGCGACCACGTGGGGGTTCGTCGCGCTGGGACTGGGGATCGGCGGTCTCGTCGTGCTCGCCATCTGGGGATACCTGGAGCTGCGCATCCATGACCCGCTCATCGATCTGCGTGTGGCCGCCCGTCGCCCCGTGCTGCTCACCAATCTCGCGTCGATCTCGGTGGGCTTCGCATTCTTCGTCGTCTCCGCGTCGCTGCCAGTCGTGCTGGAGGCACCGGTCGCGAGCGGGGTCGGTCTCGGCCTTCCGCTCCTGATCGCGAGCCTGTGTCTCATGCCCCTGGGCATCGCCATGTTCTTCGTTTCGCCGTTCGCGGCCAGGGTCACTGCCGCGCGAGGTGCGCGGTTCAGCCTCATCCTCGGCGGCCTCATCATCACCGTCGGTTTCGCGTTCGGCACAGTGCTGCTCGATGAGGTGTGGCACGCGCTGCTGGTGTCGACGATCACTGGAATCGGGGTCGGGTTCGCTTACGCCGCAATGCCGACACTTATCATGCAGTCCGTGCCGCCGACCGAAACGGCGGCGTCGAACGGTCTCAACTCGGTGATGCGTACCCTGGGGTCGTCTATCGCGGCCACCATCGTCGGCATCATTCTGTCGAGCCAGCTCATCATGGTGGGCGAGGTGGCAGTGCCGTCGCGCGCCTCGTTCGCGTGGGTATTCGCGGTGGGCACGGCGGTGGCGCTCGCGGGCGTGATCGTGGGCCTGTTCATCCCTCGACGATCGCCCAACTACGACACGTCGAGCATCCCCATTCAGACTCCCTGACAGGATGGTCACCATGGCCCAGCACGTGCTCGCGATCCTGAACCGACCGTCAGCGGATGCCCCCGCCCACGATCCCGCGGCACCCCCGTTCGCCTTCGCTGACCCCGACTCGCCGCAGCTCACCGTGCTCGACCTCGCGGCCACCCGCGGCGACGGAATCTTCGAAACCATCAGCGTCGGCAACGGCCACCCGCAGGCGCTCGAGCACCACCTGCAGCGTTTCGCCAAGTCGGCGAGGATGCTCGAGCTCCCCGCGCCGGATCTCGCCGTCTGGCGCGACGCCGTGCACGCTGCCGCTGCCGCACTCCCCCCAGCCCCGGAGGCTTTCGTTAAGGCCGTGCTGACCCGCGGCATCGAGGGTGGCGCACGCCCCACGGGGTGGGTGTACGCGGCGCACTCGCCGGACTTCACGCGCCAGCGTGCGGAGGGCATCCGCGTCATCATGCTCGACCGTGGGTACCGGCACGACGTCGAGTCCACCTCGCCGTGGCTGCTCGCCGGCGCGAAGACCCTCAGTTACGCGATCAACCGCGCGGTGTTCCGCGAAGCCGCCCGGCGCGATGCCGACGACGTGATCTTCGTCTCGAGCGACGGCATCATCCTCGAAGGCCCCACCTCCACGGTCGTGTACCGGCGCGGTGACGGCCTCTACTCACCGGGCACCGGCCTCGGCATCCTCGATGGCACGACGCAGGCAAACGTGTTCCGCTACGCCGAGTCGCTCGGCATGCAGACCGCGTTCGAGCTCACGACTCCCGAGATACTGCGAGAGGCGGATGCCGCGTGGCTCGTGTCGAGCGTGCGACTCGCGGCGCCCATCCGCGAACTCGACGGCGAGCCGTTCCCCATCGACCACGACCTGTCGAGCGCGATCAACGAGTACCTGCGCGGACTCACGGCCTGATCTCGACACGCTCGATCACCGGTGGTCGAGCGTGTCGAGACTCTACTGCGTGAGGTCGATCGGCTCGAGCGTGTAGCCGGCCGTGTACTTGCGCTTCGGGTCGAGCTCTTCGATCAGGGCGACGAGAGCGCGTTGGATGTCGACGAGCCGTCGAACATCGCCCTTCGAGACGAGTCCCATGCCCGCGTCGACAGGCGTGAACCACTGGCGAAAGCTCTCGTCGCCGCGATAGCGTTCCACGAACTTTGCGTACCCCATCACCTTGGGGATCCTCTGCTTCGAGATGGTCTCCCACTCGAGCATGAGTTCCCCGATGGCGCGTTGCTCGGTCGTGAAGAACAGGAAGCCTTCGCTGTCCTCGCTGCGGCGGAGGGTCTTCAGCACGCCGTCGATGAGCTTCTGAACAGAAAGGTCTCGTCCTCCTTCGCCGCTCGAGGACAGCACCGCCTGGCGCCGCGCCTCGATCCAGCCGAAGTAGTGAGCGAACAGGAACGCCGTGGAGACGCTCGCGTAGTCGCCGTGGCTCTCGTACCGTTTCATGAGGGGCACCCACCCCGACTCGACGATGTTGAAGATGCGCGACTGCAGTTCCGCCGCCGACTGCGCGAGCGGCTCGTACACGCGCTCAGCCGCTTTGAGGGCGGACTGCGCCTCCTCGCGCTCGGCGCGCTCATCCGCGAGTTTGTGGCTGAGCCGCGCCGTGCGGATCGAGAACCAGCCGGAGAGCGCGACGCTCACGACGCTCAACACGATCGCGAGGGCAGTGAGGATGGTGTCCATCGTCATGGGGCAATGGTAGGACCAGGAGACCAGCAACGGGCCAGTATCGAGCGTATAGCGGCGGTCACCGCGGCCCGTTTTGCACGCGGCTGTGTCTATTATTTTTCGCGTGCGGCGCCACGTCGCCGCACGCGAAAAACCCCCGAGCTTCCTTGCGGATTCGGGGGTTTTTCTGTCCCTTTGAGTTTGACCTCTCCGGTGAAGAAGAATTTACTCCTCGCACAAAATGGCGCAAGACGTAAAGTTTCGCTAGATAGTTGAAGGTTACCGGGGGGTTCCCCCGAAGTGGGCGTGTCGCAGGGGTAGAACCAACTTTCTCTCAGCTAGGTTCGCCGGTTACTCTTGGTGAGTGGATGACAACAATTTCGGTGTGCCCGCAGGGTGGTACCCCGACCCGTTGGGACTCCCACAGCTTCGCTGGTGGGACGCTCAGGCGTGGACCGAGCACACCTCGGAGGCCCGTGCGCCGATCGTCATCCAGCCCGCAACGCGTGTCACTTTTGCCGACGATGAGCCCGAATCCCGCCTGCCGTACCGGGATGAGGAGCTTCCGAGCCGCCGCGAGCAGCGCGAACGCGAGCGTCGCGAGATGGGACCCATCCTCGAGTCAGAGATCGCGACCGAGGAGTCCATCGCCCACGAGGAGCTGAGCGCGCAGCCCCTGCTCGACATGACGCTCAAAGAGCTCGAGCCTCCCGTGAGCCAGACGTTCGTCGACGATTACCTGCCCGGCCCGAAGCGCGCCACGGCCCATGCGAACACCGCGCCCGCAGCATCCACCCTCTCGGCTCTCGCCGAGGAAATGGGTACCGACGGGTACGCGCCCGAACGCGAATTGCGCAAAATGCGCACCTACACCGTGGCCGTGTGGGCCATCGGTCTCATGCCGCTCATCCAGCTCGTGGTGGCCATTCTGCTCATTACCGTGCTCGACCTCGGACACAATCTGCCGCTCATGCTGCTCGTGCTCTTCGGTCCGTACGTGCTGGTGCTGGGGCTCGCCGCCTACGACAAGCTCGTGTTGCAGACCTGGGGTCACCGCAAGCCGGCGTCGGCATGGTGGGCGTTGCTCACCGAGCCGGGCTACCTGGTGGTGCGCGCCCTCCGCACCTGGTCTCAGACGGGCAAAGGGTTTGCGCCGCTCGGCGCGTTCGCCGGCTCGGTCGGAGCGGTGCTCGCGGGCGTGCTCGTGCTGCCCGGCCTGCTCATCTCCGTACTGCCCGACTCCTTCTCGACGGAGGTCGAACGCAGCGTGACCGCGGACGCGACCGCGCTCGGCGCTGACATCACCGTGGAGTGCCCGGCGCCGCCGCTCATGATCGGCGAGACGTTCACGTGCATCCGCACCTCCAACATCACGGGGGAGACCGACTCGGTGGCTGTGAGCCTGCAGCGCCTCAACGGCTGGATCAGCTGGCAGGTCGAGGACTGGGGACCGTCGGTTCTCGACTAGTGGCCTCCGCCGCAGCAGCACGCACGCGCACCCCAGCCCCACGCTCGCGCACCCATGGCAGCACGCACGCGCACGCGCCGCGCCCCAACCCGACACCACCTAGAAGTCAGGTACGTCGATCTTCTCCGCTGTCGACCCCGCGAACGCGACCCGCAGCGCTTCGCGCAGGTGCACCGCCTCAGAGTCGACGAGAGACGAGAACCCGAGCCGTTTCGCTTCGGCCGAGCGCTGCTTGGCGTTGGACGCCGGCCGTATCTCGCCCGCGAGACTGATCTCCCCGACGGCGGCGAGGGTCACGGGAAACGCCTTGTCACGGTAAGCGCTCGAGATGGCGAGCGCGATGGCGAGGTCGGCACCGGGTTCGGTGAGGCGGATGCCCCCCACGGTGCTCACGTACACGTCGAAGCTCGACAGGGCGAGGCCGCTGCGTCGCTCGAGCACCGCGAGCAGCATCGCGACGCGCGACGAGTCGACGCCGTTGACCACCCGGCGCGGCTGTGGCGCCTGCGTCTTGACGATGAGAGCCTGCACTTCGACGGGCAGCGCGCGGCGACCCTCGACGGTGATGGTCACACACGTGCCGCTCACGGGGGTGCGGGCGCGGGAGAGGAACAACCCCGACGGGTCGGCTACCTGCGAGATGCCTTCCCCGGTCATCTCGAAGCAGCCGACCTCGTCGGTGGGCCCGAAGCGGTTCTTGTGTGCGCGCACGAACCGGAGTGCGGTTTGCCGGTCGCCCTCGAACTGCAGCACAACGTCGACGAGGTGCTCGAGCAGGCGCGGCCCGGCGATGGTCCCGTCTTTCGTGACGTGGCCGACGAGCAACACGGGCAGGTTGCGGTCTTTGCTCACGCGAATGAGTGTGGAGGCGACTTCGCGCACCTGGGACGGTCCGCCCGCGAGTCCGTCGGTGATGCCGGAGGAGACCGTCTGTACCGAGTCGACGATGACGAGCTGCGGGTCGACCTGATCGATCTGGCCGAGGATGGTCGCCAGATCTGTCTCCGCTGCCAAGAAGAGTGACGGCTGCAGCGCGCCCGTGCGTTCGGCGCGCAGGCGCACCTGGCTCACGGATTCTTCGGCCGTGACGTACAACACCCGCTGCCCCGATGCGGCGGCTCGCGACGCGACCTCGAGCAGGAGCGTCGACTTGCCGACCCCGGGCTCGCCGCTCAGCAGAATGGCGGCACCCGGCACGACACCGCCGCCGAGCACGCGATCGAACTCGGCGATACCGCTCGGCCAGTGGGCGACCGAGTCGGCGCCGATCTCGGTGATGGCGCGGGCACCGGAGGTGGGGGCTACGGCGGTCACGCGCGTGGTGGGCGCCGCAACATCCACGACCGTGTTCCACTGCTGGCACTCGCCGCAGCGGCCGACCCATTTGACGCTCGTCCAGCCGCACTCGGTGCAGCGGAACGCGGTGGTTGCTCGGGCCATGCGGCCAGCCTAGGTGGGGCTGGTGACACTGCGACCGGCGGCGCTCAGGCGAGGCTGAGAAAGAGCTTCTCGATCTCGTCTGGGGTCATGCCGTCGTGGTTTCCGGGGCCGTCGGCATCGTCGGTCGCGCAGTTCAGCATCGCGTTGGAGATGATGGCGTAACCGGCACGGTCGAGCGCTTTGCTCACCGCGGCCAGCTGGGTGACGACGTCGCGGCAGTTCGATTCGGGCCCGATGGATGTCACGAGGGCGTGCAGCTGGCCCTCGGCACGCTTGAGTCGGTTGAGGATGCGCTTCATCGCTTCGGGGTCGTGGGTCGGGGTGCTCATCGCGGTGCCCCTTTCTTCGGGATTGTCACTACCGGTCACGTGCTGCGGTTCCAGGCCATCATGCCGCCGCGCACGCTGCACACGTCGTAGCCCCGGGCGGCCAGCATCCGCGCGGCTGAGGCCGAGCGCACGCCCGAATGGCAGATCGCGACAACCGGTGTCGTCACGGGCAGGCTCGACAGTTTCTGCTCGAGGGTGTCGAGCGGGATGTGCCGGGCCTCGCGTGCATGACCGGAGTCCCACTCCTTGCGGCTGCGCACGTCGACGAGGGTGGCACCCGAGCGCAGCAATGCGCGTGCTTCTGCCGGGGTAACAGTGCGGTACTTGCGGGTGAAGGGCCACATGGTCAGCTGCCCGTCTCGATCGGCAGGCCAGCGGAGCGCCACGCGGCGGTTCCCCCCTCAACGTTCACGGCGTCGAAGCCTTGACCGTCGAGCCACTGCACCGCTTGAGCGGAGCGTCCGCCGCTCTCGCAGATGATGTAGACGGTCTGGTCTCGTGGCACCTCGTCGACCCGATCGACGAAACGACTCAGGGGCACGTTCTTCGCCGTGGGTGCATGCCCGGTGATGTACTCGTGCTCTTCCCTCACATCGATGAGCGTGATGCCGTCGAGTTGGTTCAGCGCGGTGGTGTCGATGCTGTTCATGGGGCTCCCAGGGGTTGGGGCTGGCGGGATCGGTTCCCCGCCAGCCAGGTGCGAAAGCCGCCGTCGAGGTTGACGGCGTCGAAGCCGAGTTGGTTCAGCAGGCGAGCGGCGGTGTGCCCGCGCTGGCCCACCTGGCAGTGAACCACGACACGGCCGCCGGGGAGCTGCTGCGCACGGTCGCGCAGCTCGTCGAGCGGCATGTTGACAGATCCGGGGATGGCTCCCGCCGAGAACTCCTCGGCGCTGCGCACATCAACGAGGGTCGCTCCTGCCGCGATCTCTCGGTCGAGCTCGGACCACTGGATGGTGCGGCTCACCCCGTCCCGAAGGTTGAGGGCGATGTACCCGAGCATGTTGATCGGATCTTTCGCCGACCCGAACTGGGGAGCGTACGCGAGTTCGAGGTTGGCGAGCGCGCTCGCGGTGAGGCCAGCGCTCGCCGCGGTGAGCAGAACGTCGTTGCGTTTGTCGACACCGCTGCCGCCGACGATCTGCGCCCCGAGTATGAGGTCGGTGTCGGCATCCACCACAAGCTTGATCGACATGCCCTCGGCGCCCGGGTAGTAGGTCGCGTGCGAGGTGGGGTGGGTGTGGATGATGCGCACACGGCGCTGCGTGCCACTCAGCGACCGCTCTGAGGCACCAAAGCTCGCTACGGTCACCCCCAAGATCTCGATGATGGCGGTCGCGAACGACGGGCGGGGTGCCAGGCTCCTAGCGGTGGAGACGAGGGCGTCTGCGAGGTACCGCCCGTCGCGGTTGGCGGGGCCGGCGAGTGCCACGGGTCGGGGGGAGCCGTCGATCGCGCTGACCTTGAGGGCAACGTCTCCTACCGCCCAGATGTGGTCGACACTGGTGCGCTGCTCGGAGTCGACGACGATCGCGCCGGACGGGCCGGTGCGCACACCCGCCGCGGCGGCGATGTCGGATTCGGGCCGCACTCCCATCGCGGAGATGACGAGCGCAGCGGGCACGGTGGTCGCATTGTCGAGGTCGACTGTCGCGTCGTGAACGGCGGTGAGTGTGGTGCCCATCTGCAGGTTCACCCCCGACTGCGAGAGGTGGTCTTCGACCACGGACGAGAGTTCGGGGTCGAGCGCGAGCACGGTGTCGCCGCGCTGCACGAGGGTGACCTGAAACCCGCGGTGGGTGAGGTTCTCGGCCAGCTCGAGTCCGACGTAGCCAGCACCGGCGATGACGATGGGGGAGTCTGGGGGGAGGTCGTCGATCGCGTCGGTGATGTGATCCATGTCTTCGATGGACCGCAGCGAGAGCATGCGCTCGTGGCCGGGGATCTCGGGAACGAGCGGAGCGGCACCGGTGGCGATGACCAGGTCGTCGTAAGGGAGTGTCTCTCCGTTCACCGTCACGGTCTGGTGGCCCGGGTCGATGGAGGTCACCTCCGACCGGGTGCGCACGTCGAGGCGAAAGCGAGCGGTGAGACGCTCGGGTGAGTTGAGCAGCAAGTCTTCGCGTCGGGGGATGACGCCACCCACGTGATAGGCGAGTCCGCAGTTCGCGAACGAGACGTGCTCGCCGCGCTCGAGCACCGTGATCTGCGCGTGTTCGTCGAGGCGACGCAGTCGGGTTGCAACCGACATGCCGGCCGCGACACCGCCGACGATGATGATGCGGCGTGGTGTGGTCATGCATCGAGTATACCCCCGGGGGTATTGAATATCGTCGGTGGGGGCGGTGGTCGAGTAGCCGCGGAGCGGCGTATCGAAACCACCGGGGTAGTCTCTCGAACATGCGACCCAACCCGTGGATGCTCGTGCTCTGGCTGCTCGCCGCCACCCTCACGGGCGCCGGTGTCACCGCTCTGGCCGCTCTCGCCCTCACGGCACCGGACCCCGAGAGTGTGCAGTCGTTCTACGTGGTGCCCAGGGTGCTGGGGGCGGTGGCTCCGTGGCTGCTCGTGGTGGGGATCGCGGCGGGGGTGGGGGCACTGTTTCTTCAGGCGATCCGGTGGAGGAGAGGATGACGCGAGCGGGCCTGGCCGTGTGGGGTGTGCTCCTCGCGGGGGTGGTGACGGTGGCGGGGGCATCCGTGGCGCTCGTCGCGTCTATCGACAGGTACGTCGCAAGCCCGCTCGCGCTCAGCAGCACCTCGGGTCTCATGGTGTTCGACACGGGGGACGGGCTGGGTCAGTACAAGCCGTACCTGGTGGGGGCCGAGGTGCCGCTCATCGGGGTGGGCATGACGCTCGTCGTCGGCGCGGTATTCGTGGCGGCGGCGACCTACGGGAGGGTCTCGAGCCGCTCCCGCACCGCGGACTCGAACGCGGACGCCCACACCCGGTAGCCGCGGTCGTTGGGGTGAAAGAGGTCGCCCGAGAATTGCCGCGCGACACCCCAGATGCCGTACCGCCGGGTGCGCCCGTGCAGGTCGACGACGCGCAGGCCCCGGGCATCCGCCGCTTCGCGCAGCAGCCGGTTGGCGACGCGCACCTTCTTCTCGGATGGGAGGAAGTAGAACGTGGGGAGGTCCGCGACGATCGCGTGTTTCGGTAGGGCGTCGAGCAGCTCGCCGATCTGGCGCTCGAAGCGCCCCGCGTCGAAGTTCGCGATGTCGTTGGCCCCGATGCTGACGGTGAGGATGTGCGGCTCGAGCCGCGCCAACCGCGGCAGCTGGTCGGCGATCGCGATCCCCAGGGTCGCCCCCGACGTGGCAAGGTTCGCGACCTGCACCGTCCGCCCACTCACCCGCTCGATCATCGCCGCCGTGTACCCGACGTACCCGTGCGCGGGCCGACTGGCCCCGATCCCTTGCGCCGCCGAGTCGCCCACGGCGACGTACAGAATCTCGCCGGCGTCGTTGCGCCTGTCCCGCCAGTACTTCGAGTTCACGGGTATGGCTTCGGCCAAACGCGTGTTCCACACGCGTTGTCGCCGCATGAGCCACCGCCACCACAGGGCGATGCCCACCCCGGCTGCGGCGACGGCCCCTGCCGCGATCACCCACTCCACTATCCCGACGCTACCCCCGCCTTCTGTGTACTAAACTCGCTCCCGGTACCGTGTCCGAGCGGCCGAAGGTGCAACTCTCGAAAAGTTGTGTGGGTGAAAGCCCACCGTGGGTTCAAATCCCACCGGTACCGCCAAGTAAAATGCTGATCAGCGCACTATTGTGCTGCCGAATCAACCCGAAAACCCTACAAAAAGTAGGATCGCCGGTCCCCGTCGTCGCAGCGACGAGCTGCTGTATCGCCTTGCTGATCAATCTGCAGTCGGCAACGTGCTCGAGCTTGTGGACTGCACGGCCGCCCGCAGGAATAGTGCTGATTCGATTCCTCCGCGGTCCACAGGGGCGGGAGCATTCTGAGAGGACTCTCACCTCTCTACACTCCAGCGCTCACCTTTCTCGGACTCGATCTCGCGATCCTGTGTCGACAGGAGGACACATGCGCATTCTCGTTGTCGAAGATGACGCCGCGATTCAACGATCCCTCGCGCAGAGTCTGCGCGAGGCGGGCTACGCCGTCGATCTCGCGAGCGATGCCGAAGAGGGGCTGCGTACCTTCGCGATCGAGCCGGAAGATCTGGCCGTGCTCGACTTGCGCCTCCCCGGCATGGTTGGTGGAGGAATCGAGCTGTGCAGAAGGATCCGGGAGATCTCGCCCGAGGTACCGATTCTGATGCTCACCGCCATCGACTCGGCCGATGCGAAAGTTCGTGGCCTGGATGCCGGCGCCGACGACTACCTCACCAAGCCGTTCCACATCGAGGAGTTGCTCGCTCGCGTGCGCGCGCTGCTGCGGCGCGCCCCCCGCGCACGCGCGGAGGCGCTCAGCGTCGGCACCTTGCGCATGGAGCCCTCGACCAGGTCGGTCATCCGCCTGGGTCGCCGCATCGATCTCACCGCGAAGGAGTATGCGGTTCTCGACTACCTCATGCGCAACGCCGGCTCGATCGTGAGCGCATCCGACCTCATCGATCACGCGTGGGACAGCAACTACGACGGCTACAGCAACGTCGTGCAGACCTACATCCGCTACTTGCGACGCAAGCTCTCCATTCACGGACAACCCGACCCGATCACGACCTTCCGCGGCAGCGGCTACACGATCGACGCGTCCGCATGATATTCCGTCGGGCGAAGATCCGTCTCGCCCTGTCCTACGCAGTGATCCAGCTGGTGCTGTTCGCCGCGTTCGGGTTCGGCATCTACGCCTACGTGACGACGGCGTTCGACTTCGACGTCGCGGAGAGGGACTCCGCGATGCAGACCGCGGAGGCGGGTTTCTCGACGCTACGCAACGGCATCCTCATCGCGTATGCCGTGCTCGTCGTGATCGTCCCCCTTACGAGCTACTGGTTGGCGAGCCTCGCGATGCGACCGATTCTGGCGAGCTATGAGGCCCAGCAACGATTCGTGGATGATGCCTCCCACGAGTTCCGCACGCCCCTCGCGGCTCTGCAGGCGCAGCTCGAGCTCGGGTTGCGTCGACCGCGCACGAGCGGGGAGTACCGCACGATCCTCGGCCATTCGCTCAACTCGACCGTTCAGCTCACCGAGATACTCGACGACCTTCTCGTGCTGTCCCGGGGCGCGCACGACACGAACATCGTGACGCGGGAGTTCGAGGCTGCCGCCATCGTGACGGACGCCGTCGAACTCCTCGCGCCGGGGGATGCCGCGCGTGTGAGGGTGGGTGAACTGCCAGAACTCATCGTGTCGGGTGCTCCGACGATGCTCACGCGCGCACTGCTCAACCTCGTCACGAACGCCCTGCGCTACTCGGCCGCCGACACCGTCGTCATGATCACTCTCGCGAAGCGTGGAGGCGCCGCACGCATCGTCGTGACCGACCATGGGCCGGGCATGAGTCGCGCGGACATCACCCGAGCGTTCGATCGGTTCTGGCGGGCCGACTCCTCGCGATCGACCGACGGGCGAGGGCTCGGTCTGTCGATCGTGAAAGAGATCGTTTCGCTGCACGGCGGACGCGTCGAACTCGAGTCTCACCTGGGAGTTGGCTCCATGGCCATCATCGAGCTTCCACTCTCACGGTGATCCCACGTACGGATTTCTAGCGTGGTTGACATGGCGAAAACCATCGCCGAAACAGAAAGAAGGAAAATCATGGGCAAGCGAATTCAGACCACTCTCGCCACCGCGGGCGTCATCGTTCTCGCGGTAGTCGGCGGCGGTATCGCTCTCGCCCTTCCCGCGCAGGCGAGCACGCTCATGGTGCAAGCCGCGACGGGCGGGGTCGAGGACGGCACGAACGACGGCGAGACGGCCGACGACAACGGCACCGACCAGGGTGTCGAGGACGGCACGAACGACGGCGAGACGGCCGACGACAACGGCACCGACCAGG
>CAYZHZ010000007.1:15147-34085 GCA_964477625.1 uncultured Salinibacterium sp.
ACGGCACCGACCAGGGTGTCGAGGACGGCACGAACGACGGCGAGACGGCCGACGATAACGGCACCGAGGTCGAGGACGGCACGAACGACGGCGAGACGGCCGACGACAACGGCACCGACCAGGGTGTCGAAGACGGCACCAACGACGGCGAGACGAACGACGACACCTCGAAGTAGTTCTGCCACATAAGTCGATCGAAAGGCCGGTCGGAGCCCACGCTCCGGCCGGCCTTCATCATGACCGAATGTCGCCGCCTTCAGATGAGCGGGAAGTCCGCGACCACCGAGAGTCCGACGCCCGGATCGTTCTGCAGGTGCACCGATCCGCTCGCAAGGGAGACGATGCCCGCGACGATCGAGAGTCCGAGTCCGGCCCCACCCCCCGTGCGGGCATCGTCGGCGCGGGAGAACCGATCGAACGCCTGCGCGACGAACGCATCATCCATGCCCCCGGCGTCGTCGGAGACCCGCAGTCGAGCGGTCGTCTCGTCGACGGTGAGGGTGAGTTCGATGTGCCCTCGGTCGCCCATCGCCGCGAGGGCGTTGTTGACGAGGTTGTCGCACACTCGACCGAAGTCGGCCTCGCTCACCGCCACGCTTCGAGAGGGGGATGATTCGACGCTCGAATACTCGATGCGAATGTCTCTCGAGCCCACGCGCAACCGACCGCGGTCGGCCGCATCAGCGAGTTCGGAGGCGAGCTGCTCGGTCGTCGAGGACCCCGGATTGGCCTGGGCGTCGATGCGGGACAGTTCGAGCATCGACGTCGCGAGGGCCGATAGGCGTCCGAGCGTGCGCTGAGCGGCGGCGACGTCATCACGCATCTGCTCGAGACTCGTGGCCTGCTTCTGCGCGAGCTCGAGCCGGGTCTGGATGATCGCGAGCGGTGTGCGGAACTCGTGACTCGCGTCGGAGACGATCTGCCGCTCGCGATCGGCCGACGCGCGCAACTCGGTGATGAGTTCGTTGAGGGTGCGGGCGAGGTCGGAGATCTCGTCTTGAGCAGCGCCGACCGGAAGCAGCTCATCGCCCGGCGTCGTGACGAGCTGAGCCGCGCTTCGGCGCAGTCGTCCGACCGGGCTGAGCGCCGCAGTGCCGATGAACCACGACGCCGCACCGAAAGCGATATTGATTCCGGCAATGCTCGCGATGAGGAGGAATGCGACCTGGTTAAGAACTGCTGCTTCCAAGTCGTCGCGATTCGCTGTCACCACACTCCACACACCGGCGCTCGTGTCGACCGTCGTCACGCGAACGAGGAAAGACTCGGCCCCGACGTCGACGGGTCGAGTCTTGTCCGGAACGAGGAGGAGGGTGTCGAGCTGGTCGGCCAGCACTGTGGGCAACGTATTGACGTGTACCACGCCATCAGGCGCGACGACGGCGACTAGCTGGTCGGGACCGGGTGGATCGAAGTCATCGGTACCGCTCGTGTTCAAGGCGGTGAGGTACGGACCCTCGACGTTCTCGAGAACCCTCACCTGGGCGTCGCTCACGATTCTCTGCACCTGGGTGAAGATGATGATGCCCGCGACGATCGAAATGAGGATCGCGATAAGAAGACTCCCGCCCGTGATGCGGGCGCGAATGGTGAGACGCGACAGTGGGTTCACTCGGGCGCCGCGATGAGTTGGAATCCCACCCCGCGGGCCGTCACGATCTTGACGGGCGAACCCACGGTGTCGAGCTTCTTCCGTACGTAGCTGACGTACTGGTCGACGATGTTGGGGTCGATGTACGACGCCGAGCCCCAGATCGAGTCGATGATCTCGGCGCGGGGGAGTACGCGAGACGCGTTCTCCGCGAGCAGTCTGAGGAGGTCGAATTCGGTGCGACTGAGCCGGAGCTCGTTTCCGCCGGCCACGATCTCGTGCCGCGTCATGTCGATCTGCAGCCCTCCGACGTCGAGTCGTGAGACGCCGATGGCGTCGCGTCGACGCAAGGCCCTGAGGCGGGCGGCGAGCTCCGCGAACACGAAAGGCTTCGTGAGGTAGTCGTCTGCTCCCGCGTCGAGGCCGCGCACGCGGTCGTCGACGGCGTCGCGCGCGGTCAGGAGCAGGATCGCCATGCCGGTGGTCTGCTCACGCAACCGGCGGCAGAGCTCGAACCCCGACATCCCGGGAAACATGACGTCGAGCACGGCGATGTCGTACGGGTCTTCGCGGGCGAGCGTGATGCCGTCGATCCCATTGTCGGCAAGGTCGACCGCGTAGCCCTCGCCGCGCAAGCCTCGAGCGATGAGGTCGGCCATCTCGGGCTCGTCCTCCACTACCAGGATGCGCAGGGCCACGCGGTCCACCTTCCTATCGTGCCTGAGAGCCTAGGCGCTCACCAGGGGTGCCGGTGCCTCGAGTTCAGCCGCCCGACGCTGGCGATTGACCTTGATGCCGAGGTACGCGGCCACGCCGACGATGATCACGAGGAACACGGCGCTCGTCACGGTCGTGCCGATTCCGAGTCCACCGTTGGCGGTGTCTTGCGACAGCAGGTCGCCGATCGAGGCGCCGAGGGGGCGGGTGAGGATGTACGCGGCCCAGAAGCAGAACACGACGTTCGCCTTGAACACGAACCGCGCGATCACGATGACGCCGATGAGGGCTCCGAAGAGGATGACGCCGACGAGGTAGCCGAGACCGAGCGCCTCGGTGATGAGGTCGCCCGCGGCGGTACCGAGCGCGAACGTGAAGAGGATCGCGACCCAGTAGAACGCCTCACGACGACGCGTGAAGATCGTGTGGATCGACAGGGTGCGCTCGCGGTAGAACCAGATGCCGAACGTGATCGCGAGCAGCGCGGTGAAGATCGCCGTGCTCGCCCACAGCGGCAGGCCAGCCACATCGGTGAGGTTGTCGGTGATGAGGGTGCCGACGATCGAGATCAAGACGACGACCGTCCAGTACACACCCGAGGTGTATCGCTTCGTCGCGAACTGGGCGATGAGGGCGGCGATGAGGAGCCCACCCATGATCCACGTCGTGATGGTGAGACCGAGACCCACATCGACATTGAGGTAGTCGGCGAACGTCTCGCCGGTGGTGGTGGAGAGGATCTTGATCACCCAGAAGGCGAACGTGATCTCGGGCACCCTGTTGAACAGGATGGTACGGACGTGCTCAGGCAGAGTGGTGTTTGTCATGTGCCCACATTGTCGTCGGTGGCTTGACGTCAGCCCGTGATCCCGGCGCCTTCCGGTGAGGGTTCTTTCAGGATCATGCGGAGCGCCCCGGTCACGATGAGCGCGACGGATGCGCCGAGCACGGCACCCGCGACGACGTCTGACAGCCAGTGCACGAGCAGGTACGTGCGGCTGAAGGCCATGAGCGAGATCCATACGCCGGCGAGAATGAACGCCCACGCCCGCGGGAACAGGATGGCAACGGCGATCGTGATGGCGGCGGCGGTCGTCACGTGCCCCGACGGGAACGAGTCGGACGCAACATCCACGATCGCGTCTGAGGGTCGCGGGCGAGCGACGAGCGTCTTGATGAGCGAACTGAGAGCGGATGCGGCGGCCACGGTCAGCCCGATCGACACCGCCTCACGCCACCGCCGCAGCACGACCAGCAGCACGACTACCGCGATCGTCACGATCGTCATCACGACGGGCCCCCCGACGACGTTGAACAGGAGGGAAAGAGATTCAAGCGACGTGACGCGGTTGCTCGCGAGAAAGTCATGCCACGGGCCATCGAGGCCGAACGGGAGTCCTCGCGCCTCCACCGCGACGACGGTGCCCGTGATGGTTACCAGGAGCAGACCGAGGAGCCCGAGAAATGCGATGGGTGGTCTCGATCCGACCGGCGAACGCCCGAGCGACATGCTCTCTCCTCTTGCTTAGGTGAGCCTCGACCGTAGGGACTGTCGCTGGGCTAACGGGCGCCGAGCGTGGTTAGCGCCCTGAGAGTCCTTTCACAGTTCGTCGTTTACGGGCGTTCCTGAGGACGTTCTCATCACCGGGCTGGCTTCTCCCGGTCTCATCTCGAACTCGCCGGTGCATCGTGAACACGGGTCTCGACCGTCGAGCCCGAGGGGAGCGATGTGACCGTCGTAGTGACGCAGCCAACCGCACGCAGTACGCGCTCCCTCCTCGCGCACCCCGCCGTGCTTCTCGGTGCGCTCGGCGGAACAATCGGGTTCGTCGGGTCATGGTCGCCGTCGTACTGGGGGGATGAGGCGGCGAGTGTGCTGTCGGCGAGCCGACCGTTGCCGAGCCTCCTGTCGGAACTTTCGACGATCGATGCGGTGCACGGCATGTATTACGCGTTCCTCCACGTCTGGACGATGGTGTTCGGAACCTCGGAACTGGCCACTCGGCTGCCCAGCGCGATCGCCGTGGGATTCATGGTCGCGGGGGTCGTCGTTCTGGTGCGTGAACTCTCCGACCAGCGCACGGCACTCGTCGCCGGGGCGATCCTCATCGTTCTGCCGCGCACCACCTACATGGCGATCGAAGCACGGTCATACGCCATGGGCGCGGCCGCCGCCGTATGGGTAACCGTCCTGCTGCTGCGGCTCGTGCGCCGTCGGGGCACCGCCGCGGCCTGGCTGACCTACGGGCTCGCCATGACCGCGAGCATTTATCTCTTCCTCTACCTCGGGTTGCTCCTTCTCGTGCACGCCGTCGTCGTCGGGCTTGTTTTCCGACGCTATCTCGGCCCGTGGTTGCGCGCAGCTGCACTCGCCATCGCCGTGAGCCTGCCGATCATCGTGCTCGGCTATCAGCAACGTGACCAGATCAGGTTTCTCGCGCACCGTAACTACGCCACCCCGCTCAACGTCATCGCGAATCAGTGGTTCGGCGGGGTGCCGGCCACCGTGATCGCGTGGGCGCTCATCCTCGCCGCCATCGTCGCGGTCGTCGTGACTCGGCGACGGCGTGTGCTGACGATCATCGCGGCGGTCTGGCTCGTGCTTCCCACGGCCCTGCTGCTCGCGGGCAATTGGCTCGTGTCGCCCATGTACAACGTGAGGTACCTGTCGTTCTCCACTCCCGCGGCGGCAATCCTCATGGCCTGCGGCGTCGTCGCGATCGCCCGCAGATTCGGTGGTCGTCGGGTGGTCACAGCAGGCCTCATCGCCGTCATCGTCGCGGCGTGCGCCCCCGTATATCTGGCTCAGCGGTCGGCCACCGCGAAAGACGGGGGCAGCGATTGGCGGCAGGTTTCGCAGTACCTCGACTCGACAGCGTCTGCGGGCGATGCCGTCGTCTTCGACCAGACCACGAAGCCATCCCGGGACCCGCGGCTCGCGTTGCGGCTCTACCCTGCCGGATTCGACGGCCTTGCCGACGTCGGCCTCGTGACCCGCTACGACCTCACGAGCGGAATCTGGGATCAGACCCGCCCCATCTCCCAAACGTCGTTCGGCGGATACACCGACGTGTGGGCGGTCGAACTCACGCACGGATCACAAGTGCCCGACGACATCAGCGACCTCGAGGCGCGCGGTTTCGTCGTGCAGTCGAGTCAGCTCATCCATCGCACGACCGTCTACCACCTCACCAAGGAGTGATCATGATCGAACGCACCGTGGTCATACTGCCGACCTACAACGAACGGGACAACCTCGCAGACACGATCGAACGCCTTCGAGAGAGCGTGCCCGATGCCCACGTGCTCGTCGTCGACGACAACTCGCCCGACGGAACGGGAGAGCTCGCCGACGAGTACGCAGTCCGCGACGGACAGATCCACGTGCTGCATCGCATCGCGAAGGAGGGACTGGGCGCGGCGTACCTCGCGGGCTTCGCGTGGGCGCTCGAGCGCGACTACTCAACCGTCGTCGAGTGCGACGCCGATGGTTCCCACCACCCGGAGGAGCTTCCGCGCCTCCTGGCGAAACTTGCAACGCACGACATGGTGATCGGGTCACGATGGATCAGCGGAGGTCGAGTCGTCGATTGGCCTAAGTCACGAGAGCTGCTCTCGCGAGGGGGGAGCCTGTACGCCCGGCATCTTCTCGCGTTGCCGCAGCGTGACGTGACCGGCGGCTACCGCGCGTTCAGAGCGAGCGCCTTGCGGCTGATCGGTCTCGAGAACATCGCCAGCCTCGGGTACTGCTTCCAGATCGAGATGCTCTGGCGAGCTCACCGCGCCGGACTCCGCATCGCTGAGGTTCCCATCACCTTCACCGAACGGCGGTGGGGTGTGTCGAAGATGCGCGGCAGGATCGTCATCGAGGCGATGGCTCGCGTGACCCTGTGGGGCATCGCGTCGGTCGCCCGCGACTTCGCTCGATTCGGCATGGTGGGTGCGGTCGGTCTCGTCGTCGACGTCGCACTCTTCAACGCACTGCTCCTCTGGTTCACGAACGCGCACGTCGCGGGTGCACCACTCATCGCCAAGGGGATCTCCGTGCTTGCGGCGATCTCGACGACGTGGGCGGGAAATCGGTGGTGGGCCTTCCGAGACCGACGCGGGCAGAAGGTCGCGCGGGAAGCGTTCGCGTTCCTCGGAATCAGCGTCGCCGGATCCATGCTCGCCCTCGCGTGCCTCGCCGTGTCGCACTACCTGCTCGGTCTCACCAGTCCCGTCGCCGACAACATCTCCGCCAACGTCATCGGTCTCGCCGTGGGTACGGCATTCAGATTCGCGGCCGTGCGGTCGTGGCTGTTCGTGCACCCGCGCGACTCGACGGTTCTCACTTAGGGTCGAGGCATGGATGAGGCGGCACTGTGGGTCCCCACGGCGATCGCGCTTCTCCTGCTCGCGCTCGTCGCGTCGCTGGGCCTGCGCGGGTACGGAATCCCGCACCCTCGCGCGGTGGTATTCGCGCTCGCCCGCGCCGTGCTGCAGCTCGCCGCGCTCAGCCTCATCCTCACGGGCATCATCCAGAACCCGGTGTGGGTCGGGGTCGGTCTCGTCGTCATGTTCGTGGCGGCCGTGGGCACGGCAGCGGGGCGCGGTCGGGGCGGCGTGCGCAGCATCATCCCGCTCACGGTCTCGATGCTCGCGGGACCCCTCACCGTCATGGCCATCGTCTTCGGCACGGGAGCCATCGAGTTCTCTCCGCGGTACGTGCTCGCGATCGGCGGCATCGTCATCGGAAACACGATGACGATCGCGATCCTCAGCCAGCGGTTGTTCCGCACGTCGGTTCACGATCACTGGGATGAGGTGGAGGGGTGGCTGGCGCTCGGCGCGACCCCCCGGCAGTCCACGGTCGAGCTGGGTCGGATCGCGATACACAATGCACTGCTGCCCTCCGTCGACCAGACGCGAACCACCGGAATCGTGGTTCTCCCCGGGGCCTTCGTCGGCGCGATCTTCGCCGGTGCCTCGCCTCTCGAAGCGGGGCGATTCCAAGTGGTCGTGCTGGCCTGCGTGCTCGCGTCGGGCGTGCTCACGTCGATCATCCTCACCCGGTGGACGGGTGCGGTGGCGCAGAAGCCCGCCGTCTTCTGAGAAGAGTCTCACCGCCGACGCCCTCTGCGTCAGGGTGACGCGAAGGATGGCCCGCGAGGGTCTGACCATGACTATTCAGCTCGACGTCGTGGTACCCGTGAGAAACGAAGCACACTCGCTCGAGCAGAGCGTGCGCGAGCTGTACTCGACCCTGGGCGACTTGCTGCACGAGGAGTGGCGCATCACGATCGCGGACAACGCGAGCACCGATGCGACACCGCTCATCGCGCGTCGACTCGCGAACGAGTTTCCGTGGGTTCGGTTGCTCGAACTGCCGGAAGCGGGTCGGGGCCGTGCGCTCAAGACCGCGTGGCTGGCGTCGGAAGCCGAGGTGGTCGCCTACGTCGACGTCGATCTGTCGACCGATCTCCGCGCCCTCGGGCCACTCGTCGCGCCCCTCATCACGGGACACTCCGATCTCGCGGTGGGAACGAGACTCACTGCGACCTCTCGAGTCGTGCGCGGAATCAAACGTGAGGTGATCTCGCGCGGCTACAACGCGATCCTCCGCTACGGAATGGGCTTGGGCGTCTCAGATGCCCAATGCGGCTTCAAGGCCATGAGGGCGGATGTCGCGCAGCGCCTCCTCCCACTCGTCGACGACACACGCTGGTTCTTCGACACGGAACTGCTCATTATCGCGGAGCGATCGGGCCTGCGCATCCACGAGGTGCCCGTCGACTGGGTGGATGATGCGCAGTCGAGCGTCGACGTCGTCGCCACCGCGCTCGACGACCTGAGAGGTCTCGCCCGCGTGGCGCGATCACTATCGAACGGCACCATTCCGATCGAGCGACTTTATGACGAGATCGGCCGGCACCCGCTGTCGGCTCGGCAACCGAGCTTCGTCGGACAGGTTCTTCGATTCGGCGTGATCGGCGCGCTCTCGACGATCGCGTTCGCCGGGCTCTACCTCCTGCTTCAATCCGTGCTGCCCGCTCAGGTCGCGAACTTCGTCGCGCTACTGGCGACGGCAGTCGCAAACACGTGGGCCAATCGCGCCTTCACGTTCGGGGTGCGCGGTCGCATCGGACTCGCGCGACACCACCTACAGGGACTCCTCGTTTTCGGGCTCGCCTGGGCCATCACGGCGAGCAGCTTGGCCCTGCTCCACGCCGAACTGCCGACGGCGACAGCCCAGACCGAACTCGTCGTGCTCACCGTGGCGAACCTCGTCGGCACGGTTCTGCGCTTCGTGCTCCTGCGGGTGTGGGTGTTCCGTCACCGAGCCGTTCCCGCGAATCCCTCGACGATTGTGCGGTCGATGACGACTCGCGAGAAAGTGTTCGGCCTGTGATGTGGTGGGAGCTGAACCGGGAGCGCGTCATGGTGGGCACGCTTCTCGTGCTCACCGCCGTGCTGTACATGGTCAATCCCGCGGTCAACGATTGGGCGAACTCCTACTACTCGGCGGCGGCCCAGGCGGGAGCCCAAGACTGGACGGCGTTCCTCTACGGATCCTCCGACGCGGGGAACACCATCACCGTGGACAAACCACCCGCCGCGCTCTGGCCGATCGCGTTGTCCGTTCGCATCTTCGGACTCAATGCCGCCTCGATCATGCTTCCGCAAGCACTCGTCGGGGTCGCGACAGTCGGAGTGCTCTACGCCACCGTTCGCCGGGGGTTTCCCGCCGCGACGGCTCTCGTGGCGGCAGGGCTCGCGGCCGTGACCCCGGTCGCCACCCTCATGTTTCGCTACAACAATCCCGACGCCCTCCTCGTGCTTCTCATCTCCCTGGCGACGTACTTCACCGTGCGCGGCATCGACCGCCCCCGGGTCGGGTGGATGCTGCTTGCCGGTGCGTCACTGGGGCTGGGCTTTCTCGCGAAAGAGTTGCAGGCGTTCCTCGTCGTGCCGGCGCTCGTGGGTACATATCTCTTCGCTGCACCGGTCACCCTCACACGGCGCCTGGCGCACCTCCTCGCCGCACTCGGAGCACTCGTCATCTCCGCCGGTTGGTGGGTCGCGCTCATCCAATTGGTGCCAGCCAGCGCGCGACCGTGGGTCGGCGGTTCGCGCACCAACAGCTTTCTCGACGTCGTGCTCGGCTATAACGGCATCGGGCGACTGACCGGCAGCGGGTTCGGCAACGCGCACTCGTCGTCAGCGGGAATCGACCGTCTCTTGAGCGGATACCTCGCGAGTCAGATCGGTTGGCTCCTCCCCGCCGCCCTCGTGCTCCTCGTCGCCGCGCTCGTTCTCCTCGGACGCGGGGACCGAACGTCCGTGCCGAGGGCGATAGTGCTCGTACTCGGCGGGGGCCTCGTGGTCACGACCGCAGCCCTCAGCTTCATGTCGGGAATCTTCCACAGCTACTACACGCTCGTCATGGTGCCGAGCATCGCCGGTCTCGTCGCAATCGGGGCAACGCTCCTCTGGCGTCAACGCCAGGCGCCTCGCAGTCGCATCGTGCTCGCGGTGTGCATTGCGGGATCCGCGGCCTGGGCTTTCGCGATTCTCGGCAGGAACCCGCTCATCGCAGGTCTCGACTGGATCGTGCTCATCCTCGGAGTCGGCTCCGCGCTCGCGATCGCCTTCCCGCCCCGTGGTCGCCGGGCATCGTTGGTCGCCCTGAGCATCGCGGTTGCGAGCCTCAGCCTCGGCCAAGTCGTGTACTCGATTCAGACGACCACCGTGCGGCACACCGGCTCGAATCCTGTCGCGGGTGCCGCGGCGAGCGATCGAGTCAGCCCCAACGCCATCTCTTCAGCCGCGGGTGCTGCACTGGGTGCGGGCGGGGAGGGCTATCGCTGGGTCGCCGCGGCGCTCGGCTCAACTCGCGCAGCCGAAATCCAGCTGGCGACGGGACGGCCCGTCATCGCGTTGGGAGGCTACAAACGCACTGACCCCTCGCTCACCCTCGAGCAATTCCAGGCACTCGTCGCCGCGCGGCAGGTGCGGTATTTCATCGCTGGAAGCACTGGCGGCTCGACCGAGTCGGCCCGGATCGCGCAGTGGGTGGACATCAACTTCGCCCTCGGCACCGTCGGCGGTGTGAACGTCTACGACCTGACTTCGACACCGTCACCACACACCCCATCGACCACCGCGACAGGAGCGACCTCGCTATGAACTTCATCCAACTAGGCACCGACCTCATGGCCGCAATCGGCGAGTGGGGTGTCGGCCTCTTCACCCTGCTCGAGACGGTGTTCCCGCCCATCCCGAGCGAAGTCATCCTTCCCCTCGCCGGATACCTCACCCAGCAGGGAATCCTCAACTTCCCGCTCGTCGTGGTGACGAGCACCATCGGCGCCTACGTCGGCGCGCTCATCCTCTACGCCCTCGGCGCGGGACTCGGCATCGAGCGGTCGATCCGTGCGCTCTCCAAGCTCCCCCTCGTCGACCGCGAAGACTTTGAGCGCGCCGCCGCCTGGTTCACGAAGCACGGACGCGGCGCGGTGTTCTTCGGTCGCCTCATCCCGGGCGTGCGCAGCCTCATCTCGCTACCGGCCGGTGCTGCACGCATGAACCTCGCGAGCTTCTCGCTCTTCACGATCGCCGGCAGCGCGATCTGGAACACACTGCTCATTGGCATCGGTGCGCTACTCGGCACGCAATACGAACTCGTCGATCGATATGCGACGCTGCTCAACTATCTCGTGCTCGCCGGGGTGGTCGCCGTAGCAGTATGGCTGGTCGTCCGGTGGATTCGAAGGCGCGGCGCCGTCTCTAGCTAGCGATCAAGGGCGGCGTCTCGCGGAGGATCGAACGGGAGGGCTGGGCGGCCTCCGGGTCTGAGAGGGGCCCTTCGAGGCTGAGCGACTGACCCGTGCTTGCGGGAATAGGCGTGGCAACCGTGCCGGTGGCTGAGGTCCGAGGAGAACGTCAAATCCCAGCGATACCGCCACGAAATAGTCCAAATGTCCCAAGGATTCCGGGGCCTTTTCGACTCCTGTGGCCGGAAACCTACGAAAACCCCACAAGGGTCCGAGTCCTCAAGTCATCGAGACGCGCCGAAACCTCGTCGAGGTCGTCTTCGAAGAGATCTGCGTAGACGTCTAGGGTCATGGCCGCCGATGAGTGTCCAAGCATTCGCTGGACGCCCTTGACATTCGCACCGGCAGAGATCGCGAGGCTCGCGGCGGTGTGGCGGAGGTCATGCGGGGTGATCTTTGGGAATGTCGGGTCCATCTCCTGGCACCGTTTTACCGCCTGCACGAAGATGAGACAGCAATGGATCATGAGGGCCACCGCTCCGATGATGGTCAGAATTGCGCCAAGGATGAATGTGCCAAAGAGAGTCCGCCGCACCGTCCAAAGTAGCCTGATGATGTCTCCGGCAATGTAGATGAGCTGGCTCGCGTAAAGAATCGCCCAAGCGAGCCCAAGAGCGTAGACCATGTGGGCGTCGACGAACTCGACGTCCGTGGTACCCCGCTCTGGAATGGTGAAAAAGACAGCGGCCTGGGTAGCCACCATCGCGAAGAGTGCGATGAGCATCCGGTTGCGGCGACTGGGTCGCCGAGCTTGCAGCGCTACCGCGTCTCGCAAGAACCAAAACGCAGCCACGGGGAAAACCGTCCGCAGTAGGAAAATGATGTTCGTTCCCCCGAGCCATGAATCTGTCACGGGTATTGGTACTAGTACGCCAATGCTCAATAGTCCCAGCAGTCCAAGCGCTGAAGCTATCCACGCTGGCCGCGCGGCCCTGCGCTGTACTGCAGCTGGTATGCGCGCTAACACGAGCACAATCAGTGCAACGGCGGTGAGAGTGTTGATCACAATCCGAAGGCGTCGGCGGGGATCGACTCGTTCCTCAGTAGTCGTCGTGCCAGCGAATACGCGACGGCTTCCGCGGCCAACTCTTCGTCCGCATCGGCAGGGTCGGAGAGGAGGCGGCCACGAGCAACCAGAACGCCCTCGGCCAGCGCCCCCTCCCTCGGCACGAAATCAGATGCACAGTTGCCGTGTCGCAGGAGCAAGTGCCCCAACTCGTGAAGGAGGCAATGCGACTGGTACAGGGGCGGGTCGCACTCCCTAAGCAAGATGCGGACCTCGGACTCAGACTCGAGCAGCAAGCCAGTTAACGTGCCCCAGCTGTAGTCTCCGACCTTCTCTATAGCAATCGGCTTCCCAATCTGGCCATGAACGATCTCGATCAACCCTTCCATGTCGACCTTTCCGGGCACGGCCGCAAACAAATCCTCGACCGTGCCAGGCAGCACCGTGCGGACCATGGGTACTCCGGTTCCGATCACTTGTTAATGGACTTGATGGCTTTGGCAATCGCGCGGAGGGCCGCGGGCGTTGCCTCACCCAGCGCGCGACCGGCCACGGCTTGCGCTCCGCTCTGGCGGAGGGCGTCTCTAAGCTCGATTTCTGCCTCCACTTGGTCGACAAGTTCAGTTGTCCCTGACTCGAACAAATAGTTCACCGGAACATCGAAGTGGGCGGCCACTTCACGGAGCAATCGCTCCGACTGGATGTCCGACGATCCATTCATTAGTTCGCCCCATACGCCTTCTGCGGGACGATCTGAGGCAGAAGCGAGACGAGACAAGAGGCGTTCGGGCGCGGCGAGATCGCCATTGTTAAGTAGTCGTATGCGCCGGCTGAGCTCCCGCCCGTCCAACCGAACATCGCGATCGAGTTGTCCGAGCGGCACGGCCGTCAGTTCCCCAGGATCGACTTGCAGAGCGCGAGCGAGGCCGGCAATGTCCTCGAGATTGAAGGGGCCTTCACCTCGCAGCCGCGTGTAGAAGTAGTTCTTCGAGAGACCGGACGCAGCAATCAGGGCCGCATTCGACATGCCGGCCGCGGATTGCAGGCGCGAAAGATTTGCCACAACCCGACGCGAGAATTCCGAGGGCACATCGGTACGGGCGGCGTTCACGGGTCGAGACTAACGCAACGCCGCAACAGCGCGATCAGATCATCCACAGCCCAATCGAAAGAACCTTCCCCATTCCGATGGTATTTGATACGGTTCATTGGGAGTACCGCTGCTGGTACTTGCGTGTCGTTTCCCGCAAAACGAGCCTGACGGTTTGCCGTCATTCCACCTGCTCACATCTAATGCTCCCGGGGACTTCACATGGCTACGACGCGAAGCAACGTCCTATTTCTGCGTCCGCGAGAGGTTGCAAAAGAACTCCGGGTCCCGCTCATAGAGCTGCGGAAATTGCGCGCTCAAGGAGCCGGTCCTCGATTCATTCACATCGGGCATTCCATCGTGTACTGGCGCGTCGATGTCGCGGCTATGGCAGCTCGCGCAGCGCACGCGTCCTCAATTGAGGACGCGCGTTGACGCGCTTGGACGGGCCAGCCTGGCGTACTGGTTCGATCACCCTGCCGGACGAGGAGACTGCTGCCCGGATCGCCCTCGTTGCCGCTGGAGTGTCCGGGGAGCCAGCCGTCGCAGTTGGAATCGCAGTCTTCGGCGGCGCTAATCGACTGGTCACAGCCGTGCATGATCACAATGATGGCGCGATTCCGCTGAGTCCCGCGATACGCAGCCGCATCCGTTCGCTGAGCACTGCGCAGGTAGCTCGAATCATCGATCAGACGCGACTGATGAAGCTCGAACTTCTTACACCAACGCAGGAGGTATGGCCTGGGCAGCTCGACGCACTCAGGGGACGTGCCCCTTTGATGCTTTGGCTCCGTGGCGAGGCCGGCAGCTTGCTGAAACCGTCGGTAACGCTCACCGGCGCAACATCCCCGAGCGAGTTTGGATGTCGGATGGCTCTTGAGCTTGCGACCGGGCTAGCCGGACGACGTTGGGTCCTGATCGCCGGCGAGGGCCGCGGTATCGACGAACTGGTCCATCGATCTGCGCTTGCTATGGGAGGGCAGACCATCACGGTCTCGGCGGCTGGCCTCGATCGCCTGACAGCTCGAGGGCCGAGATCCTGCCAGATCAGTGAGGTGCCGCCGGGCGCGCGAGCGACGGTGCGGTCGAAGTGGCGGGCGAAGCACCTCATCGCCGCACTGGGATCCAAGACGATCATTATCGAGGGCAGTCGATCGTCCGCTTCATACCGCACCGCCGAGGCCGCATATGAGCTGGGACGACCTCTCGGTCTGGCCGACGATCCGCGCTCCAGCCAGGTGCATGCGCGCTGGGGTGCACTCGCCGGCCAGCGCGACGTGGTCCTAGTAGATTCCATTCGCGACGCCGACTGGCTTTCTTGAAGCGACGAACCTGAGTGCACGCGAGCCTCCGCTGCTGACGAAGAGTGGAGGTCAGCAGTCACCCGAACGTTGACAAGCGTGCCGGGCAACACCGCGCTCCATCGCGCACATGGAATAGTCTCATCCGCGATGCTCGTCCTGCTCCCGGTCGTTGACCGTAACGCCGCTCATCGTCTCGCCAATTCCGATGGGACTTCGCACCTGTTGGCCAGCGCAGGGTCGACGCTCATAGGGTCGTCCTGTTTGCCCAATGGCCGGATACCGGGCAATGCTGCCTGACGCACCCTGGGCGTCCCTGCAGCCTCGCGCCTGAACGCGGTACCGGCGTCACTCTCATCGATCAGCACGAAATCGCGCTGCGGCCTCATCCCCTTCCGGAGGAGAGAGAAAGCCATCACTAGCCCGGCGCGCCCAGCTCCGACAATGACGACTCTGGTGCCATCCGGGATGGCTCGTGGCGCGGGTTCGATCATTGTTGCTTCCCGATCCGGTCGGTGGACGCGCCGCCCAGGGGTCGTTCGGCGCCTACGGGGATTGCAATGGCAAGCACAATGAAGACGAGCACAATCAGGATCACGAACCCGACAAACCCGACAGCAATCTTGGCGTTGGTGTTCACGATCCGACCTTCTCTTTCATCCACGGGTACGGGTCGATCGCGGTTGTCCCGTCGAGGTAGATGCCGAAGTGGAGGTGAGGGCCTGTGCTCTGGCCGGTGTTTCCGACTTGGCCGACCAGTTGTCCCTTGGTGACGGTGTCTCCGACGGCCAGGGCGAGGGAGCCTTGAAGCATGTGGGCGTAGAGGCTGGAGACGTTTTGTCCGTCGATCTGGTGAGCGATCTTGGCGTAGACCCCGAATGGGCCGCTCGGATTCCCGATCTCCGTGACGACACCATCGGCGATGGCTTGGATAGGGGTTCCTTCGCCAGGGTTGAGGTCGATGCCTTGGTGGTTGGAGCCGCATCCTGCGCAATCCCGGAAGCCGAACCAGCTGCTGATGGGAACGCCGACTTCGAACGGCCATCGCACCGATGAGTTCGGGTTGTTCGCAAACGTGTCCGCGAGGTGCTCGTAGGGCTGGTATCCGCCGAGGGTTGTTCTTATGACCATGTAGGGGTCGCGGGTTGTGTCCTTGGGAGCGATCTCATCGGACACGCTCAGCGATTGGAGGTTAGTGACGGCTGCATTCGGAGCCGCCACAGCGACCGGAAGCGTGTTGGCGTAGGCGGGCAGCATGTAGGTCGTTGCGATCAGACCAATTATCAGGAACGCTCCGGTGGCCTTGAGACTGACCTTCCTCGGCCGAACGACAGCACGCGGCGCGAAACGTCGCAAGGTCAAGGATCGCCGATCCTTCGCCGCCGCCCGGGACGGTCGCGGCGACGCGTCGAGTGCGATACGCCGTTCTCGTCGGCTTTGATACTCGTGGTGGGCATGGTGGTGTGAAGTCATGTTGATCCTTCTCGCGCACGCGTGGCGTGGCGGCTGACGGGGTCGACGCGGAGATGAAGCTCACACGTCGCCCCCGTACAGGGAGTCGGGCGCCCTAGAGGGTCGCGAGGATGTCCGCCATGAGACTGATCTCAGAGGTCTGGTCGGAGACGATCTTCTGCGCCAAGGCGATGGCCTCGGTGCTCTCACCGTTCAGGATCTCGATCTGAGCCATGTCGATGGCGCCCTGGTGGTGAACGGTCATCTGTTCCAGGAACAGGCGACTGGCCTCGGGGCCAGAGGCATTCTCGAGTGCAACCATGTCGTCCTCAGACATGGTCTCGCCCATCCCGTGGTCCATGCCGTCCATGCCGTCCATGCCATCCGCACCCCAGGAGTCGAGCCACGATTTCATGGTCTCGATCTCTGGGGCTTGGGCTGCCTTGATGTTCTGGGCGAGCTCGACGACCTGCGCGTCGACACCGCTTTTGCTCAGCAGGATGTCGGCCATCTGGATGGCCTGGGTGTGGTGGATGATCATGTTCATCGCGAAGTCCACGTCGGTGTCATTGAAGGGCGCCGTCGAAGACTCGGAGGGTGAGGATGCCCCGCCCATGGGCATCTCGCCCATCGAGTTGGAGCACCCGGCCAGCAGCAAGCTGGCCGCCAGCGCACCCGAAGCGAGTGCAATCGTGCGTGTTTTCATTTACTTCTCTCTTTGTCAGTGGGGTAGTGATTCCGTCGCCGAAGCGACACGCGTCTGGCCTATGCCAGAGGAGTGGAATCAGGTCCTGCTGATAGAGAGAACGAAGAGGGAAGGCGGACGTGGTGGGGCCAGGGCTGCAATGCACGCCCTGATCGTGCTTGCTGCAGAACGCAGCGATCCCCACCGCAACAGCGTGAGGTGAACGATGAGCAGCAGTGCCGTCATGAGCAGCGCGAGAATACACGCCATGCCGAGCATGTCGTGCTCAGTTCCGCATGAACCGCCGCAGTCGGCCGGCTGATGGGAATGGTCGGCGATGTCGCTTGCCGGTGCTGACTCGTCCACGACCGTCGAGACGTGGGCAGCCGACCCGTGACTGTCTGGGGTGTGGGATGTCCCGGTAGTCAGAACGTGCATGGCAAGCAGCCCGACGAGAATTGCCGGGACGGCCACCAGCATGATTGCGAGGCGTTTCCACCAAGGCAGGAGAGGGGCGGATAGCGCTGAAAACGTAGGCACGCCGTCCCTCCTCACACTTTTGGGTCTCGATAGGGTAACAGCGCCTGCCCCAGTTCTGCTGGGAATAGCTTGTACGGTTCGCCGTGAGCCCGAGGCGAACCGTACAAAGCTACGAACGGACGAGTCGCGCGATGGCGGCGCTGGCCTCGCGCAGCTTCTCTTCAGCCACCTGCCCGCCTTGTTCGCTGGCCTCGGCCACGCAGTGCATAAGGTGATCGTCCAGCAACGCGAGCGCCACCGCCTCGAGCGCCTTGGTCGTGGCTGACACCTGGGTAAGCACGTCGATGCAGTAGGTGTCTTCTTCGATCATTCGCGCCACACCGCGGACCTGTCCCTCGACCTTCCGAAGCCGGGCGAGAAGAGCGTCCTTGTTGCCGACGTAACCGTGCATCGTGATCCTTCCCTAATTGGGTCAGTGTTCCGGGTGGGGGTGGCCGTAGCGGTGAGGGTCTGCGTCAAATGTGTCTGCGCAACCAAGTGAGCAGAAGTGGAAAGTGGTTCCGTCGTGCTCACGGGTTGCGGCCGCGGTCTTCGGGTCGATCTTCATGCCGCAGACCGGATCCGTGGCCAATGCGTCTGATGTCTGCTGGTTGTTGTCTGCCATGAGATTCTCCTTATTGTCGTGGTTGCCAATCTCGACCACCGGGTTGGCGATCGGGGTTGCCGGGGTAGCGGGGGGTTGTGGTGTGAACCGGCGGAGCCTGCTGGAATTGGCGACGACGGACAGTGACGACAGAGCCATCGCCAAGGCGGCGATCATGGGGTTCAGCAGCACACCGAACCCCGGATACAGCACGCCAGCCGCTAACGGGATACCGATGATGTTGTAGCCGAAGGCGAACAGGAGGTTCTGCCGGATGTTGCGCATCGTGGCACGGGACAGATCGATTGCGGTTACCAGCCCACCTAGGTTCCCTGAAATCAGGGTGATGTCAGAGGCCTCGATGGCCACGTCCGTTCCCGTACCGATGGCGGAGCCCACATCGGCCTGCGCGAGCGCGGGGGCGTCGTTGATCCCGTCGCCCACCATTCCGACAACGCGACCTTCTGCTTGAAGGCGTCGCACCTCGCGGGCTTTGTGCTCTGGCATGACCTCGGCTACAACACGGCCGATTCCGACCTGGCGGGCGATCGCCGCAGCGGTGGTGCGGTTGTCGCCGGTCATCATCACGACGTCGATCCCTCGGGCTGCGAGGTCCGCGATTGCGGCCGCTGAGCCATCCTTGATCGTGTCTGCAACGCCAACTACTCCCGCAGGGGCACCGTCGACCGCGACAAGCATGGGCGTCTTGCCATCCGCTGCAAGCTTCTCCATGTTGGATATCAGGCTCGATGGGTCAATGTTGGCCTCGGTCAGCAGGCGTTGGTTGCCTACGAGCACGGTGTTGCCGTTCACCTTGGCGCGCACGCCTTGGCCAGTGATCGACTCGAAGGTGGTTGCCCGTGGGATGTCGAGATGCCGATCCACTGCGCCCGTGACGAGGGCAGATGCGAGGGGGTGCTCGGAGTCGCGTTCGGCCGCGGCGATGAGTGCGAGCAACTCGTCCTCGTTGAAACCAACGACTGGCAGCACGTCGGTCAGGACCGGGGTGCCGTTGGTTATCGTGCCGGTCTTGTCCAACACGACCGTATTCAGTTTGTGGGCCGTCTCGAGGGCTTCGGCCGACCGAATCAGGATGCCGTTGGCGGCGCCCTTGCCTGTGGCGACGGTGATCGAGAGAGGGGTGGCCAGTCCGAGAG
>CAYZHZ010000008.1:0-33529 GCA_964477625.1 uncultured Salinibacterium sp.
CCACGAAGAGCCCACTGAGCCCGTCGATGTATTTCTTGCCCGACGAGTCCCAGATGTGGTGGCCCTCGCCCTTCGTGATGATGGGCACCCCGGCACCCGACTCCATGACGGACTGCCTCGAGAAGTGCATCCACAGGTGGTCCTTGGCCTTCTGCTGCAGCTCGGTCTCATTCCAGACGCTTGTTTCGGTGCTGCTCATGGTTATCTTCCTTACCTGGTTCCCCAGTTATAGAACTGCTTGTGCAGTTTGAGATAGACGAAGGTCTCGGTGGACTGCACGCCCTCGATGCCCCGGATCTGCTTGTTGAGAAGGTCGATGAGATCTTCGTCGTTCTCGCACACGACCTCGGCCAGGATGTCGAAGCTGCCGGCAGTGAGCACGACGTAGTCGACGGCGGGAAGTGAACCGAGCTTCTCGGCGACGGATGTCGTGTCCCCAGCCACTCGAATACCGATCATGGCCTGGCGATAGAAACCCAACTGCATCGGGTCGGTTACCGCGACGACTTGCATGACGCCCGAGTCGGTGAGCTTCTGCACGCGCTGGCGAACCGCCGCCTCGCTGAGACCCACGGCCTTACCGATCTCGGCGTACGACCTGCGCCCGTCGCTCTGCAGCTGCTCGATGATCGCCTTGGAGACGTCGTCGAGGTGCACCGGACGCGATGCTGACGCGCGACCGCCGGGGACGACTGGCGAGGGGCTCATGGCTCGATTGTGTCAGTGAGTGACGGCGCTGACAAGGGAATCCGTAGTTGACGCGCCGAAACACTGACGAAATCAGCAGTGGAGAAGCTAGTGCGCAGCGGGCGGCTTGGGTAGGTTAGTGCCATGAGCGCACGAGAGATCCGCAACTTCATCAACGGCGAGTACGTGGCCGCGAACGCCGATTCCGGTTTCGACGTGATCGACCCGTCGACCGAGCAGGTCTACGCGACCTCGCCCGTTTCCGGAAAGAAGGACGTCGACGCTGCCTTCACCGCCGCCGCGGACGCCTTCGAGGAATGGGGCGAATCGACTCCGGCGGAGCGTCAACTCGCGCTTTTCCGTATCGCAGATGCCATGGAGGCTCGCGCGGAGGAGTTCGCCGACCTCGAGTCGAAAGACACGGGCAAGCCCCGCGCGTCCCTCGTCGACGACGAGATCATGCTCTCCGTCGATCAGATCCGGTTCTTCGCTGGCGAGGCGCGTCACCTCACGGGCATGGCCACGGGCGAGTACATGAAGGATCACACGTCGTCCATTCGCCGCGAGCCGATCGGCGTGATTGGCCAGGTCACCCCCTGGAATTACCCGCTCAACATGGCGGTCTGGAAGTTCGCGCCCGCAATCGCGGCTGGCAATACGACCGTGCTCAAGCCCAGCGACACGACCCCCTCGTCAACCCTGCTGCTCGCCGAGGTCGCATCTGAGTTCCTTCCGAAGGGCGTCCTCAACGTCATCACGGGCGACCGCACGACCGGCGGGCTCATGATCGATCACAAGACGCCGCAGATGGTGTCGATCACCGGCTCGGTGCGCGCCGGCATGGAGGTTGCCAAGGCCGCGGCATCCGATCTCAAGCGTGTTCACCTCGAACTCGGAGGCAAGGCGCCCGTCATCGTCTTCGACGACGCCGACATCGAGGCCGCCGTCGAGGGCATCGCCATCGCCGGGTACTTCAACGCCGGTCAGGACTGCACGGCAGCAACGCGCGTGCTGGTGCACAAGAACATCCACGACGAGTTCGTTGCAGCGCTCACCGCGTACGCGAGGGAGAACGCGAAGACGGGCGCCCCCGACCAGGAGGGTGTGCTCTTCGGTCCGGTCAACAACGCTAACCAGCTCGAGCGCGTCTCGGGCATCATCGACTCGCTTCCCTCGAACGCGAAAGTCGAGCTCGGAGGCAAGCGCCAGGGCGACAAGGGCTACTTCTACGAGGCGACGATCGTCTCGGGTCTCAAGCAGACCGATGACGCGATCCAGAACGAGATCTTCGGCCCCGTCATCACGGTGCAGTCGTTCACCGACGAGAAGCAAGCACTCGAGTGGGCCAACGGCGTGCAATATGGGCTGTCGTCGAGCGTGTGGACAAAGGATCACGCGCGGGCGATGCGCTTCGCGAAGCACCTCGACTTCGGCTGCGTGTGGATCAACACCCACATCCCCCTGGTCGCCGAGATGCCCCACGGCGGCTTCAAGCACTCGGGCTACGGCAAGGACCTCTCGAGCTACGGCTTCGAGGACTACACGCGCATCAAGCACGTCATGTCGTTCATCGGCTAGCCGTACAGTGGTCGGGTGAACGAGGACTTCGACGACACCGTCATCGTCCCGCAGCGCACCCCGCAGCCCACGGCCGTGGGGCCGGATCTCGAGCGCACCATCATTGGGCGAATCGACCCGATGCCGGATGATGCGGCCACTGCACCCGGATCCAGCCCGAGCATCCCGCAGAACTTCTACAGCTTCACGGTCGGCGGTCACTCGCAGGTCATCGTGCTCGACGTGCCCTGCATCCTCGGACGCAGGCCGTCGCTCCCGAGAGTAATCCGGGGCACCGCTCCCCGACTGGTGCGTGTGCCCTCGCCACTTAAAGAGGTCTCATCGACCCACCTCGAGATCAGGCAAGTGGGATCGTCCATCGTGGTCACCGATCTGCGGAGCACGAACGGGTCTGTGGTCACGATCCCGGGCAGCGTGCCCCGAAAGCTTCGTCAGGGCGAGTCGGTCGTCGTCTCACCGGGCACTCGGGTGGATATTGGTGATGGCAACATTCTCACCATGCTCCCGATGTCCCAGGGAAGCCGGGAGGCGTTGGGTCAGAGCCAGGAGGAGATGTTGTGACGGAGATCGGCGGCGGTAGCGCGAGTCACGACATCGTGGTTCCTGGGTATGGCGGTGCGATCATCCGCCTCGCCTGGTCTGCTGCGACAGACACGGGTCGTCGTCGCGCCGCGAACGAAGACAGTTTTGTGGCGCAACCGCCGCTCTTCGCGGTTGCCGATGGCATGGGTGGGCATTCTGCCGGCGATCTTGCGAGCGCTGCAGTGGTCGACCGGCTCGCGGAGATTGCGTCCGGGGACTTTCTCGACCCCAGAACCGTCGAGGATGCGCTCGAATCGGCTACGGACGATATCGCCACGATCGCGGGCGATAGCGAGCTCGGTGTCGGGACGACCGTGACGGGACTCGTGCTCACGCTCGACGACGAGGATCCGTACTTCGCGGTATTCAATATTGGAGATAGCCGCGTCTACGCGTTCGAGCGCAATGAGCTCGTGCAGGTGACTCGCGACCACTCAGTCGTGCAGGAGCTCGTGGAGTCGGGTGCCCTCACGAGGGACGAGGCGGAGCATCATCCAGACAGCAACATCATCACTCGAGCTGTCGGGTTCAACGCCCGACCCTACGCCGACTTTTGGATGGTGCCGTTGCGCGCCGGTTTGCGCATGCTCGTGTGTTCGGACGGTCTCACGAAAGAGGTGAGCGACGACCGCATTCGTCTCCATCTCGCCGCCCAACTGAGCCCGGAGGAGACAGCGGGCGCGCTCATCGATGCGGCACTCGCTGCCGGGGGACGCGACAACATCACCACGATCGTGGTGGATGTGCTCGAGGCCCCGCAACATGCGGAACCCGGCGATACCGCGCCTCGAATCTAGCCAATAAATGGGGGTACAAATCAAAGCCCCCCGTTCGGGGGCAACCCCGGGTTCTCGACGGCACGTGCTGCCTACAATGGCTAGAACTTCAACGAGAGGCTAGGGGGTGTTCGTGGCGCGCCGTCTGCCTTCGCAACCCCCGACCCTTCCCGGTTTCTCCCACATCCACATCCTGGGTTCGGGTGGGTTCGCCGACGTCTTCCTCTATGAGCAGAACATGCCGCGGCGCCAGGTGGCGGTCAAGGTCATGTTGAGCGAAGTCGTCAACGACCAGGTTCGACAGATGTTCCAGGCCGAGGCGAATCTCATGGCGCAGTTGAGTTCGCACCCGTCGATCCTCACGGTGTACCAGGCGAGCGTTTCATCCGACGGCAGGCCATACCTGGTCATGGAACTGTGCTCTGCGTCCCTCAGCCAGCGCTACCGCACCGAAAGGATCCCGGTCGCGGAGGTGCTGCGTATCGCCGTGAAGATCGGCAGCGCCATCGAGACGGCCCACCGCGCTGGTGTGCTGCACCGTGACATCAAGCCGTCGAACATCCTCATGACGGCGTATGGCCACCCCGTGCTCTCCGACTTCGGTATTGCAGCGACCCTGAGCGAGTCCGGAGATCGCGAGGCGGTCGGAATGTCGATCCCGTGGTCGGCGCCCGAGGTGCTCATGGATGAGACGGCGGGGACGATCGAGTCTGAGGTGTGGGCATTCGCGGCCACCGTCTACTCGCTCTTGGCGGGTCGTTCGCCGTTCGAGGTGCCGGGGGAGTCGAACAAGTCGGCCGATCTGATCTCGCGAATCAATCGAGCCAAACCGCAGCCCATCGGGCGTTCCGATGTGCCCGTGAGCCTCGAGCGGGCCCTGGCGAAGGCCATGTCACGAAAACCCGAGAACCGGCAGGCGAGTGTGCTCGAGGTCATCCACGAACTGCAGGCGGTCGAGTCCGAGATCGGTGTTCCGCAAACCCCCGTCGAGGTCGCGATGGATGACTGGGCTCTCGCGACGGTCGCCGACCTCGAGGATCGTACGCGCATCAAGGGTGGGGCGTCTGCATCAGCGTCGGTCGCGCAACGTCGTCGGCGTCGTCGCGCCGAATCAGCTCAGGGTTCCTATAGCGGCGTGGGCACGCTGATGCGTGAAGAGAGAGCTCCCGCTCCGCGCAGCACCGGGACCACACCCGCACGCCAGAGTCGCGGCATGCAGGTGCTGGCGTGGGGGCTCGTCGCCGCGGCAGCACTCGTGATTGCGCTCGGCGCGACAGCAACTTTCGTGCTCATTCGCGCCGGATCGAGTGATATTCCGACGGTCAGCGACATCACCGCGCGCGTGACCGACGACATCGTCGAGTTCTCGTGGTCGGACCCGGGGCTCACGGGAACGGACACATACCAGATTCAGACCTATGACGGCGGATCGGCCGTGCAGCAGCGGGAGCCGAGTTTCGTGGTCGACGCTGAGCCCGGTGACCGGGTGTGTATCACCGTGGCGGTCAACCGCGAGGGAAAGACCGGGGCGGCATCCAGCGAGAAGTGCGTGGACGTGCCGCAATGATGCGCGACGCAGGACCGCGCCGTGTTTAGGCGTTGGGTGGCCGGGCACCGCGCTCTTTTCGCGACGCTCACGAGCGGAACGGTGGTCGCCGCTCTCATCGCAACGGCCGCGATCGTGTCCACCGGGTACACCGCCCAGCGACTCGACCTCTCTGATGGCGCTGTGTGGGTCGTCAATGGCGAGCAACGCGCGCTCGGCAGGGCCAATACCGAGGTGCTCGAGCTCAATACGGTCGTCGAGACCACGGGCAACAACCTCGACGTTCTACAGAGCGGGTCGATTGTGCTTCTCGTGGACCGTCTCGAGAACAAGGTAGAACTCGTCGACCCCGCGGCGTCGGAGGTGCTCGAATCGATTGCGCTCCCTCCCAACCAGCCGGAGATCTTCCTTGCGGGAGATCGAGTTGTCATCGTGGAGGGCGGCACGGGGGAGGTGTGGATTCTCGGCATCAACGACCTGCCGAGCTTCGACGCCGAATCTGATTCCTCGTTGAGCCTCGGTACCGACGCGATCGTGAGCGTCGACCCCGACGGACTCATGTTCGCCTACTCCCCGTCGTCTGGACTGATCTACCGCGTCGATGCGTCGATCTCCGATTCGGTGGAATCCAGCCAGGAAGTTGACTTCGGCGCAGACGCTGGCGACCTGACCATTTCGTCGGTCGCGGGGCGATGGGTTGTGCTGGATGCGACGAACGACCGGCTCTTCGTCGAGGACGGATCGATCGACCTCTCGAGCATTGTCGGTGCTGGCTCGGGAGCCGTGCTACCGCAGCCGACTGCTGCGGGCGGCGAGGTTCTCATCGCCTACTCGGGGGGCCTCGTGAGCCTTCCCGTCGGTGGTGCTACGGCACGACAGATCGTTGATGGCACGTCGGGGGTCGCTGCTCGTGCGGTCACGATCGGAGACTGCTCGTTCGCGGCGTGGACGAACGGCGACAGCTGGCGCCGTTGCGCGGGCGATTCAGTGGAAGGCGGATCCGTACGGCTGCAGGGCATCTCGGGTAATGCGCGATTGAGCTATCGCGTGAACGGTCCGCTCACTGTGCTCAACGATGGGCGCTCTGGCAAGACGTGGGCCGTTCAGCAGTCCTCCCAACTCATCGACAACTGGGACGACCTCATCGTCACTCAGGAGGATGAGCCGGAAGATCAACAGAATGATGAGAACCTGCCCCCGCAGGAAGAAAAGGTGCAGCTACCTCCCGTCGCCGTCGGTGACGCGTTTGGAGCGCGACCGGGCCGCTCGACCGTGCTGCCCGTTCTCCTGAACGACTACGACCCCAACGGCGACGTGCTCGTGATCAGCGACCTCGCGCCGATCTCCGAGGCCATCGGGCGCATCGACCTCATCAACGAGCGTCAGCAGATTCAGCTCACCCTCGCGACGACCGCGTCGGGAACCGTGACATTCCCGTACACGGTTACGGATGGCCGGGGAGGAAGCGCGACGGGAACAGTCGTCGTCACGGTGCGCGGCCCCAATGAGAACTCACCTCCCGAGCAGGTGCGTTCCACGAAAGCGTCAGTGCCGTCGGGCGGACGCATCACGAATCAGATTCTCGGCGACTGGGTCGATCCGGACGGCGACCCCTTCTATCTGACAAACGCGAGTGTCGCGGCACCCGACGCTGTCAGTTCTAAGCCCGGGGGCACGATCGTGTTCTCCGACTCGGGCTCCGGGAGTGACCTCAAGATCGTCACCCTCGTCGTCTCAGACGGGTCGGATGAGGCATCCGGAAGCGTGTCGGTGAGCGTCAAACCCGTTGGCGAGGTGGAAATCGTCGCCGATCCCTTCGTCGTGCTCGCCTATGCGGGCCAAGAGGTAACGGTCAGCCCCCTCTCGCACGTCCGCGGGGGAAACGGCACGATCCGACTCAATAGTGTGCCGTCGAAGACCGACGTCACCATCACGCCGAGCTACGAGACCGGCACATTCCGGTTCTCCAGCGACACGGTAAAGAGCTACTACCTCGATTACGTCGTCACAGACGGCACACAGACCGTGACCGGCGTTGTGCGCGTCGACGTTCTCGCGCCCCCCAACGCGAATACCAAACCCATCACGGTTCCCAAGACCGTGTTCGTGCAGACGTTGCGTAACGAGCGCGTCGATGTCGCCGGCACCGACGTCGACCCGGCGGGCGGTGTGCTTCTCGTGACGGGACTTGCCAACCTCGACCCGACCGCGGGAGTGCGCGCCGAGGTGCTCGAGCAGCGCATCGTGCGAGTGAGCCTCGAAAAGCCTCTCGACGATGGCCCCGTGAGCTTCACCTACCGCATCAGCAACGGCCTCGCTGAAGCCGACGGCGTCATCACGGTCATCGAGATTCCCTCGCCGTCGCGTGTCCAACCGCCGATTGCCTACGACGACAGCGTGACCGTGCGGGTGGGGGAGGCCATCGATATTCCGGTTCTCGGCAACGACGAACATCCGGACGGTCTCGACCTCACCCTGCAACCCAAGCTCGACCAGGCCCTCCCGCCCGACTCAGGCCTGCTGTTCGCCTCCGGCCGGGTGTTGCGCTACCTGGCCCCCGACAAGACCGGCAACTTCACGGCCGCCTATTCGGTCACGGGGCCAGACGGTCAGGCAGCGACGGCGCTCGTGCGCATCGCCGTGCGAGAGGCGGATGAGGCGACCAACAACCCGCCCGTCCCGCCGACGGTCACGGCGCGCGTCATTGCGGGCGAGACGGTGCGCATCACGATCCCGCTCGCGGGAACTGACCCGGACGGCGACTCGGTGCAGTTGCTCGGCCAATCCACGAACCCCGAGCGGGGATCGGTACTGTCTGTCGAGTCCGACACGATCATCTACCAGGCTGGCGACTACTCCGCTGGCACTGACACGTTCTCATACACCGTCATCGACTCTCTCGGCGCACGGTCGAACGGAACCGTTCGTGTCGGGATCAGTCCGCGCCTCGGCGCCCGCAATCCCGTTGCCATCGTGGACGTCGTGACAGTGCGGCCCGGCTTTACGGTGTCGGTGCAGGTGCTCGCCAACGACTCCGACCCCGACGGCAGCCCCCTCTCGATCATTTCGGCGACGCCCAACGATCCCGAGACGACGACAGAAATAGTCGGGGATGTCATCGATGTCACCCCGCCGCGCGAGCCCGGCGACTATGGCGTCATCTACGCCATCGAGAATGACAAGGGCGGAACGAGTCAGAACTTCATCCGGGTGACGGTCGACCCGGATGCCCCCCTCGCGTATCCGGTCGCCTCGGACTCGGTTCTCACGCTCTCGGACGTTCTCGACCGTGACCAGATCACCGTCGACGTGCTCGCGAACGTGTTCTTCGCCGACGGCGACACTCGCGACCTCGGCCTGTCCATCTATCCAGGGTTCGGATCGTCGGCTCAGGTGACGAGCAATAAGCGCGTCGAGGTGACGATCGGCGACACGAGTCAGATCATCCCCTTCAAGGTCACCCACCCCGAAGACCCGACGGTGTTCAGCTACGCCTTCATCCGGGTGCCGGGCTTCAGCGACGCCCTCCCGCAGATCGACCGGCGTGCCGACAGTCTGCGTGTCGTGAGCGGTCAGGAGCTCACGATCGAACTCAACGACTACATCGTTGCGGTGGGTGGCAAGCAGGTGCGACTCACGACCGCGAACTCGGTTCGTGCGACCCACGCAGACGGCAGCAGTCTCGTCGTGGACGAGGACACCCTTGTTTTCCGCTCAGCGGACAAGTACTTCGGGCCGGCATCCATCTCGTTCGAAGTCACGGACGGCGCCTCGGCGAGCGACCCGAATGGTCGCACCGCGATCCTCGTGCTTCCCATTACGGTGCTTCCGCGGGAGAACCAACCCCCCGACTTCAACGGAGCCGCCATCGACTTCGAGCCCGGGCAAGAGAAGATCATCGACCTTCTCAAACTCACGAGCTACCCGTATCCGGATGACCTCGACGAGCTCGTCTACACCGAGCTGGCGCCGCTGCCCGAAGGCTTCACCTCCGTGCTGAACGGCAGCCTCCTGACACTGCGCGCCAACGAGAACGCGGTGAAGGGGTCGACGACGGCGCTTGCGATGTCCGTGCGGGATGCGGTCGCGGAGGGCAACTCGGGTCGTATCCAGCTCACGATTGTTGGCTCGACCCGCCCGCTACTCAAACCCGCACCCGATTCGGCGATCGCCAAGCGTGGCACGACGACGACGGTGGATGTTCTGGCCAACGATCAGGCAACGAATCCCTTCCCCGGCAAGCCTCTCCGTGTCATGGACATCCGCGGTCTCGACGGCGGCGCCCTGCCCGCGGGCATCACGATCGAGCCGAGTGCTGATCGCTCGACGCTCACGGTCACGGCCTCGGCAGCTGCAGTGCCGGGCGACGTCAACCTGCAGTACCAAGTCGCCGATGCGACGAACGATCCCGACCGATACGTCTGGGGCTCGATCACCGTGTCTATTCAGGATCGTCCCGACCCGGTCTCGAACCTGGCTCCGACAGGCTTCGGCGACCGCACGATCACGATGCGGTGGAATGCAGGCCCGTTCAATAATTCGCCCATCACCAACTACCGGGTCACGAGCACGCTCGGCGGTAGCGTCGTGGATGTCGCGAACTGCACCGGCACGACCTGCACGATCCGCACTCCCGGTAACGGCCCCTCGAACGGCGTCATCGTCTCGGTCGTTGCGACGAACGCGATCGGCGACTCGGACGCTTACACCCTGTCATCGCCTGTCTGGTCGGACATCATCCCACCCGCCCCCACGGGGCTCACGTCGGCACCCCTCGACCATGGCCTCCGGGTGAGCTGGAACGCCGTAGCGACACCCGCGGGTGGGTCACCCGTGCAGAGCTACCTCGTCACGGTCGGTGGAGTCGTGGTGAATCCCTCGACTTCGGTGTGCAGCGGGGGAGTGTGCACGACGGATGTCGTGGATGGTTCGCTCGCCAATGGCGTCGCGGTCAGCTACACCGTCAGTGCACGCAACGGTGCCTACACCGCCTTGTCGGTGTGGAACACGAGCGAGCCGCAGTCGGGTGTTCCTGCCGGACCGCCGATCGCGGGGTCGTCCCCCCTCGCGACGGCGACGACAGACACCTCCATCAGTGTCGACTGGGGCGGGGTCTTCAACAACAACGGACGGGCCATCACGTCCTACTGGGTCGCGTCGTACACCTCGACAGCTCCCACGTGCTCGCCGGACGGCACGCTCAACGCCAACGGGGCAAACGTGCAAGCGACAGGCACGGGAACGTCGGCAGGATTCGGTGGACTCTCACCTAATAGCACCTACTCGATCATCGTCTTCGCATTCAACGGTCAGGGCTGCTCACCGAGCCCCGCGGTCATCGCCCACACTCCGCCACCCGTGATCTCGAGCATCAGCGCATCCATCGTTCCGAGCGGTGACGGAACCTGGGATCTGCAGTTCGACGGCGGAACCGTGGGCGGCGACAACCTCTCAAACGGCTACTCGATCATCTATTCGCTCAGTGGCGGAAGCGTCGTCGGCGGCGAGCGGGGACCCATCGGGGTCGGTGGGCTATTCACAGCTGACGGCAGTCAGTATGGGTCGAACATCGCTGTGAGCGCCCGTGCCTGCAGAACCTACGATTCCGGCCCACTCTGCCAACCTGTCGCCTCCGGGTCCCAGTCGATCGGGATGCCCGTGAACGCCAATGTGCGCGGGCTCGCTTTTACCCCCTCAGCGGTACCCCTCGAGGGCACGTTCACGTGGCTCGGATATCCGCTGGGCGACTACTCGAGTGTGGAATACTCCTGCTCGGGACAGGGCTGGACAGCCGTTTCCGACTGGAACAACACGCCAGGTGGATCGTGCGTCGCGTCGGGACTGCTGCAGGTGCAACTGGACATTCGCGTCACCACCCCCGCCGGGAGCTACATCAAGACCTACTACGCCAACACGATCGCCGGATAGGAAACCCGCATGACCATGACTCCGGAACAGGCCACCTGGTTCTCCGACATCTTCAATCGCCTTGTCGCCAACGTCGACCAGGTGCTCCTCGGCAAGACATTCGTGATCCGACTCGGGTTCGTCGCGCTCGTCAGCGAGGGCCATCTGCTGCTCGAGGACTTCCCCGGTACGGGCAAGACCTCTCTCGCACGCGCGATCGCCCAGTCGGTCGCGGGCACGAGCAACCGCATCCAGTTCACTCCGGACCTCCTGCCCGGTGACATCACGGGTGTGAGCATCTATGACCAGGGCAAGGGGGAATTCGAGTTCCATCCCGGCCCGATCTTTTCGAACATCGTGCTCGCGGACGAAATAAACCGAGCGAGCCCGAAGACCCAATCGGCTCTCCTCGAGGTCATGGAGGAGGCACACGTCACCGTTGACGGCGTGACGCATCCCGTGGGCGCGCCCTTCATGGTCATCGCGACTCAGAACCCGATCGAGCAGGCCGGCACCTACCGCCTCCCCGAGGCGCAGCTCGACCGCTTCATTATGAAGACCTCGATCGGCTACCCAGACCACGCGTCTACCTTGCGCATCCTCGAGGGCTCGGGCGTCAAGGCGCACGAGACGACCGTGCCCCCCATCGTGACCGCCGACGTTGTCGTGGAGATGGCTCAGATCGCACGCACCGTGCACGTCGACCCGACCATCAACGACTACGTCGGACGACTCGTCGAAGCGACGCGGAGCATGCCAGAGGTGCGACTGGGCGCGAGCGTCCGCGGCGCACTCGCACTCATCCGCACGGCAAAGTCGCTCGCGGCCGCCAGCGGTCGGCACTACGTCATTCCAGACGATGTGAAGGCGCTTGCCGAGCCCGTACTTGCGCACCGCCTCGTCATCGACCCCGAAGCAGAATTCGACGGCGTCACGGCCGAGAGCATCATGAGCCAGATTCTCATCGAGACGCCGCCCCCCAGTGAGCGCCAATCCGCCTGATGGCCCCCCGCGACAAGTCGACAACCGCGCAGTCCCGCCCCGTTCGCGGTGCTACGCGCTCGTCGTCGCGCTCCTCGACGGGGTCGAGCCGATCTGATGCGCACTTCACGACGACGGGAACCCGTGGACTCACGAACGCTCGCACGCGGCTCGTCGGCGACCGCACCGGTTTCCTCGCCGACTCGATCGTTGCGATCGTGCGCTTCTCACAGTCCGTCTCGACCATTGCGAAACGCGTTTTCGGTCGTGTGGCGGGGGTCGTCACACCGCTCGGATGGTCGATGTTCGCTCTGGTGCCGCTCGCACTCGGGTTCGGGTACGGCCTCGGGTGGATCGAACTCATCGTCGTGGGGTTCGCCTGCATAGCCGTCATCCTCATCGCCGTCATCTATCTCGTGGGGCGCACGCGTCTGGTCATCGAGTTGCACGTGCCGCACAGTCGCGTGGTGGTCGGCGAGCCGGCGGTGGGCGAGATCGTAGTCACCAATCCGTCGCGTACGCGCGCGTTTGGCGTCACCGTCGACATCCCGATCGGCCAGGGGCTCGTCGAGGTGGTGCTGCCGGGTTTGCGCGGTGGCGCCACGGTGACGCATCGATTCGCGATTCCGACCTCCCGCCGAGGAGTCGTCCCCGTGGGTCCCGTACGTACGGTGCGTGCCGACCCGGTGGGTATCGTGCGCCGGGAGCTCGTATGGACCCAGACCGCCGAGCTGTTCGTGCATCCGCGCACCATCGGGATCCCGAGTACGAGCACGGGCTTCATCCGTGATCTCGAAGGGAACCCGACCAAAGACCTGTCGTCGAATGACGTGTCGTTCCATGCGTTGCGCGAGTACATGCCCGGGGACGAGCGGCGCTACATCCATTGGAAGTCTTCAGCGCGAACCGGAACCTACATGGTGCGCCAATTCGAAGAAACAAGGCGCAGCCACCTCGTCATCGCTCTCAGTCTCGCCAGCGCAGACTACGCCACCGAAGATGAATTCGAGATGGCGGTGAGCGTCGCGGGGTCGCTGGGCGCGCGGGCCATCCGCGATGCGAGAACCGTCACGGTCGTTGCATCCGAAATGACACCCGAATTCGCCAAGCGAAAGGTGTATGCGGTTCGCCAGCTCTCGACGCTCACCCGGGGTCGGCTGCTGGACGATCTCGCGCTTGTCGAACACGCCGAAACCGCGCTGAGCATCACGGACGTCGCCCGAGTGACCGGCGAGCAGGCGACCGGAATCTCCGTCGCCTTCCTGGTGTGCGGTTCGGGAACGACGGCGCAAGAATTGCGCGCCGCGTCGACGAAGTTCCCCGCGGGAGTCGAGGTCGTCGCTGTCGTGTGCGATCCAGAGAGCACCCCCGGTCTGCGCCGCGTTGCCGGCCTCAGCGTGCTCACCATCGGCTACCTCGAAGATCTGCAGAAGTCGCTCGCACGATCGGCAGCGGCATGAGTTCGCCGTCCACCCGCATGGCGCGCCCTGGCGCCGTTTTCATCGCGGTCAACGTGGTGTTCCTGTGGCTGACCACGATCATTGCCGCGTCGGCACTGTGGCCGATTTATCAGAGCACCGCCCTCATCGTGCTCATCGCCGTTGCCCTTGCGCTCGGCTCGCTCATTGCGATCGTCGGCGCCGTATTCCGTTGGCTCGCGCCGATCGTGCTCGGAGCCACGGTTGTCGTCTTTTTCGCCGTCGGAGTTCCGCTTGCGGTGCCGGAGAAGGCCCAGTACGTCGTACTTCCGACCCTCGATGGCCTGCTTGACCTCGCTGCGGGCGTCGCCCTCGGGTGGAAGCAAATTCTGACGCTCACTCTCCCCGTCGGCCAGTACCAGGCCGTTCTCGTGCCCGCCTTTGTGCTCGTGCTTCTCACCGCCGTCATCGGCGGCACAGTAGCGCTGCGCTCGCGCCGTGGTGAGCTCGCGGTGCTCGCTCCCATCGTGCTCTTCCTCGTGGCAACCGCATTCGGACCGAACTATCCGAATCGACCGCTCGACGCACCCATCCTTCTCTTCGTCGCGGTTCTCTTCTGGCTTGTCTGGTTCCGTTGGTATCGACGTCGCGCAGCGATTCGTCTGCTGACCATGGCGGTGGATGATGCGGCCACCGGCCCGTCGTCGGAAACCGGCGTCGCGGGAGTGCGCACGATCGTCAGTGCGGGGCTGATCATGGCGGTCGCGGCCACCGCGGCAGTCGGCGCCGTGACGGCTCTCCCACCCACCGAGGGTCGCACGGTACTGAGGACGAGCTTGGAGCGACCGTTCGATCCACGCGACTACACGAGCCCCCTCTCGGCGTTCCGAAAGTATCTGCAAACCTCGATGGCGCGCACCGTGCTCCTCGAGGTCTCGGGCCTGCCTGACGGTTCCCTCCTGCGGATCGCGACCCTCGACACCTATGACGGTGTCGTCTTCTCCGTGGGCAGCGACCGTGTCACGAGCGAGTCAGGCACTTTCGCTCGCGTTCCGTATCGCTTCGACCAGTCCGGGGTGGCCGGGCAGACGGTCGAGTTTTCGGTTATCGTCGACGGATACTCGGGAATCTGGGTTCCCACGGTCGGCAAGCTCGAGGAGATCTCGTTCGGCGGGCAGCGCCCCATCGATCTGCGCGACTCGTTCTACTACAACGACACATCCGGTACCGCCGCAGTCATCGGTGGGCTCCTGGCGGGCGACGAATACACCCTGACTGCTGTCGCGCCCAGGCAGCCGTCTCCCGCAGAACTCGCTGAACTCGATCCGGGGCCGGCCATCGTTCCGACCGCCCGCGCGGTGCCTGAGGAACTCACGGCCAGACTCGAGGAGTACGTGACGGGGATCGAGGAGCCGGGAGAGCGGCTCGTCGCGATGCTCGCGGGGCTCGCTTCGGACGGATACATCAGCCACGGCATCTCAGACGACGAGCCGCCGAGCCGATCGGGTCACGCGGCCGATCGCATCGCTGAGCTGCTCACGGCCCCCCGAATGATCGGAGACGCCGAGCAGTACGCTGTGACCGCGGCGCTCATGGCACGGGAAATCGGCTTTCCCGCCCGCGTGATGCTCGGCTTCGCTCCAGCGGGGGGTGAGGTGCGTGGCGATGACATCACGGCGTGGATCGAAGTCAACACTGCGCAGTATGGATGGGTTGCTGTTGACCCTAACCCGCCGGACCGCCCCATTCCCGACGAACTCCCCGAAGACACGACCCAGGTTGCGCGACCGCAGACTGTCGTTCCCCCGCCCGTGCTCGAGTCCGAGAACTTCGACCGCCAACAGACTCCCGACAGTCAGCAGGAGCTGCCGCCCGATCTGGATCCCCTCGTTCAGCTGATCTTGGCGATCCTGCGTGTGCTCGCGTGGGTCCTCGTCGCTGTCGCTCTCGTGCTTGCGCCATTCATCGTCATTATCGCGGCGAAACTGCGTCGTCGTCGACTGCGCCGACGCGCGCCGACCGTTCTGCAGCAGATCACCGGGGGATGGCAGGAGTTCGAGGACGCCGTCATCGACCACGGGCTGAGCCCCGCATCATCCGCCACCCGCAGTGAGGTCGCGCGCATCGCCGGGGGAGTGCAGTCCCAGGTGCTCGCGGCGGTCGCCGATCGAGCGAACTTCTCACCGGATGAGCCCCACGCCTCCGACGCCGAGAGCGTGTGGCGAGCGGTCGACGAGCTGCAAGTGCAACTCGACGAGGGGCTTACGCGCTGGCAGCGCATCAAGGCAGGCGTCTCCCTGCGTTCTCTCGGTGGTTATAGTGTCAGAAACCTCTTCGGTGGAAGAAGGAACGTGTTGTGACGTGTGCGTATTGCGGCGCTGAGTTGTCCGCGGGCGCGATGATCTGCGGCGAATGCGGGCGATCGGTTGGGGTCGCGCACGGCAAGTCTTCTGGCGGTTCAACTTCGCGGACACGGGCGCCCTCGTCGAGTACGGTCTCACCGGAGCCCCTCGTCGAACCTGCACTCACGGAACCCGTGTTCACCGATCCGGGTGCACTTTCCTCTTCTGCGTTCACCATCGACCAGATGGCTGTCGTAGCCGGAGAGTCGAACAGTGTGGATGCTGCACCCGCCGCACCCGTGCAACTCCCCGATCTTCCCGCCGATTCCCTCTCCGAGCTCTCGTTTGAGCGCTGCTCGCAATGCGGGTCGTCGCTCGAACCCGCCGATATCTTCTGCGGCGAGTGCGGATTCGTGCGTCATCCCGTGGTGCAGCCGCCGACCCGTCCGAATGACACGGTCGGCTATGACCCGTTCCCCTGGGGTCTGCCCCGGTCCGATGCGGCGACCCGCGCCGATGTGGCAATTCGTGATGAGAGCCCGCCCGTGGACTCGGAAGAAACGCGAATCGTTGACCGATCGGTCACGGGGGAGCGCTTCGTGCTCCAGTTCAGCACGGGCGAGAGCGTGAGCGTGACAGGAACCGGTCTGCTGGGCCGCAACCCGCATCCGGAGCCGGGCGAGTTCTTCGACTCGATCGTCGCGATATCCGATCCGGGCAAGTCCGTGTCGAAGACACATCTCGAATTCGGCCAGGAAGCTGGCTCGTTCTGGGTGAGTGATCGTTTCTCGGGCAACGGCACGATCGTGCGGGAACCCGAGCGTCAGCCGCGTCGATGCGATCCCGGGAAGCGCTATCGAATCGCCCGGGGAACGCGGGTGGACATCGGCGAGCAGTTCTTTATCGTCAGCTGATCCTCCCCAGACCGATCCGCCAGCGACCACTCCACCGACTGGAGGGACGGTTCGCCGCGTGGGGGATGACGGTGTCCACTGGGTAGATGCACACGTCGAGCCGCAGTGTCACCGCTCCGCGACCCATCGAGGAGGCTCCGCCGTATCGATTTCCGCTGATCACCGCGCTCGCACCCGTTGTCGGGGCGCTCGTACTCTTCGCAGTCACAGGCTCGTCCTTCGCGCTTGTATTCGCGGCTCTCGGTCCGCTGACGGCCATCGCTAGTCTCGCCGACTCCCGGTGGGGTGCACGGCGTCTCGCGCATCGGGAACGCGGCCGATTCTCCCGCGACCTCGCGGCGGCGCTCGAGCGTGTTGACGATGAGCATGTCGTCGAGCGTGCCCACCTTGACGAATCGCACCCGAGCATCACGCGACTCATCGAATCCCGATCAGATCCGGGGCGGTGGAGGGATGGCCCCGAGTTGCCCATGGTGCGCTTGGGGCGCGCATCCCGCGCGAGCTCGGTGGCGATCGAAGGGGCGCCGCCGGATGACGAGCGGTTCGACCCACTTCGCGTTCGTGCGGCGCTCGTGCATGACGCACCACTCGTCGTCGATGCCCGCTTGGGCATTGGCATCGTCGGTGGGGATGCGCTCGGACGTTCCCTGATGCGCTCTGCACTCGCACAGCTTGCTCGGGCGCTCTCTCCGGCGCGGTGGCGAGCCATCGTGCCCGAAGACTCGACAGAGCTTCGATGGATGCGAGACTTGCCGCACTCCGCGCGGGTCGTGCCGGCATCCTCCGCCCTCCACGCCGGATTCGAGTCCCTCGATGAGACCGAGTCGATCACCGTGGTGCGAGTGGCACATCTTGACGACCTGCCGATCGATCGACGCGTCGTCGTCACCGCTGAGCGAGGCGCCCTCACCATCAGCGCCCATCCGGATCCGGCATGCCGCGGCCCGTTCGTGCCCGAATTCGCCTCGCGATCCATGGTGGTGTCGTGGGCTGCGCGATTGTGCATCGATGCCACGCGCGGTGGGCTCGTGCCCGACACCGCACTGCTTCCGGACTCCGTCGAGCTCAGCACTCTCCTCGACGTGGAGGGGGCAACCGAGGGCGGGCTCTCGTGCGTCGTGGGCGTCGCCCGCGAGCCCGTGGCGATCGACCTCGTACGGGATGGCCCGCATGCCGTTATCGGCGGCACAACCGGCAGTGGAAAGAGCGAGCTGCTCGTCTCGTGGGTACTTGCTCTCGCTTACGCTTATCCGCCGTCCGCCGTTACCGTGTTGCTCGTTGACTTCAAGGGCGGGTCGGCCTTCGCGGCGCTCGAGCGTCTTCCGCACACCGTCGGCGTGATCACCGATCTCGATGCGGCGACCGCCGCCCGCGCGCTCGCGAGCCTCCGGGCCGAGCTGCGATACAGAGAACGTCTTGTCGCGCGGGCTGGGGCCCGCGACATCTCGGGTGTTCCCGAACTGGCACGCCTCGTGATCGTCGTCGACGAGTTCGCCGCGCTGCTCGCCGAGCATCCTGATCTCCACGCTCTCTTCGCCGATATCGCTGCGCGCGGACGATCGCTCGGCGTTCACCTGATCCTGTGCACACAACGTCCCTCGGGAATCGTGAGGGACGCCGTGCTCGCCAACGCCGACCTTCGCATCTCTCTGCGCGTCAACAATCGTGCTGACAGCGTTGCTCTCATCGGGAACGATTCCGCGGCCAACATCGACGCAACCGCGCTCGGGCGAGGTGTCGTCGTGAGCGGCGGCGCTGAGGGCCGTCTCGTGCAGTTTGCGCTCGCACGCGCCGAAGACGAACAGCGGGCATCGAGTCGCTGGCCCGCGACTCCCGTGCGCCGCCCGTGGTGCGAGCCCCTACCGTCGGTACTACCGCGATCGGAGGTGCCGTCGCACGCGTTCGGCCTGCTTGACCAACCCGAACTGCAGCGTCGGGAGCTTGCCGTCTGGCGTCCGCTCTCAGACGGAGCGATCCTGGTGCTGGGGGCCCAATCCAGTGGTAAGTCCACTGCGCTCGCGGCGCTGGCTCATGGACGCGACCGCGTCGAATGGCTGTCGGCAGACCCCGCTGTCGCGTGGGATGTCCTCGCCGACGTTCACGACCGGCTATCGGTGGGTGTGGCAAAGGACGCCCTCATTGTCGTGGATGATGCTGATGCCGTGTTGGCCCGCTTCAGCCCGGAGCATCGCGCCGTCGTTGTCGAGCGCCTGGTGCGGATCATGCGTGAGGGCGCGCGGTGGGGTATCCATGTCGCTCTCGGCGCGCGGCGCGTGACGGCCGACCTGCAGTCGATCGCGAGTCTGGCGTCATCTCGGCTCCTACTGTCCCAAGCGAGTCGGCACGACTGGGTCCTCGCTGGTGGAGACGGCACGCACTACGTGCCTCAGTCCGCTCCGGGCTCGGGAGTGTGGGGCGAATACCGCGTGCAGGTCGTTCTCGAACCGGTGCCACAGGGCGCCACTGCACCGCCCGTGCCGACACTCACGCGCGGCCCACTTGCCGTCGTCGCAGCGCACCCGGCGACCTTGCGAGCCGCTTGTGGCTCGTGGCGCATCATCGGTCCGGATGACCTCGCCGCATCGCCTCTCGACGACCGAACACTCATACTGGGCGACCCCGATGAGTGGCAGTCGCGGTGGGGTGCGTTGCAGGTGGCGGCTCGTACTGCGCGCGTATTGATCGTGGGATGTTCGACTGCCGATTTCCGTGCGCTGACGCGGTCACGCGAGGTTCCGCCGCCGCTCTCGGCCGATCCGGGTGCGGGCTGGCTCGTTGGCGAGGAGGGCAAAGTGACACGAGCGCGGCTCACCGCAACCATGGATTCCGCACAATAAACGACTAATTTGCCACTGAATTCGTGAAATTCTTGTTACGAAGTCACCGTTTTGATTGTTTCCGCTGTGACCGAGTGGCAGTCCTGTGTCAGTATCGACGCACGCCGAATGACCCGCGCCGAAGGAGCTGCCCTCATGTCCAGACAACTTCCCCAGGATCCGATCGTCCGCCAGCTGGTGGCTCAGGCCCGCCGTGCGCAGTTCAGCCGCCGACACGTGCTGCAGGGTGCGGGCATCGGTGCGACCGCCCTAGCTCTCGCGGCCTGCGCGCCGGGCGGAACGCCAGCGCCCGAGCCGGCCAAGGATATTTCCGACACGGATCCCACCCTCACCTGGTCGAACTGGCCGGCCTACATCGATGAAGACGACGACGGCAACTACCCGACTCTCGTTAATTTCACCGATCAGACCGGTATCGAGGTCGAATACAAGATCGACATCGACGACAACAACACCTACTACGGCACGATCAAAGATCAGCTCGCTCTCGGGCAGGAGACAGGGGCGGACACGTTCTGTCTGACCGAGTGGATGGTCGCTCGACTCATCCGCTTCGGGTACGTGCAGAACCTCGACGCCGCCAACATCCCGAATAAGGCGAATCTCGCGCCGGCACTGCTCAATCCCGACTTCGATCCCGGCCGCGAGAAGAGCCTTCCCTGGCAGAACGGCTTCGCTGGCCTCGCGTGGAACACCGAGGAACTGCCCAAGGGGCTCCTGAGCGTCGATGACCTGTGGAAGCCCGAGCTCAAGGGCAAGGTCACCGTGCTGAGCGAGATGCGCGACACCATGGGCATCCTCTTGCTGAGCCAGGGGGTCGATATCTCATCGGCCGACTGGGGTATGGACGAGTACAGCGCCGCAATCGAAGTGCTTGAGGAGCACGTCACCTCCGGGCAGATCTTCGGCATCAAGGGCAACGAGTACATGCAGGACTTCGTGTCCGGGGATGCCATTGCCGCGATCGCGTGGTCGGGAGACATCACGGTTCTCAATGCGGAAGCCGGATATGAGAAGTGGAAGTTCGCTCTTCCCGATGCCGGAGGAACGCTGTGGGGCGACACCTTCGTCGTTCCCATGGGGTCGCCGCGCAAGAAGAACGCCGAGACGCTCATGAACTACTACTACGAGCCAGAGGTCGCCGCCGAGGTCGCAGCCTGGGTGAACTACATCACCCCCGTCGTCGGCGCCCAGGAGGTCGCCGCCGAGCTCTACCCCGAGCTCGCTGACAACCAGTTGATCTTCCCCAACGCCGAAACGCTCAGCAACGCGCACATCTTCCGAACACTCGACTCCGCTGACGACCAGGCGTTCAACGCCGAGTTCCAGCGCGTCAAGCTGGGTGCCTGATGGCCGCTGGCGCGTTCGCCGAGGCTGGTGCGGATCTCGAACTGGTCGGGATCAACAAGCGATTCCCTGGATTCACCGCGATCGAGGACCTCGACCTGAAGATTCCGGCCGGATCGTTCTTCGCGCTCCTCGGGCCCTCGGGCTGCGGAAAGACAACGACTCTTCGACTCGTTGCCGGACTCGAACAGCCCACCGCCGGTCGCATTCTCATCGGCGGTAAGGATGTCACGGACGTCAAGTCGTTCCGCCGACCCGTCAACACGGTGTTCCAGAGCTACGCGCTCTTCCCACACATGTCGGTGCTCGAAAATGTCGCCTTCGGCCTTCGTCGGCGCAACATCAAGGATCCCGTGGGTAAGGCACACGAGGCGCTGCGCCTGGTCGAGCTCGACCACCTCGCGAACCGCAAGCCCCAGCAGCTCTCGGGCGGACAGCAGCAGCGCGTCGCACTCGCACGCGCAGTTGTGAACCGACCCGCGCTGTTGCTCTTGGACGAGCCCCTCGGGGCCCTCGACCTCAAGCTCCGTCGCCAGATGCAGCTCGAACTCAAGTCGATTCAGAACGAGGTCGGCCTTACCTTCCTGCACGTCACCCACGACCAGGAGGAGGCCATGACGATGGCCGACACCGTCGCCGTGATGAACAAGGGCGAGATCGAGCAGATGGGCGCCCCCGAGGAACTCTACGAGCTTCCGCGCACCGCTTTCGTGGCGAACTTCCTCGGTCAATCCAATCTCTTCACGGGCGAGGTCACCTCGTCCGGCGGGTCGACAATCGTCGTCGATGTCGCGGGAATCAAGGTCGAGGTGCCGAAGGATCGCGCTCAGCGTCATTCGGGTCAGGTCACGATCGGTGTGCGACCTGAGAAGCTCACGCTCCACACGTCCGCCCCGAAGAAGCTGGCGGCCAGCAACGTGCTGGGTCCAGGCCGTGTGACCGATGTTTCGTTCAGCGGCGTCAGCACGCAATACCAGGTCGCGGTGCCGGGTGTCGGGCTCATCACCGTATTCGCGCAGAATATGGTCTTTGGCCCCGTCGTCAACGTCGGAGCCGAGGCGTGGGTGAGCTGGGCGGTGGACCACGGGTTCGGCCTTGCCGACGAACCGCAGGCTGCCCCCAAGTTCGCGGCGGATACCGACACGGCGACGATCGCCGTGCAGACGCGTCGTGAGCTCCTCGCGGAGATCGAGGACGAATAGATGGCATTCGCGGCTTTCGGCAATACGGCGGCGCCGGCCGAGCAGGCTCCGCGCCGTCGTAGCTGGCTCGCCTGGGTACTTCTGCTTCCCGGTCTCGCCTACCTCGCGCTGTTCTTCCTGACACCGTTTATCTCACTCGTCATGACCTCTTTCCAGGCTCCTGTCGAGTTCGGTGACGTCGGTCAGTTCCAACCGGCCTTCAAATGGGAGAACTACGTCGCGGTTGTCGACGCCTACTGGCCGCACTTCTTGCGTGCCTTTGGTTATGCACTCGCCGCGACATTCTTCGCGCTCGTCATCAGCTATCCACTCGCGTACTTCATCGGCGTTAAGGCGCGGCGCTGGCCGCTCCTCCAGGCGCTTATGCTCACGCTCGTCATCGCTCCCTTCTTCATCTCGTTTTTGCTTCGCACCCTCGCCTGGAAGCAATTGATGTCGGATGACACTCCTCTCGTCCTGGGTCTCAAGGCGTTGTCGATCCTTCCCCCTGACGGGCACCTGACGGGTACGGCATTCTCGGTTATCTTCGGTCTGACCTACAACTTCATTCCCTTTATGACGCTGCCGATCTATACGACACTCGAGCGGCTCGATACCCGCTACCTAGAGGCTGGTTCCGACCTGTACGCGAGCCCGGCAACCACGTTCTGGAAGGTCACTCTTCCCCTCTCCGTGCCCGGCATCATCTCGGGAACGCTCCTGACCTTCATCCCGGCATCGGGTGATTTCATCAATGCGAGCGCGAGCTTCCTCGGATCTGCCCAAACCCAGATGGTCGGTAACGTCATCGAGGCGCAGTTCCTCAACCTGCTCAACTACCCGGTTGCTTCGGCCCTTTCGGTCATCCTCATGGGCCTCATCCTCGTGATCGTCGGCATCTACGTGAAACGAAGCGGAACGGAGGACCTGCTGTGAGGTCGTTCTCCCTGGGCAAGTGGCTGTTGCCGCTCTACAGCGCTCTCGCGCTCATCTTCCTGCTCGTGCCGATCATCTACACTTTCGTGTTCTCGTTCAACGATTCCGTCAAGTCGAACATCGTGTGGGTGGGGTTCACTCTCGACAACTGGCTGAACGTCTGCAATGCCCAGGGTGTGTGCGCGGCATTCGCCACGAGCATCCTCGTGGGGGTCGTCGCAACCGTCATCGCGACTGCTCTTGGCACGCTCATGGCGATCGCGCTCGTGCGCTACCGGTTCCGGGCGCGCTCCGCGGTGAGTCTGCTCCTGTTCCTGCCCATGGCGACGCCGGAGATCGTGCTCGGCGCGGGCCTGGCCGCGCAGTTTCTGACGGCGGGAATTCCCAAGGGGCTCGGGACCATCATCATTGCTCATGCGCTGTTCTGCCTGAGTTTTGTGGTCGTGACGGTCAAGGCCCGCGTCGCAAGTCTCGACCCGGCGCTCGAGGAGGCGGGTCGCGACCTGTATGGATCGTCCGCTCAGGTGTTCTGGAAGATCACGTTCCCGCTTCTGCTGCCCGGCATTACTGCGGCAGCGCTCCTGTCGTTTGCGCTGAGCTTCGACGACTTCATCATCACGCGCTTCAACAATGGTGGCGTCGAGACGTTCCCCGTCTTCGTGTACACGGCCGCGGCGAAGGGCATGCCACCCGAGGCCAACGTCATCGCCTCGGCGGTGTTTCTTCTCGCGATCGTGATCGTCGTGGTCGCGCAAACGACCACTGCCGCACGTCGCAGACGCCTCGCCAAGCAGGGCTGATCGGTGTACGAGAACAGGGCGCGGCTTGCCGCGCTGTGGGAGTCCGAGCTCGAACTCTTCCGGCGCATGCGACCCACGTCTCGAGCCGAGTTCGATCGGGCGGTCGAGCACATGCCCGACGGTGTGCCGATGCTCTGGATGTCGAAGTGGCCGGGGCCCTGGCCCGTGTATGTGAGTCGGGCGTCCGGTGCTCACTTCGAGTGCCTCGACGGCATCGATCACGTCGATTTCTGTCTGGGTGACACGGGGGCGATGTGCGGTCACGCGCCGGAGCCTTCAGTACGTGCCATCGCCGACCAACTCGCCGTGGGCTCCACGTTCATGCTCCCGACTCACGACGCCGCGCTCGCGGCCGAAGCACTGGCCAGCCGATTCGCGGTACCGGTGTGGCAATTCTCGCTGTCTGCCACGGACGCCAATCGCAGCCTGATCCGCTTCGCTCGCCAGGTGACGAAGCGATCGAAGATCGTCGTCCACGACTATTCGTATCACGGCACCGTCGACGAGGCCTATGCAACGCTGGATGATGCGGGCAACGTCATTTCCCGGCGAGGCAACATCGGCGCTCCCGTCCCTCTCGCACAGACGACGGCGGTTGTCCCGTTCAATGACCTCCCGGCGCTTCAGGCGGCCCTGGCCACCGGTGACATCGCGGCGGTGCTCATCGAGCCGGCGCTCACGAACATTGGGATCGTCCTTCCCGACGCGGAATACCATCGCGGCGTCCGCGACTTGTGCACGAGGTATGGCGCGATCCTCATCATCGACGAGACCCACACCTTCAGCGCCGGTCCGGGCGGGATGATCGCTGAACTCGGGTTGGAGCCCGACGCTGTCGTTCTGGGCAAGAGCATCGGCGGTGGCATCCCGGCCGGCGCCTACGGCATGACCCGCGCTTTCTCCCAGGCGGTGCGCGATTCGCTCGAACTCGAGGACATCGACGTGGGGGGAGTCGGTGGCACGCTCGCGGGTAACGCCGTTTCCCTCGCAGGGGTGCGCGCAACCCTCACCGAGGTTCTCACGGCGCAAGCGTTCGCGGGCATGATCGAGCGCTGCACGATGTGGACGGCTGGCGTGCAGGCCGCTATCGACGAGTTCGACGTTCCGTGGCAGGTGACCCAGCTGGGGGCTCGCGCGGAGTACAGCTTCCGCGCCGAGGCGCCTCGGGACGGCCGCGAGGCGGCGGCAGCGGACGATTTCGAGCTGCAGCAGTACCTTCACCTGCATGCTCTCAACCGGGGCATTCTCATGACACCGTTCCACAACATGGCGCTCATGTGCCCCGTCACGACGGACGAAGATGTCGAGCGTCATACCGTTGCATTCCGCGAGGCGGTCGTTAGCCTCTACGGGTGAGCACCACGGCGAGCGAGACCCGGACGAGCACGATTCTCGAGCGGCCAGAGACCTACATCTCGGTGGATGTGGAGACCGCTGGACCGAACCCGAGCGAGTACTCGATGCTCGCGATCGGAGCCTGCCTCGTCGACGATGTCGATAGTGGCTTCTACGTTGAGCTGCGCCCGGATAAAGAGGCGTTTGTGCAGTCGTCGCTCGAGGTCGGCGGTCTGTCGATGCGCGAACTTGCCGAAGAGGGAGTCGACCCGGCGACGGCCCTCGAGGAACTCACCGCCTGGGTGCACTCGGTGGTGCCTGACGGGCACGTCCCCGTCTTCGTGGGTTTCAACGCGCCCTTCGACTGGATGTTCGTGAACGACTACTACTTGCGTTACCTGGGTCGCAATCCGTTCGGTCACTCCGCGCTCGACATCAAGTCGTACTACATGGGCCTCACCGGTTCGACCTGGGCGCGAACAAGTCTCAGGTTCCTCTCGCCCCTGTACCTCGACGGGAGTAAGTTGTCGCACAACGCTCTGGGTGATGCACGCGACCAGGCCCGGGTCTTCAACGGGATCCGTGCCGATGCCGCGCGTTATCGTTCGAGCACCCCCTAAAGATCAGCGCTCCGCGTGAGCTGAACGAGAGGGCCACCGATGGTCGCCGAGAGCCCCGATACCGACATCACTCAGATCATCGAGTCGGCGCACCGACTCGGGGTTGAGATCGACGAAGCCGACACGGTGCAGTGGCTCGCGTCGATGGCGGCGCAGCACGATGACGACCTTGTTGTCGACGCCGAGAGCGGCACCTTTGGGCATCGGGTCTCGATGCTGGATTTCAGCCCCCGCGACCTCGCCCGATTCCGCCGGATCGGGAGCATCGTCGAGGTGACCGGGCCTTCGGGCATCGCGGAGAGCGCACTTGCTCTGTCGGGTTCGGCGGCGCAGTCGAAGATCCAGAGCTTTCCGGGTGACTGCGACTACTTCCAGCGCCTCAACATCAAAGCTCCGACCCGCGATGAGGCGTGCCTGCTCATGGCAGATCTCATGCGCGACAAGGTGCTCGGGACGCTGCGCGGCGAGGGCTACCAGTTTCTTGAGGCGAAGCTGGGGAGCTATCCGTTCGACGGCACGCGAGCGGGCGCGTCCTTCCGCCAGGGCAGTCCGATCTCGTGGAAGGCGGAGGACATCGAGCGGCGCGAAATCGCCGTCGAGAAGTCCGATGGGTCACCCTGTGTGCTGCGCTGGGAGGAGGTTGCCCTCGATCCCGGCTGGTGCAAGCTCGATTGGGTCGTCGCCGATCCCAATCGTCGCCAGCTCTCCAACGCGTCGAATGTCATCGATGTCACCTGGGAGGCACCCGACGGGGCGATCGTCTCGCTCGACGGCTATCTCGATGCGTACTTCCAGGAGGTGTATCTCGACGCGGGCGCGGTTCCCGTTTTCGAGAAGGTCGCGCATTTCGTCTCGGATGATGCGCTCGACGAGTACGTCGACCGGCTCGAGGACGAGGTACGCAAGTACCTCACCCACCACCTCAACTACGGCAAGGCCGCCAAGCGCATGTACAACGTCTTCCGACTCTCCGGACGGCACCTCGATGCGGCTTTCGTGCGCGAGCTCTTCGACGAGCCGTCGACCATCCTCTACCAGGTGTGGTCCCTCATCGTGACCCTCGAAAATGCCACGCAGCCGGGTTCCGCTATCGATATCGCGACGGTGCGCGCGCAGGCCGACGCACTCGTCCTCGATGTCGTCAAGGCTCTCGACGGCGATGAGGAGGCCGAGATCGTCGCTGCTCTCCTGCACCTCAGCCAGACCCTCGAGGGCCAGGAGTCGGGGGAGGCGCGGACGGCGGAGGTCGAGGCGGCTCAGACCAAGGTCGTTAACCTCATCAACACGTTCTACCGGGATCGACTCGTCGCGATGCCCACGATCAAGCAGTACATCGACGACATGCAGGCGCAGGCCCCTTCGGCCTAGCTAGCGGGCCATCCGGTCACACTGTCGGGCGGATCGCGCCTACGACGAGTCCGCCACCGAGCACCTGGTCGGTAACCGATTCTGCAATGAGATGCGCCGCCGGTGCATCGACCGCGTTCACTGAGGCGAGAAGTGCGAGGCCGACGGTGATTGAGGCGCGCATGCTCCCGTCGAGCATTTTGAGTGCCACCGCGGTGCCGTCGGGGGTTCCCGCTACGAAAACGCCCTCCGCGCCATTCTTGGCGATGACCCCCAATCCGTCGATGACGCTCTCCACGGCGGGTGAGTCGAGGGCCCAGGCATGGGAGCGAATCGCCTGCGAGAGGCGCGCTGCAGGACCCTCGGTCGCGCCCGATACGCGGGAGACGGCGGTCGCGAGGCCGCGCAGGCTTACGGCGAACACGGGGGCGCCGCATCCATCCACCCCAACCTGGGAGGTGGGTTCACCCGTCAAGCGCTCGAGAGTGGCGCGGATGTGCGACTGCAGCGGGTGCTCGGGGTCGAGGTAGTCCATCGTCGACCAGCCGTTGGTGACGCACGCGAGCAGGAACGCGGCGTGCTTTCCCGAGCAGTTCATGGTGAGGCGCGAGCGTTCGACGGATGCTCGTCGCGCGACCGGATCGGCCGGCCAGTCGACCGGGCACTGGAGGGCATCCGCGTCGAGTCCCGCGCGCGCGAGGATCGACTCCACGACGGCGACGTGCCGAGCGGTTCCGGTGTGGCTCGCCGCGCCGAGCACGAGCTGCTCACCGTCGAGGTCAACGCCGGACTCGAGCAGGGCGACAGCCTGAACGAACTTGAGCGTCGAGCGTCCGTAGACGAGCGCGTCGATGTCGCCGAGCGATCGGATGACCGCACCGGAGCCGTCCACGACGCACGCCGCACCGAGATGACGCGACTCGATCATCCCGCTGCGTTCGAGAACGGCGAGTTCTACGACGCCCTCGGGGGAGAGCGGCGAGATCACAGGCTAGCGAGCGCCTCGTCGAGCACCGACACCGCATCCTCGATGAGCTCGTTGCTGATTGCGAGGCTCGGGAGGAAGCGGAGCACATTGCCATAGGTGCCGGCAGTGAGCATGAGTACACCCTGTTGGGCGGCGTACGCCGCGATCGCCGAGACCGCCGCGGAGTTGGGCTCCTTAGTGCCTGGCTTCACGAGCTCGATCGCGATCATCGCACCCAGCCCACGCACGTCCCCGATGATGTCGTACTTCTTCTGGAGCTCGAGGAGAGCGGGCTTGAGCACACTCTCGATGCGCTCGGCTTCTGCCAGGAGGTTGTCCTCGTCGATCTGAGCGAACACCGCGACCGCGGCGGCGGCCGAGATCGGGTTTCCGCCGAAGGTTCCGCCGAGACCGCCGGGCTGGGCCGAGTCCATGATTTCGGCGCGGCCCGTAACACCCGCGAGCGGCAGACCTCCTGCGATGCCCTTGGCGCTCAGCACCATGTCGGGCACGAGACCAAAATGCTCGCTCGCGAAGTATTTGCCCGTGCGGGCCATGCCGCTCTGGATCTCATCGGCGATGAACACGATGCCGTTGGCTGTGCACCACTCCTGTAGCGCGGGAAGGTATCCCTCGGCAGGAACCATGAAGCCGCCCTCGCCCTGGATGGGCTCCACGACGAGGCACGCGAGGTCGCTGGCCCCTACGGTCTTCTCGAGGTACGCGATGGTGTTGGCTGCCGCCGTCGCGCCATCCATACCGTCGTGGTAGGGGTAGGAGCTCGGGGCGCGGTAGATGTCGCCCGCGAAGGGACCGAATCCCGTGCTGTAGGGAGAGGCCTTGAAGTTCATGGCCATCGTGAGGTTGGTGCGACCGTGGTAGGCGTGTTCGAGCACGGCGACGCCGTTGCGTCCCGTGTACTTGCGGGCGATCTTGACGCCGTTCTCGACTGCCTCCGCACCCGAGTTGACGAGAACGGTCTTCTTCGCGAAGTCACCGGGGGTGTGCTCTGCGAGATACTCGGCGACGCGCACATAGCTCTCATACGGGGTCACGGTGAAGAGTGTGTGGGTGAGGCGCTGAAGCTGCTCGGTCGCCGCCTCGACGACGCGGTCGTTGGTGTGACCGATGGTCGTGACGCCGATTCCCGCGCCGAGATCGATGAACTGGTTGCCGTCCACATCGACGACGATCGCCCCGTGCGCACGCTCGATGTACACCGGGAGCGTCGCGGTGACACCGGGCGGCACGACCGCGAGTCGACGTTCGTGCAGAGCCTGCGACTTAGGGCCGGGAATCGCGGTCACCACGCGACGTTCCTGCGCAATGGTGTCGAGTGCGGGGGCGAGGGTGTCAGTCATAATGAACCGAGTTTATCCCCGGCGAGCGAGGAGATCCGCGTGAACATTGATCATCACTTCGAGGTGCGTATCCAATGGCAGGGCAACCTCGGTGAGGGCACCAAGGACTACCGCTCGTACAGTCGCGACAACCTGGTCACGGCGGAGGGTAACCCGCCGATCGAGGGCTCGTCTGACAAGGCGTTCCGGGGTTCGCCCGAGCGATGGAACCCCGAGGAGTTTTTGGTTGCAGCCCTCAGCCAGTGCCACATGCTGAGTTACCTGCACGTCGCCGCGACCAACGGGATTGTCGTCGAGTCGTACGAGGACTACGCCACGGGAACCATGCAGCAGACGAGCAACGGGGGTGGACATTTCACATCAGTCACTCTCCGTCCGCTCGTGGTGATCTCCAGTGGCGATCCTGCCCTCGCCCTAGCGCTTCATGGGGAGGCGAGCGAGAAGTGCTTCATCGCGGCATCCGTCAACTTCCCCGTCGCCCACGAGCCGAAGGTGAGCGCAGCGTGAAGCGCCTGATCGCGATCGGTGCGCTCACGGCCGTGCTCGTCGCTGCGCAGGCCGCGGTGCCGTCGTGGGCGTGTGCGTGTGGTGCCCCGGCTCCGCAGCCCGGCTACGAAGTAGATGTCGACCGCGAAAATGCGATCGTCCGCTGGGACGGCGAACGCCAAGAAATCGTCATGCAGCTCGATATGCGATCGGATGCTGGCGAAACCGGTCTCCTCGTCCCCACACCGAACCCCGCTACCGTGTCCGCGGGCGATGGGGCGCTGTTCGAGGCGCTCGAGACCGCGATCCTGCCCGTGCGCGTCGTCGAGCAGGACTGGTGGGGGCCAGGAGTGGGTTTGGGTACGGCCGGTGGCGCACCCGGTGACGCGGCGCCCGAGGTGCTCGCGCAGGTACAGCTCGGGCCCATCGAGGCCACGACGCTCGCGGCATCCGATGCCGATGGCCTCACGGTATGGCTCGACGAGAACGGCTACGAACTCGCGCCTGCCGTGACCGAGGAGCTCGGGCCGTACATCGAGCTCGGCTGGTCGTTCGTCGCCCTCAAGCTCACAGGGGAGTTGCCGCTCGACGGCGAACTCGATCCGATTCGCTTCACTTTCGATTCCGACGAGCTGGTGTACCCCATGCGGATGTCCCGCGCCGCCGAGAATTCGCAGACCGTGCGGCTCTACGTGCTCGACGACCACCGAGCTACTGTCGGGTGGACGGGCGACGAGGCCTTCGACTCCGACATGCGCACGACGTGGGCGGGGCGGCCGACAGATCCCGTCATCACTGAGCTGGGCGACTATCTCACCGTCATCGACCTGCAGTTCGCGGATCCCGCCCTGCAGATCAAGGGCGACATCGTGATCGAGCAGGCAGACGACGATGCCGAGGTCATCCCGACCTACACCGTCACAGAGACCGTCGAACTGCTCGGGATGCCCGCCGGTCCGCTTCTCGTGACCTTCGCGATCATGTTCGGCATCGCGGCTGTGATCATCACGATCCGGCGTCGCCGCGGCGTCTGAGGCATTTCGTTCACCGTCCGCCCAGCATTAATGCGTGAGGATGGGAACCTCACGATCGCGACTCGAAAGGCTCCTCGTGCGCAGAGTAATTCCCCTCATTCTCACGGTGGGCCTCGCCGCCTCGCTCGTGGCGTGCTCGACGGGCACCCCCGCCGCCGCCGACTGCACGCCGGTCGCGTCCGGGAAGGCGTCGGACGCCGTCACCGCTACGGGTGACTTCAACAGCAAGCCCGACGTCACCATCGAATTTCCTACCGCGGTCGAGAAGACCGAGCGGTCCGTTCTCATCGCGGGCGATGGTGAGGTCGCGCAGCCCGGCGACACCGTCATGATCAACTTCAGTCTGTACAGCGGCGAGACCGGCGAGGAGCTCTCGGCGACCGAGTACGGCGACGACACCGCGACCGACTTCCCGCTCGATGACACCCAGTTGCTCCCCGGAATCGTTCGCACCCTGGAGTGCTCAACGATCGGCTCGCGCGTGGTCGGTGTCATCCCGCCCGCCGACTCCTTCGGTGATCAGGGCTCGCAGCAACTCGGCGTTCAGCCGGGTGAGGACATTGTCTTCGTCGCCGACATCGTTGCGATGGCCCCGCCCGTGGAGCCCGCGCTGCCCCGTGCGAACGGTGTCGACCAGCCTGTCGAGCCCGGATTTCCGACCGTCGAGCTCGACGCCGACGGGCGCCCGACCGTCACCTTCCCCGACTCTGCCATCCCGACCGAGTTCATGCTCACGGTGCTCAAGCTCGGTGACGGCCCCACCGTCGCCGACGGCGACGACGTCGTCGTTCACTACGAGGGCATCAACTGGAACACCGGGGTCATCTTCGACGAGAGCTGGGCACGCGGCGAGCCTGCGACCTTCAACACGAGCCAGGTAATCCCCGGCTTCACCCAGGCCCTCGTCGGCCAGCAGGTCGGCTCTCAGGTTCTTGTTGTCATCCCGCCGGACCTCGGCTACGGCCCGGCCGGCGGTAGCCCGCCCAACATCGGAGCGACAGACACGATCGTCTTCGTGATCGACATCCTCGGCATCGCCTGATTCCCGGCAGTCTCCCAGTCGCTAGCCTGACCTCATGCGTCGTGTCATCATCCTCGGTTCCACCGGTTCGATTGGCACCCAGGCACTCGAGGTGATCGCGGCCAACCCGCACCTCTTCGAGGTCGTCGGGTTGGCCGTCGGTAGCAATGTGGATGCCCTCGCCGAGCAGTCCCGCATCTTCGGCGTCGCACACACGGCCGTCGGCGCGGTGGAGGCGACTCAGCTCGTGGAATCGGTCGCGTGTGATGTGGTGCTCAACGGCATTACAGGTTCCGTGGGACTCGCGCCCACGCTCGCCGCTCTCGACTCCGGCGCGACGCTCGCCCTCGCCAACAAGGAGAGCCTCATCGCTGGCGGCGACCTCGTGATGGCGAGAGCGCGGCCGAACCAGATCGTCCCGGTCGACTCCGAGCACTCGGCGCTGGCGCAGGCGCTTCGGTCGGGGACAGCCGATGAGGTCGCGAGACTCGTGCTCACTGCATCTGGCGGTCCGTTTCGCGGTCGGTCGCGCGAGTCGCTGCGCGACGTTACCCCGCGCGAAGCCCTCGCGCATCCCACCTGGGACATGGGGCTCGTGGTCACGACCAACTCGTCGACGCTCGTCAACAAGGGTCTTGAGGTCATCGAGGCCCACCACCTCTTCGATGTGCCCTACGAGCGCATCGAGGTCACCGTTCACCCGCAATCGATCGTGCACTCAATGGTCGAGTTCGTCGACGGATCGACTATTGCGCAGGCTAGTCCGCCCGACATGCGCCTGCCCATCTCGCTCGGTCTCGACTGGCCGAACCGAGTCCCCGGCGTCGGGCGTCCGCTCGACTGGACAACGGCGAGTCAGTGGACGTTTGAGCCTCTCGACGACGACGCTTTTCCTGCTGTGTCTCTCGCCAAAGAGGTCGGCACTGCGGGGACGACGTACCCCGCGGTGTTCAACGCGGCAAACGAACAGGCCGTGCTCGCGTTCCACGCGGGGCGCATTGGGTATCTCGGCATTCTCGATACCGTTCGGGCCGTGGTCGACGTGCACGAACCACGTGAGCTCACCCTCGACAATGTGCTCGAGGCGGAGCGCTGGGCGCGCGCCGCAGCCGACGCTCGCCTCTCAGCATGAGAAGGCCGGCTCACAGCATGAGAAAGCTATCCTGAGCGCGTGGAAACGGTCCTCCTGTACGTACTCGGCATCCTCATCATTGTTGTCGGGCTCGCGGTCTCCATCGGGCTTCACGAGGTCGGTCATCTCGTTCCGGCGAAGCTGTTCGGGGTGCGGGTCAGCCAGTACATGATCGGCTTTGGTCCGACGATCTTCTCCTTCCGCAAGGGGGAGACGGAGTACGGGTTCAAGGCGATCCCCGCGGGTGGCTACATCTCGATGGCGGGCATGTTCCCTCCCGCGAAGAACGGCGGGAAAGCACGCACGGCGACGACCGGCATCTTCCAGACACTCGTGCAGGATGCGCGCACCGCCAGTGCCGAGACCCTCGTGGACGTCGCTCCGGGCCGGGCGT
>CAYZHZ010000009.1:0-32383 GCA_964477625.1 uncultured Salinibacterium sp.
CGAGGCAGTGTCCACAAATTCGGAAGGATTCACCGCAGGAGCGGAACTGTCCTTCCGGTCGACACGAGCAGGATGCGCTTGTGTCCGTACATGTCCCCGAGCTTCGCGAGGATCGGCACGACGATCGCGCTCAGCAGAAGCTGCGCGGCCTCGAACCAGTTGAAGTCGGCGTCTCGGATGCCGAGGTGCTCGACGAGGTCAGGGATGAGGGGAACGTAGAACCCCTGCAGAATTCCACTGACCATCTCGACGAGAAACAGGTATCCCACGAGCCCGAAGGTGATGGCTCCAGACTTCCCACGCAGCAGCGACATGAACGGATGCTACCGCGCAACATTCCCGCAATCAGTACCGGGTACCGTGTCGACATGACTGATGAGCGTGAGGTTCTCGAGTGGGCTCAGTTCGGGGAGGCGTCGCGGGACCTGGCGCACACCATCGCCGACGACGGCTACGTGCCGGAGACGATCGTCGCGATCGCACGAGGTGGTCTTCTTCTCGCGGGCAGCATCGCCTACGCGCTCGGTGTGAAGAGTTGTGGTGCGCTCAACGTCGAGTTCTACACGGGCGTCGGTGAGCGGCTACCCGCACCCGTCGTGCTGCCGCCCCTGCTCGATGCGCCGTCGTTGGCGGGTCAGCGCGTTCTGCTCGTCGACGACGTCTCTGACTCGGGACGCACTCTCGCGATGGTCGTGCAGCTGCTGGAAGCGACCGGTGCCGAGGTGCGCACGGTCGTGCTGTACACCAAGCCGGGCACTGTGCACGAACCGACCTACACCTGGCGCCGCACTCCACTGTGGATCACCTTCCCCTGGTCGGCCCTGCCGCCGGTTACGGTGGAACGATGAGCATTCACCTGATCGGCGGCGGACGCAGCGACGACTACTCGGGCGAGGTCTACGCCGCCTTCATCGAGGAGGCCACGTCGCGTGCGGCTGCCAGTGGACGGCCGCTCGCGCGGATCGGTGTCGTACTCGTGGGCGATCCCGCGGAGACCGAGTCGCTCTCGGAGGCCTACCGCGCACAGCTGGGCCGCGTCGCGGCGTGCGACCCCGTCGTGACGACGGTGGCGTTGGGGGGCATCCTCGAGTCTTCGGCCCTGTCGAACATCGACGGCCTTCTCATCGGTGGTGGGCATACACCGTCGTACCTCGAGGCCGTGGCGCCCGTGACGAACGAGATTCGGCTGCTCGTCTCTGACGGCCTGCCCTACGCAGGCTTCTCGGCGGGTGCCGCGATCGCCGCCGACCGCGCCATCATCGGTGGCTGGCATATCGGCGGCGTCGCCATAGCGCCCGAGGACACGGGAGAGGATCTCGACGAGCTCACCATCGTCGAGGGTCTCGGCCTCGTCGACCTCGCGATCGACGTGCACGCCGCCCAGTGGGGCACGCTCTCGCGGCTCATCGCGGCGACCGAGGCCGGACTCGTCGACGGGGGAGTCGCGATCGACGAGTTCACGGCGCTGATCGTGGGCGACGGTGAACTGCAGGTAATCGGATCGGGCAGCGTCTGGCGCGTCACGCCCGACGACAACGGCGTGCTCGTCGGCACACTCGGCGCGTGACCCCGCAGCTACTCGCCGACCTCGTCTCCCCAGACTGGGCTGAGGCACTGGCACCGGTAGCGCCGCAGATCGCCGCGATGGGTGACTTTCTGCGTGCCGAGACGGCAGCGGGTCGGCGCTACCTCCCGGCGGGAGAGAACGTGTTGCGCGCGTTCGGGTACCCACTCGCCGACGTGCGGGTGCTGATCGTCGGTCAGGACCCGTACCCGACCCCCGGGCATCCGGTCGGCTTGTCGTTTTCGGTCGAGCGAGACGTGCGCCCGGTGCCTCGCAGCCTGCAGAACATCTACCGTGAGCTTCACGACGATCTCGGGATGCCGGTGCCGCAGCACGGCGACCTGACCCGGTGGTCCGCCCACGGCATCATGTTGCTCAACCGCGTGCTCACGGTGCAGGCGGGTGTGAGCGGATCGCATCGCGGCAAGGGCTGGGAGGCGGTGACCGAGGCTGCGATCCGCGCCCTCGTTGCCCGCGGCGGAGCGCTCGTCGCAATCCTGTGGGGGAGGGATGCCGCGAGTCTGAGTCCTCTGCTGGGCTCGACCCCGATCATCCGCAGCGCCCACCCGAGCCCCCTCTCGGCGCACAACGGCTTCTTCGGATCCAAGCCGTTCAGCCGGGCCAACGCGCTGCTGGCAGAGCAGGGAGCGGCCCCCGTCGACTGGCGAGTCGAGGGGTAGGCTCGCCGCATGCTCGAGGAGGAATACCAGCCGCGTCGGCAGCTGCCGGCCCACCTCAAGCCCGCGCCGGTGCCCGAGGCGCCGTTCGAGTTCACGATCCGTGAGGCGCGACCCGCCGATCTTCCCAGCGTGCGCGAGATCTACAACCACTACGTGCGCAACTCCACCGTCACCTTTGACGAGAGGCCCATCACCCTCGCCGAGCTCAAGCGCAAGTTCTCCCGCATGACGGAGAGACGCATGCCCTTCATCGTCGCCGAGAGCGGGGGCGGCGAGATCCTCGGGTACGCCTACGTGTACCCGTGGAAAGAGAAGGCCGCCTACCGCTTCACCGTCGAGAACTCGATCTATCTCGGCCCGGCGGCGACAGGCAAGGGTCTCGGCACCGCCCTCTTCGCCGAGCTCATCGATCGGTCGAAGGCAGCGGGACTCAAGGAGATGATCGCCGTGATCGCCGACCGGGGGGCCGACGCATCCATCGAGATGCACAAGCGGTTCGGCTTCAAGGAGATCGGGCACATGGGCAAGGTCGGGTTCAAGTTCGACCGGTGGCTCGGCACCGTGCTCATGCAGAAGAGTCTCAAGTAGCGACTCAACGCAGAGGGGCTATCGCCCGACGATCTCGCGCAGCGCTTGCTCGGTCCCCTCGACCGTGGATGGCGTACCGAGCCAGAGCATCTTGAGTAGGAGTCCGTCTATCGCGAGGGCCGTCACGCGCGTGCGCTCGGGGTGGAGGTTCTGCGGGTCGATGGCGCGTTCGAGGGCGCCGTACCAGGCCTGGGCATCCGCCCGCAGCGACTCGCGCCGCATCGCGAGAAACATGAGTTCGTACTGGGCGACGGTCGCAGCGCGATTGCGATGCGTGTAGCGATGGATGATGCGAGCCCAGCCCGCGACGTCGGTGTCCTCCAACCCCCCAAACATGGCGGTCAGCTGCGCGGTCCCCCGGCGCAGGGCACTCACGAGCAGGTCGTCGATCGTGGCGAAGTAGTAGGTCGCGCTCGCGACGGGGACGCCCGCCTCGGCGGCGACGGCGCGGTGGGTGACGGCGCTCGCGCCGTCACGTTCGAGCACCCTGAGCACGGCATCCAGCAGGGCGTCGTGTCGGGCCTGGCCCTTCGGGGTGAGGTCTTTCGGCGTGGCACTCATTCGTGTTTGCCGCCGACCTCGAGCAGCACGACACCGCCCACGACAAGCGCCATGCCGACGAGCTGTTGCCAGGTGAGGGACTCGTGGAAGACGAGCCAGCTGATGATCACCACGAGCACGACGCCGACGCCCGCCCAGATGGCGTAGGCGATGCCGAGCGGAACCCCGCGGGAGAGGCTCTGGGAGAGCATCGTGAAGGCGAAGATGTATCCCACGACGACGATGGGGTAGGCCCACCAGACGGCTTTCTCCCCGGACGTGTACTTGAGGAAGGTCGTGGCGATGACTTCACCGACGATGGCGAGTGCCAGGAAGAGGTATCCCATGATCGTGCTCCTAAATTTCATGTACAAATGTACAAGAAAGTTGGCAGACGGGCAATCGCGCTAGTGCCGTGGACTTTCTAGGCTGAGGTCATGACGAGCTCCATACGACAGATGCGCATCGTGGTCGAGACCGAGGACTTCGAACAGGCGCTCGCCTTCTACCGAGACACGGTCGGCCTACCCGAGCTCGAATCCTTCGAGGGCGACGGGGGAGCGCGGGTGGCGATACTCTCCGTGGACTCGGCGACGCTCGAGCTTGCCAATCCTGCCCAGGTGCGCATGATCGACGATGTGGAGGTCGGCCGGCCGGTCGCCCACACCTTCCCGCTCACCGTGCGCATCGCCTTCGAGGTGGAGGATGCTGCGGCCACCGCCGACACGCTCGTGGCCGGCGGCGCGACACTCATCGCGCCTCCCACCGAGACCCCCTGGCGCTCGCTCAACGCGCGCCTGGAAGCACCGGGTGGGATGCAGATTACGGCGTTCCAGGAACTCGGGCCCAGCCGTCCGCCTGCCGCGCGGGCAGAATGAACCGAGCCACGGCCCAGGTGGCCACTGCGCCCACGACGGCGAGCACGAGCATCGCGATCGCGGTCGATCGAATTGGGGCTGCGACGCTCGTGAAGAGCACGCCAGCCACGTCGTTGGGAACCGCGGGAGCCGCACCCGCGAGGAATACCGCGTTTCCGATCGCGAGCGCCGCGAGCACGATCACCATCGAGACGGCGACGGCGACCGTGACCCAGAGCAGCGCGACAGCACGCCGCGCCGCAACAACGACGCCGCCAACGAGGAACAGCAGGGCAATGAGGGGCAGCCACGGCCCGAGACCCACGGCGAGCTGATAGGCGAGTTGGATCGTGGGCAGGGTCGACGAGTGCGCAATCACGATCGTGCGGTCAATCGCGGGTATCGCCGCCGCGAAGGTGAGCCCCTGTGTGACGAGCGCCGATTTAACGCTGTCGATAATGGGCCCGAGTTGCACGCCGATCTCGTCGCCCGACAGCACGAGCGCACCCGTGGAGCTTCCGCTCAGGGCGTCGATGAGTTGGGAGTGACTGACTCGCAGCGCTTGCGCCCACACGGTCGAGAACGCGTCGGATTCGACGAAGTTCGTCACCACCGACTGCACGAGTGACTGGATGCCCGCTGCCGCCGGCCCCTTGAGCGCCTCGAGCGCCCGCGTGGCGAGCGGCCCCGTGCCGAGCTCGATGATCCCGTCGATGACGTTGTCGGTGAGGGACGCCGCATCCGATTGCTCGAGGATGACCGAGGTCACCTGTTCGCTCACGAACTCTTGCACGTGGGGATCGTCGGCGAGCGAGGCGTAGGTCGCAACGAATCTCTCGGTGTCGGTGAGCGAGACGGTGACCCAGGATCCGACGAGAGCGACGGGTGCCAGGAGCGCTCCGATGACGATGAGCACCGACGAGAGCATCACTCGGCCCCATGCCCGCCGCGCATCACCGCTCGGCGGTGTCTGCTTGAGGGCGGCGTTCTCCGCCTCGAGCGCTTCCACGCGCTCGCGTAGCTGCGCGGCGGTCTCCCGTGCCATCTCGCCTCCCCAGGTCGTGCTCCCGAGGGTACCGTTGGTTCATGTCTCCCGCGCGAGCCGTGCTCGCTGATGTACTCGATCGCGTTCGCCCGATCACCGGTGGCGAGGTCGCGAACTACATTCCACAGCTCGCGCTCGCCGATCCCGACGCGTTCGGCATCGCCGCGGTCAGCACCGCGGGGGCGGTGTATGAAGCCGGGGACTCGGGCGTGTTGTTCAGCATTCAATCGGTATCGAAGCCGTTCGTCTATGCCCTTGCACTGCAGCAGCTCGGGGTGTCCGAGGTCACGAAACGAGTCGGGCTCGAGCCGAGCGGCGAACCGTTCAACGCGATCAGTCTCGACGAGGAGACCGGGCGACCGATGAACCCCATGATCAACGCGGGGGCGATCGTCGTGTCATCGCTCATCGAGGGCGACACGGCGATGGCGAAGTTCGAGTCGATCACCGCCATGCTCGCTTCCTTCGCGGGCCGCGAGCTCGAAGTCGACACCGCCGTCTTTGCCTCCGAGCTCGAGACGGGTGACCGCAATCGCGCCCTCGCCCATCTTGCTCACGGCGCGGGAGTGCTCGGCTCGAGTGCCGACATCGCGGTCGAGGCCTACTTCCGTCAGTGTTCGGTGACCGTGACCGCACGCGACATTGCCGTCATGAGCGCGACGCTCGCGAGCGCGGGGCGTAATCCGCTCACCGGTCGGCAGGTCGTGAGTGAGGCGACCGCGCGCTGGACGATGGGGGTCATGGCCGGCAGCGGCATGTACGACGCATCGGGTGAGTGGCTCACGCGCGTCGGACTTCCCGCGAAAAGTGGAGTAAGCGGGGGTATCGCAGCCATTGATCCGGGTTACTTCGGTTTCGGCGCCTACAGCCCTCGACTCGATGCCCGCGGCAACAGCACGCGCGGCATAGCGGCGCTCGAGTTGCTGTCGTCGGAGCACGGGTTGCACATGTTCGCTCACCCGGCGGCCACCTTCGACCCGTTCGCGTAGCTCACCAACCGACGGGGGAGCGTACGATCACCCCCATGACCGAACAGCAGCCGTACGATGTGCTTCGCAGTGACGGCAGGTTCGAGGTGCGGCGATACCCCGCCCACGTTGTCGCAGAGACGACCGTTTCTGGGGACTTCGACTCCGCGGGCAACCGAGCGTTTCGCTACCTCTTCGGCTACATCAGCGGCCAGAACGCGGACCGGCGCTCGATTGAGATGACCTCCCCCGTCGTGCAATCCGCTTCGCGATCCATCGCGATGACCGCGCCCGTGACGCAGTCGGCAGCGGGCGCCGACTTCACGGTGGCCTTTGTGCTCCCGACCGACTTCAGCGAGGCCTCGGCGCCCCTGCCGACGCGCAGCGAAGTGTCGCTACGCACGGTGCCAGCCAGGGTTGTGGCGGCCCTGCGGTACACCGGCCGGTGGACTGCAGCGAGCTACGACAAACATCGTTCCGAGCTCATGTCGGCGCTCGCCGGGGCCTCCCTCACTCCCGTGGGCGAGCCGTGGTTTGCGCGCTTCGACCCGCCGTATACGCCGTGGTTCTTGCGTCGCAACGAGGTGCTCGTTCAGGTCGCGGAGCCGGCGCTCCCGTAGAGAGCGTGGGCGCACACCCGCCGTGACCTGCGACCGACACCATGAGCATCCGCATGTGACAGAGCAGCGCCCGGGGCTTCCGGGCGCTGCTCTGTCGAATCGGCTGGTGCGGCGAGCTAGGCCGCTCGCGGTGTCGCGCGCCGCAGGATGAAGAATCCGGTAACGGCTGCGATCGCGGTGAGCACGAGGCTCCACGCGTAGGAGCCCACGAGCCCCGCCGTCACGAAGAACTGTCCGATCAACGGCCAGTTGCCCGTGAAGGTGATGAGGGCGGCCGCCGCGACGAGCAGCAGGGTGAGCGCCGCGAAGAAGATCGTGACGCCCGTCGCCTTCCAGCGCACCCACATCGTCGCGATCACGGACCCGACGAAGAAGAAGAACAGGAATGCGACGAAGTAGATGAACACGCGCTGCGCAGTCGAATCGCCGAAGTAGATTGCCGTGAACATTCGTCCACCGAATCCCCACCCGCCGGTTGCCTCTTCGATGACGGAGAGGATCGTCAGTCCGGCCGTGTACATCGCCGCGAGGACCACAAAGGTCAGTGCGCTCCCGAGATAGAAGTCGCGCCGTGTCACCCCGTAGCCCTGGGCGAACGGAAACGTGATGCTGATCGCCTGGATCGCGACGACCATCATGTACACGAATATGAAGGATGCCGCGCCGCTGTACTGAAGACCGTCGGCCGTGTCCGCGCGGTCTGCGGGCGGCAACGCCGCGAACAGGATCGACCAGATGGCCAGATTGACGAGGAAGATGAAGCCCATGATCATCCACGGGAACACAATGGTGGTCTGCGGGTTCGCGAAGTGGAGCTTCATGACGTTGACGACGCGCGAGACCGGGCTCGCGTGACGTGGGGCTGTTGTTGCGGTGGTCATGCCGTTGCCTCGAATTCCTTCTCGGAGGTGTTTGTCCTGCGGATGATGAGCTGCTGAAGTGAGACGGGGCTCAGCTCAAGGCCAGCGGCGGCGGCTGCCGCGCGCTCCTTCGCGTCGAGTCCCGGCACGGTGACCGAGACGAGTCCGCCGATCCCGTCGCGGTGAAGCACTGGGCGCGCCCCGACGAACTTCTCGACGGTCGCGGTGGTGCCGACGACGGCGGTCGCCGAGCCGCGCAGGCTCTCGGCATCCTCGTCGATGATGATGCGGCCCTGGTCGATGACCAGCACGTGCTCGAGCAGGTTCGACACCTCGTCGATCAGGTGGGTCGAGAGGATGACGGTGCGCGGGTGCTGCGCGTAGTCCTCGAGCAGGCGGTCGTAGAACAGCTGTCGGGCGACCGCGTCGAGCCCCAGGTACGGCTCGTCGAAGAACGTGAGCGGTGCCCGCGAGGCGAGTCCGACGATGACTCCGATCGAGGAGAGCTGGCCGCGCGAGAGTTTCTTGATGCGGCGATTCAGGGGGAGTCGAAACTCTTCGATGAGTTGCTCGGCGAAGGCGGAATCCCAGTTGGCGAAGAACCACGGGGCGCTGCGGAACACGTGCTTGACGCAAAAGTCTTCCGGGTAGCGCTGGCTCTCTTTGATGAACGAGATTCTCTCGAGCACGTGGGCGTTTTCGACGGGGGACTCCCCGAAGACGCTGATCGAGCCGCTCGACGCGAAGTCCTGTCCGGTCAGCAGTTGCATGAGCGTGGTCTTGCCCGCACCATTGCGACCGAGCAGGCCGTAGATCTTGTTCTCCTCGACGGTGAAGCTCACGTTGTCGACTGCGGTCACGGAGCCGAAGCTCTTGGTGAGCCCGGTCACCTGGATCACGGGGTTCATTTTTTCTCTTCCTTTCGGATCATGTCGGCGAGCTGCGTGGAGGTGATGCCGAGCTTGGCTGCCTCCGCGACGAGCGGTCGAATAAATTCGGACTGGAACTGGTCGGTTCGCTTTCCGATGATCTGGTCGCGGGCGCCCGTGCTGACGAACATGCCGATCCCTCTCTTCTTGTAGAGGATCCCGTCGTCGACGAGCAGCGAGACGCCCTTGAGCGCCGTCGCGGGGTTGATGCGATAGAACGCAGCGAACTCGTTGGTCGAGGGAACCTGGGTCTCCTCTGCCATCTGGCCACTGATGATGTCGTTCTCGATCTGTTCTGCGATCTGCACGAAGATCGGTCGTGACTCGTCCATGGAAACCCTCCTTCCGGTTATCTGGTTAGTTAGTACAGTAACTAACCAATGAAGTGGAGTCAAGCGCTCGATAGGATCCCTTCATGAGCGAGCTGCATCACCTCACGGCCCTCGAGCAACTCGACCGGATGCGGCGCGGCGAGTTCTCGCCGCGTGAACTCACTGAGCATTACCTCGAGCGGGTCGAGCGCCTCAACCCGCTGTTGGGCGCATTCACGACCGTGACGGCGGATGCCGCGCGCAAGCGTGCTGCGCTCGTCGAGTCGGCACTCCCGTCGTCGTCTGCCCTGTGGGGGCTGCCGAGCGGAGACAAAGACCTGTGGCACAGAGCGGGTGTGCGCACCACGTTCGGTTCGCGACTCATGGGCGACCTCGTGCCCGACTACTCAGACGAGATCGTGACGGTGCTCGACGGGGCAGGTGGCGTCAGTCTCGGCAAGACCAACGCTCCCGAATTCGGCATGCCGTCCTACACGGAGTCCCTCGTCGCACCGCCCGCACGCCTGCCCTGGGACACCGAACTCGGCGTCGGCGGCAGCAGCGGAGGAGCTGCGGTTGCGGTGAGCGCGGGACTGCTTCCGATCGCACCCGGGTCGGACGGCGGCGGTTCGATCCGTATACCCGCGGCGGCATCGGGTCTCGTGGGTCTCAAACCGTCGCGCGGTCGAGTGGCCGCGATGTCGGGATACCTCACGCTCGGCGGACTCGTGACCGCGGGATCCATCGCCCGCACGGTGGGCGACGCCGCGCTCCTGCTCGACGCCATGATCGGCCCCCGCCAGTGGGCTGTCGGCCCGCCCACGTGGGATGGTGGCGCATACCTCAACGCCGCTGTGCGCGGCGAGGGACGCTTCCAGATCGGCGTGATGACGACCTCTCCGTGGGACGAGACCTACCAGGTCGATGTCGCGACCGAGGCGCACGCTGCCCTTGACCGTGCGATCCGTGAACTCGACTCGATTGGTCACGGCATCGAGCAGACCGCTCTTGAGCCGGACGCGACCTACGGGCCGGCGTTTCGAACCATCTGGCAGGCGGGAGCGGCGTCCATCCCCGCCGAGGGGGATCAGCTCGAACTACTCGAACCCCTCACCCGCTGGCTGGTGACGCAGGGGCGAGCGCTCGGCGCACGCGACCTCGGCGCGGCCCTCACGACGCTCGCGAGGTACGAGCGCAGCATCATCCGCCAGTTCTCGCCGTTCGATGCCGTCATGACCCCCGCGCTCGCCCTGACGCCGCGCGCTGTCGGGTGGTACGACGCCGTCGACCCGGAACGAAACTTTCAGCAGCAGGTGCAGTACACGCCGTGGACCAGTTTCGTGAATGTGAGCGGTCTACCGGCGATCACTCTTCCCGTTACGCAGACAGCGGATGGCTTGCCCATGGGGGTGCAGCTCATCGCACGTCCGGGGCGGGAAGACGTGTTGCTGTCGATCGGTGCACAACTCGAGCGTCGCCTGCGCTGGCAGGATCGACACCCGGCCTGCTGGTGATTACCGGAGTGCCGACTCAGGTGAGCGGAACCGTCGCGAGTAGGTCGTCGAGGATCTCCTGGCTAGACGCGAGATAGGTAGCTGACTCCAGCACCAGGAAGAGCGCGAACGGGTTGCCGTCCATCTGTGTCGAATACAGCGTGCCACCTGCATAGGGAGTGCTGGAGTACGGGTCCGAGCCGGAAATGAGTGAGCCGATCTCGCCCGACTGGCCGGGATTGAGCTTCGTATACCCGTAGACGGCACTGACCTCCGATCCTGCGGAGTACGCACACACGACACCGCCGTTGGCCTCGAAGATCGTGTAGGGGCTAGGCATCCCGTTCGAGGCGACTTTGGCGAAGAAGTCTGCCGGCGCAACGAGCGAGCCAGCGGCGCTCAGCGCGGCCACGCGTCCGGGAGAGAGCACAGTGTCGCACGACACCGCGAAGGCTGCTGCCGTGGGGGTCGGAGTGGGGGTCGCCGCGGGGGTCGCGGTGGACGTGCTCGCCGACGACGCTGACGTCGAAGGAGTAGGCATCGGGGTGCCCCCACACGCGCTCAGGCCAGCCGCGAGCCCCAGGGTAAGCACGGTCACGGCTACGGGCAGAACGCGGTGCGCAGTCATGCCGCAACCGTACCGGCAGGGGTGCGCGTGCGCAGGTAGGGAATCGGCTGAGTCTGGGACATGCCCCCTGTGGCAGTTAGGTAAGGCATGCCTATACTGGGTGCGCAATGACACCCGACAACCTCACCTCGACCATCGCGTGGAATCCGTCGACCCACGATCGGCTGCTGCTCGCGGGGGACGAGCGCGCCCTCGAAACGATCCGGGAGATCGTCACGGCGCTGCCACGCGCCGCGAAGGGCCAGGTCTTCATCGAGGTGCAGTCGGAGTCCGACGTCGAACTCCTCGACGCACCGGGTCGGTTCTCGGTGTCCTGGCTTGTGCGCGATCGCGGCCAGCGGCTCGCTCGCTCGGTAGACGCCTGGCTGAGCGAGATGTTGCCCACCTCCGCGTTCGAGGAGAGCACCGTCTACGCGTGGATCGCCGAGAGCGGCCCCGCGCGCCTTCTCAGCTCGAACTGAGCCTCACCTCGACGCGAGTAGGTCGACACCGATGAGGCGTTCCGTCGCCTCCCACAGCTCCGCGGCGACTCCCGGCAGACGTCCGCTGCGGTGCACGCGACCGAACGGCTTGAGGCCATCGAAGTAGGTGCCGTTCGGCACATCCACCTCGGTTGTTGCCAGCTGCACGAGAGGTGTGGCTCCCTGCTCGGCCGAAATGCCGAGACGGTTGCGCGAGACGAGGTTGGCGAATTTGACGAGCCGCGACTCGGCCCCGAAACTCGTCGCGACGTACCCGGGGTGGAATGAGTACGCCGTGAGTCCCGAGCGCCTCGCGAGTTCCTCCATGAAGAGAATGGTGGCGATCTTCGAGGTGCCGTACGCGCGCCAGCCACCCTGCCACGGTCGCCTCGTCCACTCCAGATCATCGAGGCGCAGGTTACCGAAAGTGTTCGCCACGCTCGCCGTGCCGATGACGGTGGCCCCGCTCGACTCGAGCCGATCGCGCAGAAGCGCGGTCAGCAGAAACGGCGCAAGGTGATTGTGCTGCAGCGTGCGCTCGTGCCCATCGGCCGAGACTCCACGCTCGTGGATGAGCCCTCCCGCGTTGTTCGCGAGAACATCGATGCGTTCATATCGTTGTTCGAGCTGCACGGCGAGCCTGCGTACGTCCTCGAGTCGGTCGTAGTCGGCGAGAAATGGCGCGCCGCCGACGGCATCGGCCACCGATGCCGTGCGCTCCGGATTCCGCCCTACCACCGCGACCTCCCACCCCGCCGCGGCGAGCCGACCGGCGGCGTTGGCTCCGATGCCCGAGCTTGCGCCCGTGATCACGATCGTGCGCGTCATAGATATCCACCCTTGTGCAGTCCGGCTTCGATTTCGAAGCGGTTTCTCAGTGCGTTCTGGCCCGCCGAGACGTACAGCGGGATGAACGCGAGCCCGTACTTTTTCCACTGGGCCCGATGCACGGCTTCGTGCTCCAGGATGTTCGGAGCCACGTTCACGCTGGTGAGGTAAATCGCACCAATCGTTGTTCCCCCGCGTCCGAACGCCCACTTCGGCATGTTGCGTGCGACCACGACTCCGCCCTGACGCGAGATACTGCGGCCGAGCACGGCGCCCCAGAGGAACGCGCACGCGGTTGCGAACCAATATCCGGGGCGTGCGACGACGGGGTGCAGCAGCACGGTGCGCAGCCAGCCGACGCGGCGCAGTCGATTCACCACGCCGCGTTCGCCGTGTGGACTGACCCGCTCCATACTCCGCACAATACAGTGAGAGTCATGGTGGTCTCGCGCGTCGCGATGGTGTCCATGCACACGTCGCCGGTGTCCGCGCCGGGCACTGCAGACGCGGGCGGCATGAATGTCTCGGTGATGGGTGTCGCCGAGGAACTCGCGGCGCGCGGCACCGAGGTCGACCTCCTCACGCGCGCGGTAGGCACGCCGTCGTCGCGCCTGGTACTCCCCGGTGTCAGGCTGCACGAGCTCGCCGCGGGCGGCGGTGGCACCATCGCCAAACACGACTTGCCTCGGGTTTCTGACGAGTTCGGAGAAGCCGTCGCGGCCCTGGCGCGCCGCCCGGACGCAGGCTACGACATCATCCACGCCCACTACTGGCTGAGTGGAATCGCGAGTCTGCCGGCAGCGCTCGAGATGCAGATCCCGTTCGTGCAGAGCTTCCACACGCTCGCGGCGATGAAGAACGCGGCCGGCGTTCCGGATGCGCCACGCGAACCTCTCATCCGGGAACGGTCGGAGGCCTTCCTCGCCGCCCAGGCGTCCGCCGTCATCGCCTCGAGCTCCGCCGAAGCCAGTGCCGCGATCGACCTCGCCGGGGCGCCCGCCGAGCGCACCTGGATCATTCCGCCTGGGGTAGATCTCGCGCTCTTCGCGCCGCGTCAGAACACCGAGCACGAGCGCGTGCGCGCGGCGCTCGGTCTCGAACCCGATCGGCCGCTCATCGTCATCGCGGGGAGAGTGCAGCCGCTCAAAGGGCACGACCTCGCGGTGCGCGTGCTCGCTGAGATCGCCATCATGCGTGGGTGGGCTCCCGTGCTCGTCATAGCGGGGGAGGTCACACCGGGGGATGCTCCGTTCGTCGCGGCGCTACGCGAACTCGCGGGCGAGCTCGGTGTCGAGCCTGACGTGCGCTTCGTGGGCGCACTCAACCGCGAGACTCTCGCCGACCTTCTGTCGGCGGCGAGCGTCACCCTCGTGCCGAGTTATTCGGAAACCTTCGGACTTGTCGCGCTCGAGTCCGCGGCGTGCGGCACGCCCGTCGTCGCGTACCGTGCGGGAGGGCTCACGGAGTCGGTCGAGGAAGGCCGGTCGGGAATCGTGCTCGGCACCCGCGACCCGCGGTATTGGGCCACCGAAGTCGCAATCATTCTCGAAGACGAGGAACGTCGCGAGCGCTACGCGATCACGGGCCGTGAGCACGCCCAGCGGTTCACGTGGGCCGCGGCGGCGACGAGTCTCCTGGGTGTCTACTCGGGGGCCGGGCGACCGTAGGCCTCGAGCAAGCGCAGCCACACCTCGTTCATGGTGGGATACGCCGGCACCGCGTGCCAGAGCCGATCGAGTGCAACCTCACCGACGACCGCGATTGTGGCGGCGTGGATGAGCTCGGCCACGTCTTGCCCGACGAACGTTGCGCCGATGATGACCTGGCGCTTCTCGTCCACGACGAGACGTGCGTGACCGGAATAGCCGTCGGCCTGAAGGCTCGCGCCCGCGACATTGCCGATCTCGTAATCGACCGTGCGCACGTCGAATCCCTGCGCGTGCGCGGCGGAGGCGGTGAGTCCCACAGACGCAACCTCGGGTTCACTGAAGGTGACCTGGGGTACGGCGCGGTGGTCAGCGGAGGCGACGTGGGCGCCCCAGGGAGCATCATCCACGCGTGCCCCCGTCGCGCGAGCGACGATGACGTCTCCCGCTGCGCGCGCCTGATATTTGCCCTGATGGGTAAGCAGCGCCCGGTGATTGACGTCGCCGGTCGCATAGAGCCAGTCCGACCCCACGGCTCGGAGGGTGTCATCGACATCGATCCAGTCGCCAGGCTTCAGCCCCGCGACCTCGACGCCGATGTCGGTCGTGCGCGGCGTGCGGCCCGTCGCCACGAGCACGTGCTCGGCGATGACGATGTCGGAGCCCGCGTAGATCGCGATGCCGTCCTCACTGCGCTCGACGCGGTCGGGGGACTCGCGGCGGATGTCCACGCCGAGGTCACGCAGACCCGCGGCGACCGCGTCCCCGGCGAATTCCTCCTGACCGGCCAAGAGACCGCTGCGCGCGAACAGGGTCACGGTCGTGCCGAAACTCGCGTACGCGGTCGCCATCTCGACTCCGACGACACCGCCCCCGATGATCGCGAGACTCGACGGCGCGACCTGGGCGCTCGTCGCATCGCGCGGTGTCCACGGGCTCGATTCCCGGAGACCCGGGATGTCAGGCAGGAGAGGATCGGACCCCGTGCTGACGACGACGGCGTGGCGTGCCCTCAGCGTGGTCGTGGTTCCGTCGTCGGCAGAGACCGTCACCTCGCGCTCGCCGGTGATCCGGCCGTGCCCGCGGACGAGGTCGATGCCCGCACCGTGAACCCACTCGACCTGGCTCGAGTCGTCCCAATCATGTGTGAACGAGTTGCGGCGGGCGAGCACGGCCGCGACATCGACCGACCCTGTGGCGGCCTCACGTGCACCCGCGACCCGTTGGGCCGCGCGCAGCGCGATTCCACTGCGGATGAGGGCCTTGGAGGGCATGCAGGCCCAGTATGAGCACTCCCCGCCGACAAGCTCACTCTCGATGAGCACCGCGGTCAGGCCGCCCTGCACGACTCGGTCGGCGACGTTCTCTGCCACCGCCCCGGCCCCGATAATGACGACGTCGTACTCGCTCATGGTCACTCCCCGACGAATTCGGCCGGTGTGCGGGTGAGGAAGGCCTGCATTCCGATGGCGGCGTCTCGCGATCGGGCAAGTCGCACCAGTTCGGGTTGCAGCGCTGCCTCGGCCGCGGCATCCGACTCGCGCACGGCCAGGCGGGCGTTGCGGAGGGCGGCCTGCACGGCGAGAGGCGCCTGTGCCGCGATTCGGTGCGCCAACTCGAGTCCGCGCGCGTACTGCTCGCCGTGCGGCACGATCTCCTGCACGAGACCGATTCGCAGGGCCTCGGTCGCGTCGAAGGTGTCGCCCGTGAGGATCCACCGCATCGCGTTGCCCCACCCGACGGCCCGCGGGAAGCGAATGGTCGCCCCGCCGAAGGGCAGAATGCCGCGCGCGACCTCAATCTGGGCGAACGTCGTCGAGTCTGCGGCGACCGCGATATCGCTCGCGAGCAGCAATTCGATACCCAGAGTCAGACACGTGCCCTGTACGGCGATGACGACAGGCTTCGACAGCTGCTCGCCATCGACCTGCCACGGATGGATGCCCCCCTCGGGCACGAGGTCGAGTCCGTTGTCACCGATCCGGGGCGCGACGTCGGGCAAATCGAGCCCACCGGTGAAATGGTCGCCGTGCGCAAAGACGAAGCCGGCGCGGAGAGTGGGATCACGTTCCAGTTGGCCATACGCGGCGGCGAGTTGGGAGAGCATGGCGTGATCGGCGGCGTTGCGCTTGTCGGCACGATCCAGCCCGATGAGGAGCACGTGCCCGTCACGGTCAACGGTAATTCTGGATGGTGCGTCGCCAGTGTCGCTCATCAGTTCAGACTACGAGATCGGCCTACAGTGGGGGCATGAGAATGCGTGCCGCCTGCGCCCTGTTTCCTGCCCTGGTCGCCGTGGCGCTGCTCGCCGGCTGCGTTCAGGCCCCAGTCCTCACGGTGACCGCCGCGGAGATCGCGGACACCGCCGAGACGGCTCTCGAGCAGCAGATCGGATCGCGCCCCACCATGGACTGCGGAACCGACGATGTAGAACTGCGCAAGGGGGAGACGGTCGACTGCATCCTGACCGACCCTGAGACCGGCGAGAACTTCGAGGCGCCCGTGACGATCGCTAAGGTCGAGGGAACCGAGTACTCGATCAGCGTGCGCGTGGCTCAGAGCCCGATCACGCCGTAGCTAGGTCGTGCCGCGCGCGAGCGCACCGACCAACCTCAGGATCACCGGCATGTCGTCGACGGCCTCTGTTGGGCTCGCTGGCGCGAACTCGGTGATTCCCGCTCCCGCGAGTGTGAACTCGGCGATGAGGGCTTTGACGGTCTCGACGAGGGCACCCGCGCTCACGCCGAACGGCTCGGGCGCGCCGAGCCCCGCGAAGTCGGCGGGATCGTGAACATCCACGTCGATATGCACGTAGACGGATGATGCGCCCGTAGCCTTCACGGCCGCGACGAGCACCTCCCCGCTGACGTCTGCCGCCGTGACGGTCGCGATGCGATTCGCCGCAATGTACTCCTCTTCGGCGGCGTCGTACGCGCGAGAGCCCGCCAGCACGACACGGTCCACGGCCAGCGGAGTCGCGGGCACCAGAGGTTCGGCACCCTCCCCGAGAAGCGTGCGCAGCACCATCCCCGTGAAGGCGTGTGACGGGCTAGTCGCGGGAGTGTTGAGGTCGGGGTGGGCGTCGAACCAGACAACCGCGAGGTCGGGGTGCGTGCCGAGGGCGTGCTCGATCGCCGCGAGTTCGACGCCGCAGTCGCCGCCGATCGTGATGACGGGTCCTGTGACGCTCAGCAGCTGCTCGGCCATTCGTGCACGCACCATCGCCAGCGAGCTCAGGCGCGCGACACCTGTTCCCTGGTCGTCGCCCGCCTCGAGGGGAATCTCCACGATGCGCGTGGAGGCTGACGGGAGGTCGCCGCGGATAGCGTCAGCGCCGTCCACGAGGCGCATCGCCCGGGAGGACGCCGAGCCCTGCCACTGCGGGACGACGAGGAAAGTTGCGGCCACGCTGAAACCCTAGACCCGCTCGTGGTCAGCGCGAGGCTTTGGCGAGGTTCTCCCGCAGCTCTTCCGCGTTCTGTCGAAAACCGTATGCGGGGCGGTCCCGTTCAACACGCCAGCTCTCGGCGAGTGGACCGATGTCGACAGTGTCGAACCCAAACTGGTCGTAGAGGGCCGTGACGGTCTGCTTCGCCTCTTCATCGTCACCAGCGATTGCGATGGCGCGACGGTTCGGTGTTCCGGCGGGGGAGCCGTCGGTCGTGAGGTCGGGTGCCCCGATGTGGTTGAAGGCCTTGACGACGCGGCTGGTGGGGAGGTGGGCCTGCAGCATCGCCGACGTCGTCGTGCTGCCGTTGTCGAGTTCGGCGAAGTGGCCGTCGCGCTCGAAGTAGTAGTTGTTGGTGTCCATGACGATCTTGCCCGCGAGAGGTTCGACAGGCACGTCGCGGTACTTGCCGAAGGGAACCGTGACGAGCACGAGGTCACCGGCAGCACCAGCCTCCTCTGGCGTCGCGGCGCGTGCACGCGGTCCCAGCTCGTCAACGAGACTCGCGAGGGTCTCCGGGCCTCGTGAGTTACTGATGACGACGTCGTATCCGTTCGCCACGGCCAGGCGCGCGACCTGGCTACCGATGTGTCCTGCTCCGATGATTCCTATGGTGGTCATGTCGGGTGCAACCGCCGTCCGTCGAAAACTGTTCCCGACAATGCGAGAGGCGGCCGACCGCAGCCGACCGCCTCTCGATGAGGAGTGTTACTGCTCCACTGCCTTGGGCGAACCCCCGGCCTTGAGAGCGGCGAGACGGGCATCCACCTCCGCCTGGCGGCTGAGGTCGTCGAGGCTCTCGAACTGTGCGTCGAGGCGGGATGCGGCGAGCTCCTGCTGACCGGCGACCTTCGCCTCCTCGCGGCGGATCTTCTCCTCGAAACGTCCGAGCTCGCTGGTCGGGTCCATGAGATCGATCGACTTGATGGCGTCCTGCACCTGCCCCTGTGCCTCGGCGGTCTTCGAGCGCGCGATGAGTTCGTCTCGCTTGGAGGTGAGCTGCGCGAGCTTGGCGTGCATTCCGTCGAGCCCCTTCTTGAGGGCATCCACCGTCACCGTCTGCTGGGCGATGGTCGGCTCGGCGTCCTTTGCCTCGGTCTCTGCGGAGACCTGCTTGCCGAGGGCGATCTTGGCGAGGTTGTCGAACTTGTCGGCGTCGGCGGCGTTGCCTGCGGCGCGCAGCTCGTCGGCCTTGGAGCTTGCGGCGAGTGCCTTGCGGCCCCAGTCGGCGGCGGCCTCCACGTCCTCCTTGTGGTCCTGTTCCATGAGGCGCAGGTTGCCGATCGTCTGCGCAACGGCGCTCTCTGCCTCGGCGATGCTGTTCGTGAAGTCACGCACAAGCTGGTTGAGCATGAGCTGGGGGTCCTCGGCCTGGTCGATGAGCGAGTTGATGTTCGCCTTCAGCAGCTGGGTGATACGTCCGAGGATTGATTGCTTAGCCATTCACATGCCTTTCATGAGGGTGGAGTGCACTTTTAGAACCTACCGCCGCGACTGCGGCCCCCACCACTGCTGCGGCTACCACCGCTGCGGGAGGAACTGCGGGAACTGCCGCCGAACGAGCCGGACCGCGAGCTGCGCGAGGGACGGTAGCTCGATCCGCCACTGCCGCCGAACAAGCCTCCACCGCGAGAACCACCGCTGTAGCTGGATCCGCCGCCCCCGCCGAAGAGCCCACCAAGGATTCCCCCGAGGTCGGCACCGTCCGAACCGTCGATGTAACCCGAGTCGTAGCGCTCCCGTTGGGTGAAGCTGTCGACGTCTGCCCGCGCCATGCTGATGGCCGTGGCCGCCAGCGATCCTGCTTGCTGCGCCTCGACGAGGGCGGCGACCGGGTCGCCCGCGGCGAGTGCCGCAGCCTGGGCGAGACGCCGCTCGGCCTCCGCCAGGCGGGTGCGCGCAATCGATCCCACGCCGCCACGACGTGTCGTGATGAACTCGTTCGCGCTCGCGATCTGTGCTTGCGCCGCGGTGATCGATCCGTCGAGCTGTGACCGCGCTCGTGAGATCGTCTCCTGCTGGTCACGCACGCCCTCGAACGCGCGGTCGAGTTCGAGGTTGGCCTTCTCGACTTGCGCGAGGCTCGCGAGTGGGTCGGGTTTCGCGCTCACTCCGGCGAGGGCGGCCTCGGCTGCAGCGACGAGGGGTTCGAGCGGTGCGCTCGTGGAGTCGCGGGGGAGTGCCTTGGCGGCCGCGACGTCCTGGGTCATGTCGGCCAGAGCAGCCTCGAGTTTGTCGTTCGCGGTCGCGAGATCCGCGGCAAGGGACTCGAGGCCGTCGAACAGTCGATTGGCCTGACCGACGCTCGCCTGAGCTGTGCGCACGGCGATCGCCGCCTCGCTTGCCTCTCCGGCGGCGATGGCTTTCTCGGCCTTGTCGGCTGCGCCGTCCGCGAAGACCAAGAGCTTGTTCGCCTGGTCGACATTGGTCGCGACGGGCTTGATGGCCGACGCCGCGTACGCTTCCTCGAGCGTCGCGAGAGTCGAGGTGGCGTGATCGATGCGTTCCTTCGCTGCCCCCGCGCGAGCACGCACATCCGCGAGAGCGGATGGGGCATTCTGTTCGAGCTGCCGCAGTTCGTCAAAGGCATCGGCCTGAGCATCCAGCTCGGAGTCTGCGGCCTCGCAGAGTTGGATGATCTCGGTCGTCCAGGCGCGCTTCTGCTCATCGGAGTCCGGAACCGCGTCGTCGAGCTTCTGTTTGAGCGCGAAGGCCTCCGCGACCTTCTTTTTTGCAACATCGAGCGCCGTCGTGAAGTCCTTTGTCGCGTCGTCCCCAAACTGGGCGACCGCGAAACCGAGTTCTTGCTCGCTCGTCTTGAGTGAGTCGTCGAGTTGCACGAGCAGGGTGCCCGCCCGCTGATCGAGCTGCTTCTGCGTCATCCGCTCGGGCGCCGACGTAACGGACCCGTCTGTGTTGCGCTTGCGGATGCGCGAGTAGATGAAGACGCCGACGCCTACGACGGCGACCCCACCCACGATCGGGAGTGCGAGGTTGCTCGTCCCTCCATCCCCGACGGGCGCTGTGGGTGTCTCCGGGTTGTTGGGTCCGACGACTCCCGTGGCCTCAGCCTCGATCGCCTGCGCACCCATCACCACGGCATCCGCCCACTTGTCGTCGACGAGCTCCGATTCGATGGCCGCCTCGACGCGGTCGAGCTGGGCATCCGTCAGCGGAAAGTTCTGGTCGATCGAGAGTGCGTAATTGCGCTCATCGATCGCAACTGCAAGCAACAGGTCGTTGCGTCCGAGCCCATTGTCGATGGCCGTCGTGTCAGCCCACGCGACCGCATCGCCCGCGCCCGTGAACGTGTCGACATAGACGACGAACATCTGGATGCCCGCGCGCTCGTACAGCGTGTCGAGCGCGTCCTGCACCCGGCCTTCTTCCCCCGAGAGCGCACCGACCGTGTCGAGCACGTACGCACCATCCAGGTCGACGGGATCCTGGGCGTGAGCAATGCCGGGCGCGGTGAGCGCGAGAGCACCGGCAAGCAGAAGCGTGCCAGCGCCGAGTCGTGACCACATAGGGCTAATTCCCCTCTTCAACTGCTGTTCTAACCTGCTGTGATTCGGAGTCTATCTGCCACAATGAGCGCGATCGGCAGCCGTTCGAGCGCCGACGCGCGACCAACAGGAGAAGGATTCACATGGCAACGGTGGACAAGGATTCGGCGAACTGGCGTCTATTCGGCGGCGGCGGGCTTCTCGTCGGCTGACTGTTGTGGCTCATCGCCGTCATTGTGGGGATCGCCGCAGCGGGTTCGGCCATTGCCGCCTGGATCGCCATCATCGGGGTGCTCGTGATCGGCGTGGCGCTGTTCCTCGTCGCGTTCGGCGAGACCGGGTCGAACGGCGCGGTCGGAGCATCCCTGTTCGGGAAGGCCGTGCTCGTGGCGTTCGGACTCGGCTGGATCGTCTTCGGCCTCGTCTGGTTGCTCGCGGCGGTAGGCGTTTCCGCGCCTCAGGTCGTGCTGCTCATCGCGGGCGTGCTGGTCGTGGTGGGAGGTATCCTCTCGACCTTTGCGATCTGGCAGCGCGCCGTCGCGCGAGGCGCGGCACGCTGGGTCCTTGCGGTGCCGGTGGTGCTGAGCATCCTGTTCGTCATCTCCGCGCTCGGGTGGGTAATCATCACACACTGGTGGCTGCCTGCCTTGCTTGCACTGGCGTTCCTGGTGACCGGACTGCTCTACCTGCTCAACCGCAGGGACATCGGGTAGTCGACGGATCGGCTAGAGTCTGACGCGAGAAAAAGAGCCGCTCCCACAATGGCGTGGGGGCGGCTCGCTCCATTTACTCCACCATCACCGTCGTGCTCGGCCCGGAAACGAGATCGAGCTCTGTCGTCGGTGTGGGCGGCATGGAGTCGTCCGGCGCGAAATAGATGAGTGCTGAGAGCTGGTAGACCCCCGCGGGAGCTGGCGTGAGGCTGTCGGCGTTCGCGCTCTCGAGGTCGGCCTCGCTCGAGCACTGCACGGGAACGAACGTCGCGGGGTACTCGAGCGACTCCCCGGGTGCGAGGTCGACGACCATGATCGAGCGCACCATGACCCCGCTGCTGTGCCAGAGCACGAGGCCGTCCTTGGCGAGGGTGATCGCCGCGGCGGGGTTGGTTGTTCCGACTACTCGAATGTCGCTCGTGTTGGTGAGTCGCACTGCACCGACCACGGGCGCGGTCCCAGACGGCACGGCCGCGGCGAACACGGGTTCCACTATGAGTCCGTAGTAGCTCGGTTCAACCGGCGAGACGGTTGCCCCGCACTGGTTGATCTGCTCCGCAGGTAGTCGCTTGGCCGCCTCCGTATCCATGCTGCTATTCCCCTCGACGGGCGCCTCATACTGCTCAAGGCTCGACATCGTGGGCGTCGCCACCTGCAGCGACTGCACGCCGATGACCGAGATCCCCGCCACGGCGAGCGTGCCGACCGCACCGGCGCCGATCTGCTGGGGAATGCGTCGCGCCCGGCTGCGCGCGATGATGCGTGCCGGGTCGAGGGAGTTAGGGGCGCTCGCGCCCTCGAACATCCTGCGGAGGTCATCTTCACTGGGCATGAGCCGCTCCCGTCGTCTCTTCGTCGTTCTCGTCGTCGCGCAGTGAGACCGCCATTTTGGCCAGTCCGTCGCTCAGGTAGCGTTTGACGGCGCCTGGGCTGATCTCGAGCCACTCTGCGATGTCGTCGACCTTCAGGTCTTCGTAGTACCGCAGCACGAGGCAAGCGCGCTCGCGCGGCGTGAGCTTCATGAGTTCGCCCCGAAGGTCGATGCGCGACTGGGTCTCGGCGTCCTTGGGCTCGTCGAACTCGGGCACCACCTGCAGGTGTGCGATCTTGCGCCACCTACTCGAACGCCGACCTGAATCGAGATAGGTGTTGAGGATGGCGCGCCGCACGTATGCTTCGGCGCTCGCAACAGTGAAGCCGTTGCGCAGCCGTCCGAAGGTCTTCACGAGCGCGTCCTGAACGAGGTCGGATGCATCATCCCTGCTTCCTGAGATCAGGAAGGCGTACCTCGTGAGGGCGTCGCCGCGCTCGGTGACCAGACGCGTCACCACTTCTTCCCAGCGCGCGGGTGCGTTAGCAGCTCGTGCCACGGGTTCCTCTCGTCGTTTGCCTTCTACAGTTGTAGACGCACGACGGGCGCAAAACGTTGTGGCGCGGCGCTAGCCCAGCTTGTCGCGCAGGACTCCGAGCTGCTTGACGATCGCTTCGGGAACCCTGCCCTCGAAAGTGTCGAAGAAGGCCTGCGTCGAGTCGGCCTCGGCGAGCCAAGAGTCACGGTCGATTGCGAACAGTTCGGACATGTCCTTCTCGTCAATGTCGAGTCCCTCGACATTGAGATCCCCGTCGAGGGGGAGTAGGCCGAGCGGCGAGTCCTTCGCCGCGACCTGGGCGTCAACGCGCTCGAGAATCCATTCGAGCACGCGCGAGTTCTCGCCGAACCCGGGCCACAGGAAGCGGCCATCGTCGCCCTTGCGGAACCAGTTGACCTGGAATACGCGCGGCACCGTGCCCGACGTGCGAAGCTTCTGACCCACCGAGAGCCAGTGCGCCCAGTGGTCGGCCATGTTGTAGCCACAGAAGGGTGCCATGGCGAAGGGGTCGCGTCGCAATTCGCCGAGTGTGCCTTCGGCGGCCGCCGTCCGCTCGGATGAGATCGTGGCGCCCAGGTAGACGCCATGCTCCCAATCCCGTGCCTCCACCACTAGCGGCACGTTGGTCGCGCGGCGACCGCCGAAGATTATGGCGTCGATGACGACGCCCTGCGGGTCCTCCCAGGTGTCCGAGATGCTCGGGCACTGACGGGCGGCCACAGTAAAACGGGAGTTGGGGTGGGCTGCCGCACGACCCGATGCGGGTGTCCAGCTGTTCCCCTCCCAGTCGGTGAGGTGCGCGGGGGGAGTGTCGGTCATCCCCTCCCACCACACATCGCCGTCGTCGCGTAGGGCGACATTGGTGAAGATCGTGTTGCCCCAGATGGTTTCCATCGCTGTGGCGTTGGTGGATGCCCCGGTGCCCGGCGCCACCCCGAAGAATCCGGCCTCCGGGTTGATCGCCCGCAGACGACCGTCCTCACCGCGACCCAGCCACGCGATGTCGTCACCCACGGTCTCGACTTTCCAGCCCGGAATCGTCGGCTGCAGCATCGCGAGATTCGTCTTGCCGCAGGCGCTCGGGAAGGCAGCGGCGACGTGGAAGACGCGTCCGCGCGGGTTGGTCACCTTGATGATGAGCATGTGCTCGGCGAGCCAGCCTTCGTCGCGGGCCATCACCGAGGCGATGCGAAGGGCGAACGCCTTCTTCGCGAGAAGGGCGTTTCCGCCGTACGCGGAACCGAACGACCAGATTTCACGGGTCTCGGGGAAGTGAGTGATGTACTTGGTTTCGTTGCAGGGCCAGGGCACGTCGGCCTGACCCGGAGCGAGGGGCGCGCCGACGCTGTGAACTGCGCGTACCCACTGCGTGCGGTCCGTGATGAGCTTGAGAGCGGCGCTCCCCATACGTGTCATGATTCCCATGCTCGCGACGACGTACGGAGAGTCGGTGACCTGCACGCCGAGCTTGGAGAGCGGCGATCCCAGGGGGCCCATCGAGAAGGGCACAACGTACATCGTGCGGCCGCGCATCGAGCCGTCGAAGAGCCCTCCGAGTGTTGAGCGCATCTGCGCCGGATCGACCCAGTTGTTCGTAGGGCCTGCGTCTTCCTGCTTCTCAGAGCAGATGAACGTGCGGTCCTCGACGCGTGCGACATCGTTGGGGTCGCTTCGCGCGAGGAAACTGTAGGGGCGGTGCTCAGCATTGAGCTTCGTGAGGGTGCCGCTCGCGACCATCTCGCGAGCGAGAGCGTCCCACTCGGCGGGCGAGCCGTCGCACCACACCACGGAGTCGGGCAGGGTCAGGGCGGCGATCTCGTCGACCCAGGCCACGACTGCCGCATTGGCGCCCTCGGGGGCGGGGGACTGCGTGCGAGCCACTTCGGCGATGCTCATGTCGTCCTTCCGATGCAAGAATGTGGTGTTATTCCACTCTCGTTCATTCGCAAGCCGCAAGAAGATAAATCTGAGTGGAAAGATTGACGCTTCTTTCGCTATTCTCAAGCCGTGAACGATCTTGCAACGCTGGGTCAGAGAATCCGTCACTTCCGAACCGGCGCCGGCCTCACCCTCGATCAACTGGGCGAGCGCGTCGGAATCGCGGGCAGTCAGCTCTCCCTCATGGAGAACGGACGACGCGAGCCCCGCCTCACGCTGCTCTCCGGGATTGCGTCGGCGGTGGGCATCCAACTCGCCGACCTGCTCGACGACAGCCCGCCCTCCAAGCGCGCTGCCCTGGAGATCGAACTGGATCGCGCGCAGCGCTCGAGCGTCTACGCGTCGCTCGGGCTGCCGACGATCCGACCGTCGAAAGGCACGTCGGATGAGACGCTCGAGTCGCTCGTCGGCATGCATCGCGAGCTCAGCCGACTAGCCCGCGAGGCGATCGCGACGCCCGAAGAGGCACGTCGCGCCAACACCGAGTTGCGCCAGCGCATGCGCACTCTCGACAACTACCTACCCGACATCGACGTCGTCGCAGAGAAGCTACTTGCCGAGGTGGGCCACGTCTCGGGTGCCCTCACTCATCGCTCCGTGACACGCATTGCAGAGAAGCTCGGGTTCGAGCTCGTCCACGTCAACGACCTTCCCCACTCGGCGCGATCCGTCACCGACCTCGAGAACGGCCGCATCTACCTCCCGCCCGCCTCGATCCCGGGGGGACATGGACTGCGCGGCATGGCACTGCAGGCCATGGGGCACCGGGTGCTCGGTCACGAACAGCCCGTCGACTATGCGGATTTTCTGCGCCAGCGCCTCGAGATCAACTACTTCGCCGCGGCAGTACTTATGCCGCAGCGTCAATCGGTCGAATTCCTCAGCCAGGCGAAAGCAGATCGAAACATCGCCGTTGAGGACTTTCGTGACGCGTTCGGGGTCACCCACGAGGCTGCCGCACTGCGCTTCACGAATCTCGCGACCGTGCATCTCGACCTCGAGTTGCACTTCCTCCGCGTGAGCGATGACGGGGCGGTCGCGAAGGCCTATGAGAACGACGGTTTGCGTCTGCCGGTCGATGTCACCGGCTCGACCGAGGGGCAGATCGTCTGCCGCCACTGGAGCGCTCGCACTGCCTTCACCCGCACCAACCGCACAACGGAGTTCTACCAGTACACCGACACTCCCGAAGGCACCTTCTTCGACTCGACGCAGACAGGAACGACGGCAGCCGAGGAGTTTTCGATCACGATCGGGGTTCCGTTCGCGCACTCGAAGTGGTTCCGCGGTCGCGAGACGATGACGAGAACCTCGTCGACGTGCCCCGACGAGAACTGCTGTAGGCGTCCCTCGGAAGAACTGGCGGAGCGCTGGTCCGGCAAGGCCTGGTCGAGCGCAAAGCTGCACGCGCACATCCTGTCGCCGCTGCCGTCCGGAACCTTCCCGGGCGTCGACGATCGCGAGCTCTACGAGTTCCTCGAGTCTCACGCCGACTAGACGAGCTCGGCGGCCGCCCGTGCACCCGCTGCGACAAGCCAGGTTCGCGTGTCGGCGATGGCGGCGTCTACCGAGCCCGCGAGTTCGGTCAGTGAAGCCGTCCAGACGTCGGTATCGACCGTGACCTGACCTGCGATCACTCCGATCCCGAGTCCGTGTCGGTGCGCGAGTTCGAGAAGCTGACCGACGACCTTCCCGCCGAGCGACTGGGAGTCGAAACGCCCCTCGCCGGTCAGAAGCACGTCGGCGCTCGCGATGGCCGCCGGAAGGCCGCTGAGTTCGGCGAGGAATTCCGACCCGGCGGTGATCGTCGCACCCCAACCCGCCGCGAAGCCGTACCCGGCGCCGCCCGCCGCTCCGCTCCCGGGCGCCGTGGGATCCCCGCCGAGCAACCGACTGAAGTGCGCGAGCGCGGCATCCAGTTCGACGATGTCCTCGGGCGTCGCGCCCTTTTGAGGTCCGAAGACCGCTGCGGCGCCGTGCGAACCGAGCAGGGGAGCGGTCACGTCGCTGAGGAGCACCACACCATCGGCAGGTGCGGGGCGCAGGTTCGTGGGATCGACGCCGACGATGTCGAGCAAGGCTCGCCCGCCGTCCGGGACGAGATCGCCCTGCTCATCCACCATCGTCAACCCGAGTGCGGCAAGGGCGCCGGCCCCGCCATCGGTCGACGCTGAACCTCCCAGGCCGATGATGATGCGCCGTGCGCCAGCATCGAGAGCGGCAGCGATGACCTCACCTACTCCGCGGGTGGTCGCCCGCAGTGGATCGAGCATGCCCATGAGCGGCAGCCCGCTAGACACCGCGAGCTCGACTACGCCAACCCCGCCGTCGAGTTCCAGCCAGTACCCAGGCACGCCCCGCCCGTCGGGACCGGTCACCTCTCCCGCGCTGCGTCGGCGGGCGTCGGGAACCGCCGCCTCGATGGCGTCGAGCGTTCCCTCACCCCCGTCGGCCTGCGGGATGAGCACGATCGTGTCGTGGGGTCTTTCGGATTTCCAGCCGTCGGCCAGGGCCTGCGCGACTTCGCGGGCCGAGAGCGAACCTTTGAATGAGTCCGGGGCTATGACGACGGTGGGCACGCCGTGATCGTACCTAGCGAAGGGACTCCGCGGGGAGGTCAAACCAGCGCAGGTGCTCGAAGTCTGCGCTCAATCGCGAGTCCGCGACGTGATCGGGCTGGCCGTTCGCGTAGGGGTCGGGGAGGCTGTCGAAGAGCGCGGCGGCTTCGGCGAGGTACCCGGCGAGCGCCGACTCGGGGGCAGTGTCGTCGTGCCGCGGAAACTGCAGCACTCCGTCGGCGTCATACGAGAGCTGAGCCAACCGCAGCGGTGGCTCAACCGGACCCGCTTCGTGACGCCAGAGTCCCGTCGCGGGCTCGAAGCGGTACAACGGCACGAGTTTGAAACCGTGTTCGGCCACCATCGAGACGGCCGAGACGATATAGCGGAACACCGCGTCGCTGATGAAGTAGTTGAAACTCACACGCACCCAGCCCGGCTTGATGCCCTCACACCCGCTCGCGATCTCGCGCTCGAACTCGTGCGAGCGGTCGATGTCGATTCCGAGCAACCGGTGACCGTAGGGGCCCGCGCAGGAGCATCCACCCCTCGACTGGATGCCAAACAGGTCGTTGAGTATGGCCACGACCACGTTGTGGTGGAGGTAGCGGCCGCCCGGCCGCTTGACGACGAACGAGACGATCGACAGGCGTTCCGCGTCGGGGTTTCCGAGCACCTGGATGTGCGGGTTGGCGTTCCACGCCGCCATCGCACGACGCAGGAAGTCGCGCTCGAGCGCGTGGATAGTCTCGACGCCTACGGCTTCCTTGAGACCGAAGACGAGTCCAGCCCGGATCGACTCGATGATGGCGGGAGTTCCCGCCTCCTCCCGGTGGGCGGCGTCGGTGACATACCTGTGTTCAAGCGGGTTGACGTAGGCGACTGTGCCACCGCCCACCATGTCGGGCACCGTGTTGGTAAGCAGCCTGCGGCTGACGACAAGCACCCCAGGCGTACCGGGTCCACCGATGAATTTGTGTGGCGAGATGAAGAGCGCATCGGCTTGCGACGCGTCGATACGCACATACGGTGCCGCCGCGGCATAGTCCCAGAATGCGAGCGCGCCGTGGTCGTGCAGTACTCCAGTGATCAGGCTGGTGTCGGTGAGGATGCCCGTGACATTGCTCGCAGCGCTGAACGACCCGATCTTGAGCGGGCGATCTGCATATTTCGTGAGCTCGGCACGCAGGGCATCGGCGTCCACATGCCCATCCCGATCTTCGGGAATCGTCACAACGTCGGCGATGGACTCGCGCCACGGCAATTCGTTGCTGTGGTGCTCGTAGGGGCCGATGAAGACGACGGGCCGATCTTCTGGCGGGATGCTCTCGCGCAGGCCGTACCGCGCATCGAGGTCGGCAGGAATGCGCAACCCGAGAATCCCGATGAGTTTGTCGATCGCCGCAGTCGAGCCGCTGCCCGCGAAGATCACGACGGTGTCGTCGGTACCCCCCACAGCGCGGTGGATGATGGAGCGCGCGTCCTCGCGTAGCCGGGTTGTCTGCAGGCCGGTGCCGCTCGATTCGGTGTGCGTATTCGCATAGCGCGGAAGTACCTCATCTCGCACGAACTGCTCGATGAAGGAAAGCGAGCGTCCGCTCGCTGTGTAGTCGGCATACGTGACCCGACGCTCGCCGAATGGACCGACCATCACCTGGTCGTCTCCGATCACGGATTCGCGAATGCGTGCCAGAAGAGGGGTCTCTACGCATGCCCCATCGGCAGCGGGTATCTCCTGAACTCCATCGGTCATTCCGCGAGGGTAGCAGCGCGCCACGCGCACGTAACACTTGCGACATGTCACGCAAATGTGGCCGGGCTGGCGATATCTTCACGTGCATGACAGCTAACTCCCAGACAACCGACCTCTCGAGCATCTTCCGCCAGAACCGGCTCGTGTGGGCGCTTCGCGCCGTTGCCGCGCTCGTGATCGGCATCCTCGTACTCGTATGGCCGCAGTCGACCGTCGGAATCCTCGCGGTGCTTCTCGGTATCTACTTCGTGATTCTCGGAATCATCCGCATCGTTCAGGGTGTCACTGACAAGGAGCTCAACGGCGGGGGACGCGTCGCCAACCTCATCATCGGGGGCCTCATCCTCGCCGCGGGAGTTGTTGTTGTTCGCAACCCGTTCGAGACAGCGGTATTCATCGTGTTGCTCGTCGGTATCTCTTGGATATTCGAGGGCATCGCGACTCTCATCGATACCGCCCGGGGGCGCGGCAACGCGGCATCGACGATCATCGGAATCCTCATCGCACTCGCGGGCGTGCTCGTCGTGCTCTTCGCCGATGGGGTCACCGTCGCCTACGCGATCTTCTTCGGGATCACCCTGATCGCGGTGGCCGTGCTCGACATCGCGCTGCTCATCACGGTGGGACGCGTCATCAAGAAGGACGCGGCATGAGCGAGGCGCGCGCGCCGCGCACCGCGACCGTCATCAAGCTCGTCGTTTCGATCGCGGCAATCGTCATTGGACTCTTCCTCGTGTTCGGATCGACCACTCCCGCCGTCGCCGATGGTGTCTTCGTGGGGGGCATCGCGGTGGCGCTCGCGGTCTACCTCTGGTCAGGGGTCACTCGCGGTCAAGCGCGAGTCATCGCGGTCGTCCTGCTTCTGCTGGCGGCGTACGCGTTCATCCGGGGCTTCGGGTTGCTGGAACTCTCGGTGCTGCGTCAGCTCGGCGGCATCACGGCCATCGTGAGCGGCGTGATTCTGGTGCTGCCGTTCGTCAAGGCGCGCTTCACGAAGGAATAGGGGCGAGCGCAGCTTCCCGGCGCTGGTAGCCTGGGAGCTGCACTCCTGGCCCCCATAGCTCAGGGGATAGAGCACTGCCCTCCGGAGGCAGGGGCGCAGGTTCGAATCCTGCTGGGGGCACCGCAACTTCGTCGTGGTGCGGTCGTGACAGTATCGAGAGATGCTGCGTACCGTGACCTCACACCTCGAGCTCGACATCCGGGGGACCACGAACATGGTGTTCGGGATCACCACGGCACAGGGCGCGCATGTCACATCCGAGTCACTCTCGTTCGTGCTCGACGGCGTGGAGCAGCCGTCGACCGAGCTCACCGATCGCCACGGCACGCGTCTGCATCAATTCGTGAGTGCGCCGGGACGGATGGTCGTGGACTACGCGGCAGAAGTCGCGGGCCGCGCCGATCCACCCCCGGTCGTCGAGCTCGACCTCGTGACCTACCTCCGACCGAGCCGGTATTGCGAATCCGACAGCCTCACGCCGACTGCGCGATCGGAGTTCCACGGACTAGCGGGCCACGATCTCCTTGCAGCGGTGACGCTCTGGGTCGGCGAACGACTTCGATACGTTCCTGGATCCAGCCTCGGCACCGATGGCGCCGAGCAGACTCTGCTTGCCCGTCGTGGTGTGTGCCGCGACTACGCCCACCTCGTCATCGCCCTCCTGCGTGCACTCGACGTACCCGCGCGCATGGTCGCTGTCTACGCGCCAGGTCTGTCACCCATGGATTTCCACGCCGTCGCCGAGGCCTACGTCGATGGCGCGTGGTGGGTCGTCGACGCGACCAGGCTCGCTCCCCGCAACAGCATGCTTCGCATCTCCACGGGTCGTGATGCCGCGGATACCGCATTCCTCACAAACCACTGGGCAGACCTCGTGCTGTCGAAGCTCGACGTGCTTGCGATCGTCGACGACCTTCCATCAGACGACGGAACACAACTCGTGCAGCTGGGTTAGCTCGGCAGGGTGAGACTCGGCTAGCCGAGTGCGGCTATTGCCGCCTTCATGAGCGGCGCCGCATCCCCCGGCTCGAAGAATGCGGGAGAGATCGCGGCGATCCAGAATCGCCCGGTTCCCGCTTGCGCGACACCGGTGCCTCCATCAGCGCGGAAGTACCCCTCGACACCGAAGGTCGGCACCGGATTGCTCGTCGTGACGAGCTCGTTCATCTTCGCGGTGTACTCCGCCTCGGGCAGGTCCGCCGCGGAAACCTCGATGAGTTCGCCGCTCGTTCCGTTGACCCACGCGCACGCAAGTCCCTTGGCGGCGACGGCCTGGTCGCCGAGGCTGCCGGGCGCGGGCGAGTAGTCAGACTTGAGCGTGAAGTTGGCGTTGTAGTCGATCATCTCCTGAGGCGTGATGAGCACGTTGCAGTCGATGGTGATAGGCGTTGCCGAGTCGACCGGAGTCGCCGAGGGCGAGGGTGTGCCGGTCGCCGTAGGCCGCGAGGTCGGGGGATCTGATGACACGAATGTGGGTTCGTTTCCGGGCACGCAGCCAGCGAGAAGGAGAAGCAGTACCGCTGCGGGCACGGCCATGATCACGGGCGTCGTTCGCATGTGCCCATCCTTACCGCTCCACCCGAGAGTTGGCCGTCAGCCCCGCCGCTAAGCTTGGCTCTCGTGAATCCCGCCGATCTGTCAGCCGCCCTCCTCTCCGTCGTGCGCGCGATCGTGCAGCGACGCGGGGGTTCGGTAGAGATCGGGATCGACGATGTTCCGCTCGAGCGCCCCCGCAACCGGGAGCATGGCGACTGGGCATCCAACATCGCCATGAAGCTCGCGAAACCACTCGGTGTGCCACCGCGCGAGCTCGCCGAGGAGATCGCGACCGACACCGCCGAGCTCGATGGCATCGCGAAGGTGGATGTCGCTGGCCCCGGTTTCATCAACATCACCCTCGCCGCCGCCGCCGCCGGCGCGCTCGCTCGCACCATCGTCGAGGCAGGCGACGCGTACGGCTCGGGCGACCTCTACGCGGGTGTGACGATCAACCTCGAATTCGTCTCGGCAAACCCGACAGGTCCCATCCACATCGGGGGCGTCCGTTGGGCCGCGGTGGGTGACAGCCTTGCCCGA
>CAYZHZ010000010.1:0-31894 GCA_964477625.1 uncultured Salinibacterium sp.
TGAACTCAGGCTCGGCGGCGAGCTTGAACGCGGTCGCCTTCGCCGCGATGACGTGCATCAGCGGGCCGCCCTGCTGGCCGGGGAAGACGTTCGAGTTGATTCGCTTCTGCAGCTCGAGGTCGTTGGTGAGGATGAAGCCCGAACGCGGGCCACCGATTGTCTTGTGCACCGTGGACGAGGTGACGTGCGCGTCCGGCACGGGCGAGGGGTGCAGGCCGGCCGCGACGAGTCCCGCGAAGTGCGCCATGTCCACCCACAGGGTCGCGCCCACCTCGTCGGCGATCGCGCGGAACGCCGCGAAGTCGAGCTGGCGCGGGTAGGCCGACCAGCCCGCGATGAGCACCTTGGGCTTGACCTCGAGCGCCTTCTCGCGCACGACATCCATGTCGACGAGGAAGGTGTTCGGGTCGACACCGTAGGCGTGCGCCTCATACAACTTGCCGGAGAAGTTGAGCTTCATACCGTGCGTGAGGTGACCACCGTGAGCGAGCTCGAGCCCGAGAATCTTGTCCCCCGGCTCGGCAATCGCCGCGAGCACGGCGGCGTTGGCGGAGGCACCCGAGTGCGGCTGCACGTTCGCGTACGCCGAACCGAAGAGGCTCTTCGCGCGCGCGATAGCGAGGGTCTCGGCGACGTCAACGAACTCACAGCCACCGTAGTAGCGGCGACCCGGGTAGCCCTCCGCGTACTTATTGGTGAGCACGGAACCCTGGGCCTCGAGCACGGCGCGCGGAACGAAGTTCTCGCTCGCGATCATCTCGAGCGTGCCGCGTTGGCGGCCGAGCTCCTGCTCGAGAACCGCCGCGATTTCGGGGTCTACGTCGGCAAGGGAGGAATTAAAGGTCGACACTGGCGCTCCTGATTCTTCGGACTAGAACAAAGGTATCCGGTAAGCCCAGGCGTACGGCCCACACGAGTCAGGTTGCCGCTCCCCGATGGGTGCCCATCTCAACGCCAGTCGCGACGCGGCCAGTCTAGCGCGCTGCTCACTGCCCGAGTCGAGGCGCTGCGATACTCGATGGATGTGCGTCATCCCGCTCCCCGCATCCGCAGAGTTCACCGGCGGCACCGCCCCCGCCGACGCTCCGATCGTGACCGTGCGCGATGCCACGACGCCCGCCGAGGGTTATCGACTCGAGATCGGTGAGAGCGACATCCGCATCACATCGTCGGATGCCGCGGGCGAGTTCTACGCCCGCAAGACCCTCGCCCAGCTAGGACCCACCCCGCCCATCGGAGTTATCGACGACGCCCCCCGGTTCTCCTACCGTGGCGCGATGCTGGATGTGGCGCGGCACTTCTTCGACGTGTCCGACGTGAAGCGCTACCTCGACGACATCGCGCTCGTCAAGCTGAACCACCTGCACCTGCACCTGACGGACGACCAGGGGTGGCGCATCCACATCGACTCGTGGCCCGACCTGACGCGCCTAGGCGCAACGACCGCCGTGGGCGGCGCACGCGGCGGCTTCTTCACACAGCAGGACTACCGCGAGATCGTCGACTACGCCGCAGAGCGCTTCATCACGATCGTTCCCGAGATCGACATGCCGGGTCACACGAACGCCGCGATCGTCGCCTACCCCGCGCTCGGCGATGCCCCCGCCGAACCGTATGAGGGCATCGAGGTGGGATTCTCGTCGCTCGCGATTCGGTCGGAGGACACCTACCGCTTCATCGACGACGTCGTCCGAGAGGTCGCCGCGATCACGCCCGGCCCGTACATCCACCTGGGCGGTGACGAGTCACTGGCGACAACCGACGAAGACTTCCTCTACTTCATCGCGCGCGCGATGAGCATCGCAGCCAAGCACGGCAAGACACTCATCGGCTGGCACGAGATGGGGCGTAGTCGCGAGCTGCCGTACGGCACGATCGGTCAGTACTGGAGTTACCTCACCCCGCAGGATGGGGCGGCCGAACACACCCTGTCGTTCGTGGAGCAGGGCGGTCGCATCATCCTCTCGCCCGCGGATGTCGCCTACATCGACCACAAGTACGACGAGTCGACCGAGCTCGGTCTCACGTGGGCGCTCGGCCCCACGAGCATCCCGTCGTCGTACGAGTGGGAGCCGACCGCGATCATCCCTGGCGTGGGTGAGGAGCAGATCCTCGGCGTCGAGGCACCCATGTGGACCGAGACGCTCTCGACGATCGAGCAGGTGGAGGCGATGGCCTTCCCGCGGCTTGCGCTGATCGCCGAGATCGCGTGGTCGCCGAAGACGACTGCGCCGCGCACCTTCGCGTCGGTGCGGGAGCGTGTCGCCGCGTTCGGCGATGTGCTCGACCGTCGCGGAATCGCGCACGCCTAAGGCTGGCTACGGTGTGCGCGACGACTAGGGCTTCGGCTGAATCGGCGTCGACGACGTCGCAACCCGCCACGATGCCTCGCGTCGGCGCCACCACGCGCCGCCGACGATCGCGAGCAGCACGCCGAGCACGGTGATCGCGACATCGGCGAACGGGAGCACGAACAACCCGACACGGTCGAGCAGGATGCCCCCGACGAGCGCACCCGATCCGATCGCCGCATTGAATGCCGTCGTCTGGTAGGCCGACGCGACGTCACGCACCCGTACCGAGGCGACGTGCATCATCTGGGTCTGCAGCATCGCGGGGATGCCGCCGAACGCGATGCTCCACACCACGAACGCGACCATCGCCGCCCAGAACTGGCCGGGCGCGAGGCCGAGCACGAGAACGGACACGGCGATGAGGATGCCCGCCACCGGAAGGCTCGCGCGGGGGAAGCGGTCGGAGAACACGCCCGCGAGCGCGAGGCCCACGGCACCGGCGAGTCCGTAGAGGAGCAGGATTCCCGCGACACCGCCTGGGTCGACCCCGACCGGCCCGATGAGGAACGGAGCGATGTAGGTGTAGAAGATGTTGTGCGCGAACATGAGCGCGAACACCATGAGGCACACGAATACGACGCCCGGGATCGTGCGGTCCTTGCGGATCGGCAGGGCGATCTCGCCGGTCTTGAGCGGTTCGATGTGCTGCACTGACGGCACGAAACGAATCGCGACGATCAGCAGAACCGCCATCATGCCCGCGATGAAGGCGAACGCGAGCCGCCAGCCGAGCGCGTGGCCGAGCGCCGTTCCGAGCGGCACCCCGAGCACGAACGCGGCGGTGCCACCACCGCTCACGATCGCGACCGCGCGACCGAGACGCTTCTTCGGCACCAGGTGGGCGGCGTACGCGCCGACGATCGACCAGAACAACCCGTGCGTGAGACCACCGATGACGCGCGAGCCCGCCAGCACCTCGTAGGTGGGTGCGAAGGCGGAGAGCACGTTCGCGACGATGAAGAGACCCAGCACGACGAGGAGCAGCGACTTGCGTGCGAACCGTCGCGTGAGCACGGCGAGCGGGGCCGCGGTGACGACAACGGTGCCAGCGAAGAGCGTGATGAGGAGGCCCACCTGCGACTCGGTGACATCGAGTTCGCGGGCCATGTCGGGGAGGAGGCCGGTGGGCAGGAATTCGCTCGTGACGGACGCGAAAACGAGTGCGGACAGGGTGAAGAGCCCCACCCACGGGAAGCGCTGTGTGGTGGTGTCGTGCATCGCCGCCAAGCCTACGCCCGACGCATGATGACTCCGCACGAAGGCGGTGCGCGCTGGCCCTACCCTGGAGGGATGATCGCGACCGCCACGCACTGGATCCTGACCCTCGTCTGCGACGACCGTCCCGGAATCGTGCACGCCATCAGTGGGGCGATCGTCGAAGCGCGCGGCAACATCACCGAGTCCCAACAGTTCTCGAGTGACGACACCGGTCGGTTCTTCATGCGTTTGCAGGTCGAGTCGGATGCCCCGCGCGAGCACTTCGAGGCCGCCCTCATCCCCGTCACCGAGCGCTACGGCATGACCTGGCAGCTCGACGTCGTGGGACGCCCCCTGCGCACGCTCGTGCTCGTCTCCAAGGCCGGACACTGCCTCAACGACCTGCTGTACCGGCAGCGCGCCGACCAGTTGGCGGTGGATGTTCCGCTCGTGCTCAGCAACCACCCCGATCTCGCCGAGCTCGCCTCCTTCTACGGAGTTCCGTTCGAATCCCACCCGGTGACGAGCCCGGGGCAGAAGCTCGCCTTCGAGGACCGCGTGCTCGAGGTCGTCGAGCAGCACGACATCGAACTCGTGGTGTTGGCGCGCTACATGCAGATACTGTCGCCGGAGTTGTGCGCCGCCCTGAGTGGCCGCATCATCAACATCCATCACTCCTTTCTTCCCGGCTTCAAGGGAGCCAACCCCTACAAGCAGGCCCACGCACGCGGAGTGAAGCTCATCGGTGCCACGGCCCACTTCGTGACGAGCGACCTCGACGAGGGACCCATCATCGAGCAGAACGTCGTGCGGGTCGATCACTCGCGCACCCCCGCCGAGCTCGTCGCGATCGGCCAGGACGAGGAGTCGCGCACGCTCACGCAGGCGGTCAAGTGGTTCGCCGAAGACCGGGTGCTTCTCGACGGGGCGCGCACGATCATCTTCCGGTAGCATCAGGCGTGCTTTCCGCCATATATCGCCGGACACTTGCGGGTCTTGCCGCTGTGGCGCTGGCGTGTGCGGGGGTGCTTCTCGGGGCGGTGCCGGCGAGCGCGGCGACCTTCGATGTGACGGACAGCGCCGACACGAGCACGTTCGGCACCCTGCGCTTTGCGCTCGAGAACCTCACACCCGGTGGCCCCAACACGATCACCATCAACGTCACGACCGACATCGTCGTGGGGGCGATCAACCTCCCGACCATCACCGAGCCAGTGACGATCATCGGGCCAGGCGAGGGTGGTCCGCGGATCATCTCGCCGGGAGACGGACTCGTCATCAGCGGCGCGGACATCGACGTCAGAATCTCCGACCTCACGATCGAGGGGGCGCCCGGCGTCGGCTGCGGGGTGCTCTCGACCGACGCGAACCTGACGCTCGAGCGCGTCACCGTCACCGACTTCGACTGCAGCGGGGTATCCGTAGACGGAGGCGTTTTCGTCGCGACCGACGTCACTACCAACGGCAACGGCAACGGCCTCAACTACTCCGGGTACGACGCGACCGACACCGTGACCCTCACGAGGATCGTCGCCGACGACAACGACTTCCAGGGAGTGTCCGTCGCCGTGCTCGACTCGACCGCCTCCATCAGCGACGTGACGACGACCAACAGCAGCTTCGTCGGGTTCTTCTTCGGCTCGAGTAACAGCACCGCGACGATATCCGGCGTGCGCGCGGACGGGTCGGCGGGCTACGGGGTCACGGTGTTGGCCGACAGCGGTTCGACCGTGAACCTGAGCGATTCCAGCGCGGGGGCCGCGGCGCCAGCACTGACGTCGCCCGGCGTCGGCTTTCTGATCCAAGCCATCGACGGGTCGACGATCAGCGCCGCGCGGCTGACGGCCACCGACAACGAGGGCGGCGGCATCGAGCTCAATGCCGACGAGTCCACCGTGAACCTCTCGGCGTCGATCATCGAAGGCAACGGAGGTGCGGGGTGCGGTTGTGCGGGTGGCGGCGGCATCAGCGTCAACACGTTCCTACCGTCCGCCTTCGACTCGATCATCTCGATCAGCGGAACGCGGGTCTTGCGTAACTCGAGCGACTTCGGCGCGGGCATCTTCGTCGGCCAACACAATGGTGACTCGACCCTGACGATCAGCGATTCCGTCATCTCCGACAACATTGCCGCCGACGATGGCGGCGGGTTCTACGCCACCGACGTTGGCCAGGGGTTCGCGAGCGGCCCTATTTCGTTCGTGCGCACGACCATCTCGGGCAACCGGGCCGGGGGCTACGGTGGCGGGGTATCCATCGACGGGTTCAGCGACGCGGATACTCAACCGCAGTTTCTGTTCGACTCCAGCACCATCTCCGGCAACGTTGCTGCCAACGGGGGCGGCATTCAGGCGTACAAGGACGATCCGAGTGGCCGACCGGGCATCATCCGCCTCGTCAACACCACCGTGTCGGGCAACGATTCGCCCTCGGGCGCGGGACTGCTCATGGAACCCGAACCCGGCCTGGGCGGCGGCGAGTTCGGCCTCAGCGTCGACCACTCCACGATCGCCAACAACATCGGCGGCGGCGAGGGTCTCGTCGTGACCACCACCGACCTGGATCTCGCACTCTCGCACTCGATCTTCTCCGGCAACGGCGCGACCGATGTCGACTGGAACGGGCTCACCAGTGTCGCCGTACGGTACAGCCTCATCCAGAACCCCAGCGGCACCGCCGTGATCCCCGCGGCTCCCGGCAACATCGTCGGGGTCGATCCGCAACTCGGGCCGCTCGCGAACAATGGTGGACCGACTCTGACCCACCTCGTCGCGCCAGGCAGCGCCGCCTACAACGCTGGCAACCCCGCCATCTCGGGTTCTCCCGCGTACGACCAGCGGGGACTCGCCCGTATCTACCAGGTCATCGACATCGGGGCGGTCGAGTGGCACCCCGCGCTCGCCGCAACCGGTAGCAAGCCGGAGCCCGAGCCGGGCCTCGTCGGACTGCTGTTCGTGTTCACCGGACTCGCCCTCGTCGCGGCATCCCGACGCTTCGCGCTGTAGCTCGCCGCGGTAGGTCGCCAGTGCACCTCGCTGGCATAGCTACGCTGGGCGCATGACCACGCTCTTTCATGGCGCCCGCAAGCTCGACGCTCACGGGCAGGTCGATGCGTTCTGGATGCTCGTCGACGGCAACTCGATCGTCGCGACGGGCTCGGGCCCCGAGCATCCGCACGCGGACGCCACCGTCGACGTCGCCGGTCGATGGCTCGTTCCCGGCTTTATCGACCTGCACGGCCACGGCGGCGGCGGGCACACCTACGACGACGGAGCCGACGCGATCCGGGCCGCGGTCGCGGTGCATCGCGCCCACGGAACCACGCGTTCCGTTATCTCCCTCGTCGCGAGCCCGCTCGAGCGCACACTCGAGAATCTCAGCGTCATCGCCGAACTCGCCGCGCACGACCCGCTCATTCTCGGCTCACACCTCGAGGGCCCCTTCCTGGCGCCCGGTCGGCGCGGCGCCCACGACCCCCGGTGCCTCATCGAGCCCCAGCCTGGCACCGTCGAGACCCTGCTGGATGCCGCACGCAGCACCCTCCGTCAGATCACGATCGCGCCCGAACTCCCCGGCGCCCTCGAGGCCATCGACGTGCTCGTCGAAGCCGGCGTCGCGGTCGCGGTGGGGCACACCGAATCCGACGAGGACGGGGCACGGCGTGCCTTCGATCGGGGGGCGCGCATACTCACTCACGCGTTCAACGCGATGCAGGGCATCCACCACCGCTCCCCCGGCCCCGTCGTCGCGGCGTTCGACGACGATCGCGTCACGCTCGAGATCATTCTCGACGGCAAGCACGTGCACCCGAGCGTCGTGCATCTCGCATTCACTGCGGCACCGGGTCGCATCGCGCTCGTGACCGATGCGATGGCCGCGGCGGGGGTGGGAGACGGGGACTACTCGCTCGGCTCGCTCAACGTCTCGGTGCGCGACGGCCTCGCGCTGTTGCGCGGCACGACGACGATCGCGGGCTCCACCGTCACGCAGGATTCGGCTCTGCGCCAGGCGATCCGTGATGTGGGCCTAGCTCCGGCCGAAGCGGTGGCCGCGCTCACTACGGTTCCGGCCCGAGCCCTCGGGCTCGAGCACCGCCATGGCCTGCTCGCGGCCGGATTCGTCGCCGACGCCGTGCTGCTCGATCACGAGTGGCGCGTGACCGAGGCGTGGGCCGACGGGGTGCTTCTCTAGCGCACGGAGAGAATGCGATTGGGGTTCGATACGCGCTAGACGCGCTCCCACTCCAGGCGATTGTTCCAGGCGTGGCGGTAGTAGTCAGCGAATGTGAGCTGGGCGGCGGCGGCTTCATCGACGACGACTGTGACCTTACGATGAAGCTGGATCACCGAACCAGGCAGACTCGACGTCACCGGGCCCTCCACCGCACCGGCGACAGCCTCCGCCTTGCCCTCGCCGAACGCGAGCAGCACCAGGTGACGCGCGCGCATGATCGTTCCGAGACCTTGGGTGATGCAGTGCATCGGCACATCGTCGATGGAGTCGAAGAATCGGGCGTTGTCGAGACGTGTCTGCTCTGTCAGAGTCTTCACCCGAGTGATCGACGCGAACGATGACCCCGGTTCGTTGAATCCGATGTGACCGGTGCGCCCGATCCCCAGGATCTGCAGGTCGACTCCACCCGCGGCATCGATTTGCGCCTCATAGCGCTCGCCCGCGGTCTCGAGGGGACCGTCCTCGGCCGGCACGCGAACGAGTGACGGGGTCAATCCCAGCGGCTCGACGACTTCGCGCGTGATAACCGACCGATAGCTCTCCGGGTGGTCGGAGGGGAGCCCCACATACTCATCGAGGGCGAACCCGCGCACTCGCGACAGGTCAAGGTGGCGATCGGCCAGTGCGCGCCATGTGGTGAGTGGGGTGGATCCGGTCGCGAGGCCGAGCACGGCATCGGGCTTCACGCGCACGAGCGCCTCGATGGAGTCGGCGACGAGCTTTCCCGCGGCATCCGCTGATTCGACGATGATCACTTCGGCCATGTCACGTCCCTCACTCGGGCAGTGTGACAGACGAACCGGCAGCTCCCACGAGCGCGGCTCCGACAGCGGCAGCGGGGAAGGGCGACGGTGCAAGCCGTACGCGGGATGACAGGGTGAGGGAATCGAGAAAGGGCGATGACGCCGCCCATCCGTCGAGCACGCCACGGACCGCGTGAGTCAAGGGAGCTCCCAGCGAGGTCACGCCTCCGCCGATCACGACGATGTCCACATCCACGGTCAGCACCAGAATCCGCACTGCTGCGGCGATATTCTCGGTAAGGCGGCGCTGCACCTCGGCCGCGCGAGGATCGCCTCCCGCGGCCGCCGCGAACAGCGCTTCCACGGGACGAGGGTGGTCGGTGGGCCATTGTCGCGCGAGCGCCGAGCCGGAAGCGGCGAGCTCGAGGCAGCCGCGCTGACCGCAGGGGCAGAGATCGCCATTCGGGTCAACAGGGATGTGACCGATCTCGCCGGCGGTCCCCCAGCGGCCACGCCACAGTGCGCCACGGAGCACCAACCCGGCCGCCAAACCCGTGCCCAGATTCAGGTAAGCCATGGAGTTGACGGAGTCGTCGGCGATGACGTGGTAGACACCCAGCGCTGCGGCATTCACATCATTCTCAACATCCACTCGAGTACCGGTGCGTTGCGCGAGTTCGGCGCGAAGATCGAAGCTGTGCAGGCCGAGGTTGACGGCGTGCGAGACCACTCCGGTGGAGGAGTTCACCACGCCGGGGATACCCACCCCAATGGAGGAGAGGTGCGCGGGAGTCGTGTTCGCCCAGGCCGTCAGCTCCTCGATCGCGCTAGTAGCCGACTCCAGTACCTCCACTGGCCCATACCCAGTGGGACGAACGAGCTCGTGGAGAATCCGGCCACTGGCGTCGATAAGCACGGCGGCCGTCTTTGTGCCTCCGATATCAAGGCCGACCTTCATTACGCGTACCGCCTTCTGAGATCCGTCACACTGTTCTCAACGGGAGCGATGTCACAGAAGCGCCCTCCCTCGGATGCCGATCGACGGATGCCGACGAGAACCTCCAGCACGTGCAATCCCAAGGAGCCGGTGGCCCGATGGGGTCGACCTTCGATGAGGGCATCGGCCATCTCGACCAGACCCATGCCCATGAACCCCGCACGCTCGTCGTCCACTACGACATCGGTGAACTCGCTCTCCCCACCGCGCCGTATGCGCACCGGGCCGCCCCAGGAGTTCGGGGGTGGCGCAACGATCGACCCCTCGGTGCCGTGCACCTCCAGTCGGGGCGTGGTGGTGTGGGCGACGTCGAAACTCATGACGAGGGTGCCCACCGCACCTGCAGCGAACTGCACGACGCTCGCGACGTGCGTTGGCGTCTGCACCGGAAAGCGGGTGCCAGCACGATCCCCGACCAGGATCGTGCGTTCATCGCGTCCCGCCGTCGCCAACGCGCCGACGCGGGAAATCGATCCGAGCAGGGCCATGAGGACGGAAACGTAGTAGGGACCCCCATCGAAGAGTGGCCCGGCTCCCTCCCGGTAGAGAAACTCCGGCCCAGGGTGGAACTCTTCCGGGCCGGCGTTCATCATGAGCGCGTTCGCGGAGACAGGCGTGCCAATCGCGCCTTCTGCAATGAGGGCCGCGCAGGCAGTGATGCCAGCTCCCATGAACGTGTCTGGGGCGCAGCCGACGCGTAACCCGGTCTCTTGCGCGAGCGCCAGAAGTGCTCGAGCGTCCGTCAGGTTGGTCGCGAGCGGTTTCTCGGTGTACACGTGCTTGCCCCCACGAATGGCGCCCGTGGAGACCTCCGCATGCACATCAGGGCTGGTGAGGTTGAGCACCAGGTCGATCTCATCGTGCTCGAGCAACTCGTGCACGCTCATCGCGGGGATGTGGAAGTCATCGCTGACCGCGCGCGCAGCCGTCGGAATTGCGTCCGCGCAGGCGGTCACGACAAGCGAATTCGCGTCCGCGATGTTCTCGAGGTAGCGGCGGCTTACGTTGCCGCAGCCGACAAGGCCGACGCGGACAGCGCCCTGGGCAGTGGTATTCATTCGGAAGCGCTGTCGACTCAGTCGAGCGCGATCTCCCTGCCCTGGGCCGCCGACTCGTAGATCGCAGCCAGAATGCGCATCATCTCGACGCCGTGCTCGACAGGGGCGATGTCATCGGCCTCCCCCAGGCACAGGGCGACGAAATGATCGATCTCGCTCTGGAAACCCTCATCGAAGTCGAAGGTCGTGTGATCGACCTGCGGGCTGATGTTGAGTACGGTGTCAAGCCGCTCGGTGACGATGCGCAGGTCGGGCTCAAGATCGGCGCCGCCCTTCTCGCCATAGATCGACAGCTCGAGTCGGTCCGCACTGGCATGCAGTGAGTAACTCGCGTCGAAGATGATCGACGAACCGTTCTCGAAGCGGATGAGAGCCGTCGCCATGTCTTCCACGTCGCTCAGCGCCGGGTCGTAGTCAGCAACCTTGTAGCGAGCCAGATTGGTGACATTCGCACGATTTCCGAGCCGACTGAAGGTGACTCCACTCACGGTGGTCGCCTTGGGCGAACCCATCATGTACCAACAGAGGTCGAGCACGTGTACGCCGATGTCGATGAGGGGACCACCCCCGGAGCGCTCACTGTCCGCGAACCAACCACCGGGATTTCCGATGCGTCGCACATTCGTCGCCTTGGCGAAATACACCTCTCCTAGTTCGCCGGCATCGATGAACGACTTGAGCACTCTGGCGTTCGATGAGAAGCGCCGAACGAAGCCCACCTGCAGCTTCGTTCCACTGCGCGCGACCGCGGCTGCGATGGCCTCGGCCTCGGCGACCGTCTTGCTGAGCGGCTTCTCCACGAGCACGTGCTTGCCCGCATCAAGGGCGGCGATCGCCAATTCCGCGTGGCTGTTGTTCCACGTACAGATGCTCACAGCGTCTATGTTGGCGCTGGTGAGCAGCTCATCGAGCGTCGCGAACGCGTGCGTCGCGCCGTAGCGCTCGGCCTGGAGCTGGGCGCGTTCGACATTCTGGTCGTAAATGCCAACCAGTTCCACATCGGGGTTCGCGACATACGACTTGAGGTGCATATTGGCGATGCTGCCTGCACCGATCACACCCACGCGGAGCCGACTCATGCGCGGGCCACCGCGACCTCGGAGAAGATGCGCTGCGCGTTGGCGAGACCGCGCGAGGCGCCCAGGAGGGCGTCTTCGATTCCTTCGAACTCGATGGAAACGAATCCGTCGAAGTCTGCCTCGAGGATGCCCGTAACGATGCCTGTCATGTCGAGGTCGCCGTAGCCGACGATAGATCCGAGGATGTACTGTCCCCCGGGCGTGCGGTTCCACCCTTCGCCGGGGTTGGTGCGACGGATGTAGAAGTCCTTGAGGTGCACGATCGATGCATACTGTGCGTTCGCCGCGACGGCGACGGTCGGATTCTCGTCGACCGACATGAAGTTACCGACATCGAGCGTCGTCTTGAAGTTCGGCTCATCGACGAGATACAGAAGTCGGCGCACGCGCTCGCTCCCGTTCATGAGTAGACCGTGGTTCTCGACACTGGAGATGATCCCGTACTGGGCGGCATACTGGGCGATCTCTTTGGCACCGTCCACCATGCGGGGCAGAAGCGCCTCGAACTCGGCAACGTCTTTTGCGCGGTGGGCCCACTTGGCGACGTCGTGACGGAACAGGCCGATGCCAAGCTCGGCGGCGAGGTCAAGGTGACGCTTGAGTCGCTCCTTGGTCGCCGCAACCTCCTCGGGGCTCCCGAGTAGATCGCCGGGTACCACCAGATTCGAGAGCACGACGCCGCTGTCGGCAGCGCGCTTCTTGATGTCGGCGACGAGCGCGGCATCGCTGGGAAGGTCTGACGTGTCGTTCGAGATCTCCGGAGACAACGATACGGTCGCGATCTCCATGTGTGTGGCATCACTTGCCGCGATCCAGTCGATGACGTCGAGCAGCGACATCCGCCCGTCTCGGAGGTACTGGTAGAAGGAGTATGAGCTGAAGCCGAACTGCACGAGTGTGTTTCCTTACTTGTTCGCGGTGGTGGCTGGACTGAGTTCGATGTAACGCGCACGGCGCTCGGACTGCATCTCGGGGTCGGGCACCGGCGAGGCAAGCAGCAGTCTCTGAGTGTATGGATGGGTCGGCGCACTGGTCACGACAGCTCCGTCACCGGACTCGATGATCTCGCCGCGCAGCATCACGGCCACGCGGTGACTGATGTGTCTTACGACGGAGAGGTCGTGCGAGATGAACAGGTAGGCGACTCCTGTCTGCTCCTGAATGTCGATGAACAGGTCCAGCACGCGGGCCTGGGTCGACAGGTCAAGGGCGCTAACCGGTTCGTCGCACACGATGAGCTTGGGCTCCAGCGCAAGCGCCCGAGCGATCGCGATTCGCTGCCGCTGTCCCCCCGAGAATTCACGCGGATAGCGGCGGCCGGCGTCTGCTGGCAGGTGAACCTGATCGAGGAGTTGACGCACTCGGCGCGCGGCATCCACACGGCTGACGCCTTGCACAGTGATGGGCTCCGAGAGGATCGCCTCGACCGTCAACGCGGGGTTCAGCGAGGAGTAGGGGTCCTGAAAGACGACCTGGATGTCGCTGCTGAGCCGCCGACGTGCCCGCCGACCGAGCTGGGAAATCTCTGCGCCCTCGAAACGGATGCTTCCCGAGGTCACCGGGACCAGCCCCAGAACCGCTCTACCGAGTGTCGTCTTTCCCGAGCCGGACTCGCCAACGAGTCCGAGGGTCTCGCCCCGACAGATGGTCAGGGACACGTTCTTGAGCGCGTGAAACGGTGCCTTGCGCCAACCCTTGGGCTGGTAGGACACATTGAGGTCCTCGACCGCGAGCAACGGGGGTGCGTCGTCGATCACGATGATTCCTTCCTCGCGCGATCGGCTCTGGCGGGCGCCCCTTCGAGCGTGGAAGCCAACAGCATCTTGGTGTATTCGTGGTGGGGCGAGGCGAACAGCTCCTTGACGGGACGCTGCTCCACGATGCACCCCTCTTTCATCACCGCGACGCGATCGCAGATGTCTGCGACAACCCCGAAGTTGTGGGTGACGAGGATCATGGCCATGTTGCGCTCCCGCTGCAACTCGCGCAGCAGGTTGAGCACATCGGCCTGCACTGTCACATCGAGCGCCGTCGTGGGCTCGTCGGCGATGAGCAACTCCGGGTCGCACGACACCGCACCGGCGATGAGCACGCGCTGTGCCATCCCCCCGCTCAGCTGATGAGGGTACGCGGCCATAGTTCGGGCGGTGTCAGGGATGCCCACCCGAGAGAGGAGCGCATGAGCTCGCTCAGTCGCGTCCGCTTTCGACACGCCGAGCTTGTACATCATGGGCTTGATCAACTGGCGAGCAATCGTGAATGAGGGGTCGAGGTTCGACATCGGCTCCTGTGGCACATACGCCATACGCACTCCGCGAAGCTCCTGCAAATGCGCCTCCGTGCGCCCCAGCAGAGACTCACCGCCGAGGGTCAGCACCGACGCGGAGACACGTGCCTCCGGAGGCAGCAGTCCGAGGATGCCGAACGAGGTCTGAGACTTGCCTGATCCGGATTCTCCGACCAGGCCGAGAATCTCGCCGCGGCGGACGTGCAGGCTGATGCCGTCGACAACTGTCTTCTCGCCGCCGCCCTCGAGCGGGTAGGTGATTCGAAGATTATCTACACGCAGCAGGGCGTCGGTCGGCGTGGTGTCACCGTGCGAGTCGCCCGAATCGACGATGACAGGCGCGGCGTCAGTCGCCGGGAGGGCCAGCACCGAGCGCTTGGACACCCGCACGGGTGCGGCGCGCTCTGCTCCGAGCGAGTCGGCGATCGCTGCACCCAGAATGACGAGGGACATCACGGTGAGTCCGATCGCGGCACCGGGCGCGAACACGAGTTCCGGCGCGCGGAAGAAGGTGTTGAAGGCCTCGCTCAGCATGCCGCCCCAGCTGGGACGCGTCGGGTCACCGAATCCGAGAAACTCGAGTCCCGACTGCACAATGATCGCGAGACCGAACACGAAGGACGCGCGCACGAGAAGCGGTCCAACGATCACCGAAAGCACGTGGCGGAAGATAATGCGAGTGTTGCCGAGACCGGACACTCGCGCCGCGTCGATGTAGAGCTCTTCTCGTACGCCGATCACGACACTTCTGGTCAAGCGGAAGAGGTCGGGCGAGGCCAGTACACCGAGGGTGATCATCGTGGGCGCGAGCCCACTACCGAGAGAGCTGATCACGACGATGATGATGAGAATCTCCGGCAGTGACATCAGCAGGTTCGAAGCCCAGCTCGCCAGTCCGTCAAACCACTTCGCGAAGTATCCGGCGAGCAGGCCCGTGGGCACCCCGACCAGAATGGCCGTGGCGATCATGATGGCGCCGGCTTGAAGGCTGACACGACCACCCCAGAGGATTCGGCTGAACACATCCCTTCCGCTGGCATCAGTGCCCAGCAGGTGCTCCGGGCTCGGGGGCAGCAGCGTCTCGGACAGCACTATCAGACCCGGATCGTACGGCGCCAGTATCGGCGCGAACAGCGCCGCAAGCGAGATCATCGCGAGCACGCCGAGCGCGATCATGCCGAGAGGGTTGCGCACGAACCGACGGATGCGTCGGAAGGACAGCCCCGCGGGCACGGGCGTAAGAGTGGTGGTGTCGGTCATGAGACACGGACCTTGGGGTTGAGCGCGCTGTAGGCCACGTCGACGATGAGGTTGACGAGCACGACCAGCAGCACGGTGAAGAGAAGCACGCCCATGATCACCTGGATGTCACTGTTGCCGCTGGCATTGATCGCCACTGATCCGATGCCCTGCAACGCGAATACGCGCTCGATGATCGCGGCACCGCTCATCGCCGCGATGAACTGAAGGGACAGCATTGTCAGGGCAGGGGGCGCGGCATTGCGCAAAACGTGGGTGAGCAAGATCGTGCGGGAGGAGAGGCCCCGGCTGCGCAAAGTGCGCACGTAGTCCTGGCTATACACGCTGATCACGGAGTTGCGAAGCTGTTGCGCGATCGCGGCGATCGATCCGATCGAGAGCGCGATGATTGGCAACGTGATCGTCTGCAACCACCCCAGTGGCGAATCAAGAAAGTGGATGTATCCCGTGGCAGGAAGCCAACGCAGCTTCACCGCGAAGACGAGGGCGAGGATGATCGCGACCCAGAAGTTGGGCAGCGCGAAGCCGAGGACCATCAGCACTTGGAGGCCACGGTCGAAGCGGCCCGGGTTGATTGCCGCGAAGACGCCGAGCAGCGAGCCGAGGATGGCTGCGACGAGGATGGCTCCCACCGCCAAAGAGACGGTGACGGGCAACCGGGTGACCAGGAGCTCTATGACAGGGGTGTTCTGGGCGGATGACATACCCAGGTCGCCGCGCAGTGCATGCGACAGCCAATCCCAGTACTGCTCGAGCACGGGGCGATTGAGGCCCAGCTGCTCGCGGCGGGTCGCGACCTGGTCCTCGGTGGCGTACAGGCCCAGCGCACCCCGTGCGGGGTCGGTGCCGGTGAGCTTGAGGAAGAAGAACATGCCCGTGACGACGACGAAGGCGAGCACTATGCCCGCGCCAAGCCGCCGGGCGATGAAGGCGAGCATTGTCGTCCTCTCTCTAGTGTGCGGAAGGGTGGGTGGGCCGGCTCACGCCGGCCCACCCGTGGTAGTGGCTAGCTCGCGTGGTGCGGGCTAGCTCGCCGGAGCGAAGAAGCGCAGGCTCGGAACGAGCTGGGCCTGCTGCATCGTCACTGCGATGTCCGGGCTGGAGAGGTAGATGTTCTGCTGGGTCACGATCGGTGCGAACCAGGCCTCTTCAACCAGATGGGTGTTGAGCTCTTGGTACAGCGCCTTCTGCTCATCGCCCTGCGTCAGCGGGATCTCCTTGAGCAGCGATGCGACCGTGTCATCCGTGTACCCGAAGTGGTTCCAGAGCGAGGTCGGCGTGAGCTTGTTTAGCACATCGGTCCACGCGGGGATGTTCGTCGAGAACGACAGCATGAACGACGGCTGGCTAGTGAGGGTCTCAAGACCACCGTTGGCGAATCCGTTGATCGGTACGGGTGTCACGGTGATGCCCACCTCGGCGAGGTACTGGGCGACGATAGGAACCAGAGGCGTCATGAAGCCCTCGGAGTAGCCCACCGGCATCGTGAATCCATCCTCGTAACCGGCGTCGGCCAGGAGTTCCTTGGCCTTCTCGGGGTCGTAGGGGTACTCGTTGTTCAGTTCGTCGATCCATGCCTCACTGGCAGGGTTGAAGGTCTGCGTCGACACCTGGCCGAGTCCGTTGTAGTACGTCTCCAGAATGGTCTCGCGGTCGAGCGCGTAGTTGATCGCCTGTCGCACACGGACGTCGCCCAGTGCGGGAAGCACCGTGCCAGCGCGGTCCTGCATGATGACACCCTGCCACTCACCGGGAACCGTCTGCACGATGAGGCCGTCGGCCTCAGCGGTGGCGACCATGTCGGCAGTGCCGTACATGAACTGGATCTGGCCCGTCGACAACGCGTTGTAGCGCGCCGTGAAGTCGGTGTAGGGCTTGATCACGAGGGAATCGAACGGGAAGGCTTCAGCGTTCCAATATCCCTCGCGGGCGTCGAACTGGTAACTCACTGCCGCTTCGGACTCAGCCGCATTCAGCACGTACGGACCCGATCCGATCGGGTCGGTCGCCAGCGTGCCGGCCTCGATGGCGGCTGGGCTGGCCATGAATCCGAGGTACGTCGCCAGTGCAGACAGCAAGCCGGGGTTGGGGGCGACGAGGTCGAGTTCGACGGTGTAGTCGTCGACGACGACAACTTCTTCAATCGACTTCGCGGCCTCAGACGCGCTTCCGGCTCCAAGCTTGCGGGCCTCAATGTTGACCTTGACGGCATCCGCATCAAACGGCGTCTCGTCGCTGAACGTAATGCCCTCCTGCAGGGTGAGCGTCAACGAGGTGAGGTCGTCGTTGTAGACGAAGTCTGTCGCGAGGTTCCCCTCGATCTCGGCGTTCGCGGTCTTGCGCAGCAGCGGGTCATAGATGGCCTCCGCGTACTGAATAATCGCGCCTTCCTTCATCTCGGCCGGGTCCCACGTGATCGCGTCGCCGTTGTTGCCGATAACGAGCTCGATGGGACCGGCGTCTTCCGACGGCTCCGCGGCTGGGGCACTGCAACCGGTCAATATGAGCGCGCCTGCGACCAGCACAGCGCCCATCCTGAATATGTTTTGCACGTTGTTCTCTTCCTTGTGACGTGACGTCACTGTCAGGTTGTTGTGAATTGCAGGGCGGGTCGTTTCCGGACTACGACACCCCGAGTTCCCGGGAGAGCACCATGACGGCGGCGCCGCGCATGACGATGTCCTGTCCCAGGGCTGTCATCCGAACGGTCAGATCGCCATCGAAAGCGGCCATCGTTCTCGCTCGGAGGGTCTCGACGGTCGCTTGCGCAAGCGGACCCTCGAGAAGGTGGATCGGACCGTTCAGCACGATCTCAGAGAGGTCGAGCGCTCCGACAACGGGAGCGATGGCAACGCCGAGACGCTGCCCCGCTTCCCGAAGAATGTGGTCGCGTGCCTCGCTGCTGTCCGCAGCGTCGATGGCACGTTCCAGGCTGGCGGTCGCCAGCCACGTCTCCAGGCATCCGGACTTGCCGCACGCGCATGCAGGCCCGAGATCGTCACCGACGACAACATGGCCGATCTCACCTGCGGCGAAGTGACTGCCGACGACGGGTGTGCCTCCGAGCAGGATGCCCGCGCCCACGCCGTGACCGATGGTAATGAGCATCATGTCGCTATGGGCGGAACCGAAGCCGTACTCGGCCAGGACGGCGACGTTCGCGTCGTTGGCCACGACGACCGCCATACCGAATCGGTTAGCCAGATTCTTCTGGAGCGGCTCGTTCACCCACCCGAAGTTGGGGGCGCTGAGCACGACTCCGGCGAGATCGACGACCCCGGGGGAGCCGACGCCGAGGCCGAGGATGGGGAGGGTCGCTTTGGCGATGAGGGACTCAACGAGCGAGGTGACGAGAGCCGTGGCATCCGCCCCCATTGCACCGGCGAGGGGCAGTTCGGCGCGATGAAGGATCTGACCGTCGAGGTCGAGCACCGCGCCGCGGAAGGTTGCATACCCGCTGAGATCGAGGCCGAGGATCTGGAAGGCGTTGCGGTTGAGGTCGATGAGTGTCGCGGGCTTGCCCGGACGGGCGTCTTCACGCTGACCCTTCTCGATTACGAGCCCCTCGGCGATGAGCTCGGAGACGAGGTCGGAGATGGTCACGCGGGTCAGGCCGGTCTCGCGGGCGATGTCGGCCCGGCTTCGCTCGCCTGCGCGATAGAGCGTCTGCAGAACGAGTGAACGATTGTGGCCTCGAGCGTGCTCGGGGAGAACTTTCGTGGTCGGACGCAAGGCTCGTCCCGCTGTGAACCCCGTTGTCATGTTTGTTAGTAAACCTTACGAACAAACTATTCGCAAGGTCGAGTCGATTCGTTTATGCGCTCGTGAGGTTCCGATTACCAGCCGAGCCCAAGGAAATCCGAATCTTGTGCGTCATGCTGGGTAGTCAGACAGTTCCAGACGACGCGGAGACTCCATGCGCACGACCAGCAAGCCCACCATCGCCGTACTCGCGGGCCTAACCCTCGCCGGCTCGCTCGCGAGTTGCGCACCCCAAACCGAAGCCGACCCCCCACGGGAGAGCACCTCCGACGCCACCGCCCCCACCCAAGAGCCCTCGGGCGACGCCGCCGAAAACGTGTACACCGACGGCACGTACACCGAGACCGGCACGTATCAGGCGCCGAGCGGCACCGAGACCATCAAGGTCACGATCACGCTGAAGAACGACACCATCGAGACCGTGCAGGTCGTGGGTGAGGCAACCGACCCCCAGGCGAAACTGCACCAGGGCGAGTTCATCAACGGAATCTCCGGAATCGTGGTGGGCAAGAACATCGACGAGATTCAGGTCGACAAGGTTGGCGGCTCCTCCCTCACGAGTGGCGGGTTCACCGCCGCCGTCGACGCGATCAAGGCCGAAGCTGCCTCGTAACCTGCCTGAGGAGTTACGTTTCGACGCAATCGGCACCGCATGGGTCATCGACACCGCGGTGCCGATCTCGTCTGAACTCGAGGCACGGATCGCGGCGCGCGTCGACTCTTTCGACCGTGCTTGGTCCCGCTTCAGGGATGACTCCCTCGTCGCCCGCGTCGCCCGCGAACCGGGCACCTGGAGTTTCCCGTCCGAGGCACCGGCGCTCTTCGAGTTCTATCGGCGCCTGTACGAGGCGACAGATGCCGCGGTCAGCCCCCTGGTCGGGCGGGCGCTCGAATCCTTGGGACTCGACGCCGCCTACACGCTGCTCCCCGCGTCGTCCCCCGCCCCGGTCCCCCGGTGGGACGAGGCAGTCTCGTGGGACGGAGAACGGCTCACCACGATCCGGCCTGTGCTGCTCGACGTAGGCGCCGCAGGCAAGGGTCTTCTCGTCGACCTGGTGGGCGAGCTGCTGCTCGAGGGCGGGCACACCTCGTTCGTCGTGGACGGCAGCGGGGACATCCTGTGTCACGGATCCGAGACCCTCAGGGTCGCGCTCGAGCATCCGCTAGACACGTCCAAAGCAATCGGAATCGCACTGGTCGCCAACCGAGCGATCTGCTCCTCGGCGACCAATCGTCGGGCGTGGGGCGCCGGCCTGCACCACGTGATTGACGCGACAACGGGACTGCCCACGCACGAGGTCATCGCAACCTGGGCGATCGCGGATACCGCGCTGGAGGCCGATGGGCTCTCCACCGCCCTGTTCTTCGCAGACCCCGCTCGACTGGCCCGGATTGCCGCCTTCGAGTACGTGCGGATGTTCGCGGACGGACGAGTAGAGTCATCGCGAAACCTGACCGGAGAGTTGTTCACATGAAGCAGTGGCTCGACCGCATGACCGGCACGGTCACGATGTACAAGCTCATTCTCTTCAGCCTCATCGCGGTGGAAGTCATCGCGCTCGCGCTCTCCTTCTTCGGTCAGCTGTCGTACCCACCGCTAGCGCTGATCGCCTCGGCGGTCGTCGCGGTGTCCTTCACGTGGGGTACCAGCCAGCTCACCGCGCGCATCGTGCGCGTGCCTTCGCACAGCGAATCGGCAATCATCACCGCCCTGCTGATCCTGTTCATCATGCAGCCCAAGCTCGACCTGCTCGGTCTCTCGGGCATTGCCCTCGCGGGTGTCGTCGCCGGTGCATCGAAGTACCTCATCGCGTTCCGGGGTCGCCACCTCTTTAACCCGGCAGCGCTCGGCGCGTTCGTGCCCACCATGATCGTCTTCACGACCTTCATCGGCATGAGCTACGGGATCTGGTGGATCGGCACACCGCTGATGCAGCTACCGGTCTTCATCGGCGCGTTCCTCATCCTTTACCGCACCCAGCGGCTCACCGTGGGGGTGTCGTTTGTCGTGCTCGCAGCGGCGCTCGCGACGGCCGTTGCCGTGTCGGGTGGTCAGGAGTTCGGTCCGGCCGTCCACCAGGTGCTGCTGCAATCACCCATCGTGTTCTTCGCCGGCTTCATGCTCAGCGAGCCACTGACGCTGCCACCCCGGCGGTGGCAGCAGCTCGTTGAGGTGGTTGTGGTTGCAGCGCTGTTCGCCGTTCCGCTTCCGATCGGAGCCGTGTCGAACAGTCCGCTGTTCGCGCTGCTGGTCGGCAACCTGATCGGGTTCGCTTTCGGTCAGCGTCGCGCGATCCGCCTCGAGTACCTGGGCAAGACCCAGATCGGCCCCACCACGTGGGAGCTCAAGTTCCAGCCTCTGCGACCGGTGCGCTTCGCCCCAGGCCAGTACATGGAACTCACCATCCCCCATCGCAAGGCGGACTTCCGCGGCAGTCGGCGCTACTTCAGCATCGCGTCCGCGCCATCCGAGGATGGGCCGATCACATTCGCCATCACCCGTCCGTCGAAGACATCGAGCTTCAAGCAGGCCCTACTCGATCTGCCCGACGGGGCCTCCGTTCATGGAATGAGCGTCGGCGGTGATTTCGTGCTGCCCACCTCGGTGAACGAACCACTGCTGCTCGTGGCGGGCGGAATCGGCGTGACGCCGTTCGCATCGCAACTCGCGTACGCGACCGAACGCGGCGAGAAACGCGATGTCGTGGTCGTCTACCAGAACAGCTCCGAGGGTGAGCTGCCCTATGCGGGCCTGCTCGAGAAGTCCGGGGCACGTGTCGTGCTGTTTACCCCTGCTGCTCCTTCCCCGCTGCCACCGAACTGGCAGTACGCGGGGTCCGGTCGCGTCGACGGCAAACGGCTGGCCGAAGCAGTTCCGGATGCCCGACACCGACGCGCCTTCATCTCTGGGCCGCCCGGGCTGGTCACCGCCCTGAGGAAGGCACTCCGGTCGCAGGGCGTGCGCAGGGTGCACTCGGACTACTTCTCGGGGTACTGAGCCGCGCGGCTCCCGGGGCAACTACGGCAGCAGCCCCAGGCTGCGCACGGCGGCTCGCTCGTCGGCGAGTTCGGCAACCGACGCGTCTATGCGCGAGCGAGAGAAGTCGTCGATCTCGAGCCCTTCGACGACCTGCCAGTCGCCGCCGACCGACGTCACAGGGAACGAACTCACGAGCCCCTCGGGTACGCCGTACTGCCCACGCGACACCACCGCCGCCGAGGTCCAGTCACCCTCGGGGGTGCCGAGAGCCCAGTCGCGCATATGGTCGATCGCAGCGCTTGCCGCGGATGCCGCGCTCGACGATCCCCGGGCCTCGATGATCGCGGTGCCGCGCCGGGCGACCGTCGGGATGAAATCTCCGACGATCCACTCACGATCCTCGGCGACCGGCACGCCATCGATGAGCGCGTGGCTGAGATCGGGGTACTGAGTTGCCGAGTGATTGCCCCAGATCGTGAGGCGGGTGATGGATGCCACGGGCGCACCCGTGCGCTTCGAGAGCTGCGCGAGCGCACGGTTGTGGTCGAGGCGCGTCATGGCCGTGAAGCGCTCGGGAGCAACATCCGGCGCGTGCGCACTCGCGATGAGCGCGTTGGTGTTCGCGGGGTTGCCTACGACAAGAACGCGCACGTCGTCGGCCGCGCGGTCGTTGATCGCGCGGCCCTGGGGGCCGAAGATGCCCCCGTTGGCGGAGAGCAGGTCGGCGCGCTCCATGCTCGCGGTGCGCGGACGAGAGCCGACGAGCAGGGCCGCGTTCGATCCGTCGAAGGCGACACTCAGGTCGTCGGTGAGCTCGATGGATTCGAGCAGCGGAAAGGCGCCATCGTCGAGTTCCATGGCTACACCCTCGAGCGCGGGGAGGGCCGGAGCGATGTCCAGGAGTCGAAGGCTCACGGGCGTCCCGGCACCGAACATGGCACCCGAGGCGATTCGGAAGAGTAGGGCATAGCCGATTTGTCCGGCCGCGCCGGTCACGGTGATTCTCACCCTCCGACGATACGCCGCTCTCTAGCAGCGCAGGGTCGCGAGGCCATCCACCATCGCGCGCAGGGTCATCTCGCCGACGTCGTGGCTCGACGGCGCGAGAGGCAGTCCCTCGATGAAGTGCTCCCGGAACACCATGACGCTCGTCATCCACGACGCGAAGATCGAGGAGGCTTGGATGCGCGGCTCGATGGCCTCCGGGGGCCACCCGCCACGCTCGCGGAAGATCTCGGCCAGACGGTTCAGTGCCCCGACCCAGCCGTGCATAATGTGGCCCGCGATCTCGGGACCCCCGCGACCGATGAACTCCAGCACGGGATGCATCGACTTCATGGCGTCGAGCGGGCGGTCATCCGTCCACCCGGCTTCTCGCAACTCGGAGAGCACACCCGACATCATCTGATCGAGTGGTTCACCGGCTGGCCGCGTCGCAAAGCGCTCGACGAAATCGTCGAGCCAGTCGTCAAAACCTGCGAGAAGTACGGCGGCCTTCGAGTCGAAGTGCAGGTAGATGGTGCGGACGGCGACATCGGCGGCAACGCTGATGTCCTCCATGGTCGACGCCTCATACCCTTTGGTGTCGAAGAGCTGGTTGGCAGCGATGATGATCGCGCGACGCGTCTTTGCCTTGCGTCGCTCGTACCGGTCATCGATTGCCATTCGCCAACTGTACGGCCGCCGCGTCGGTGGCGCGCTTTAGCATGACGGCATGGTGTCATTCGCTGATAAGCCACTGCTCGAGGTCGGCTCTCCTGAGGAGTGGGAACGCTGGATCGTCGAGGTCGGCGACAGCGATGGCGTGCGTCTCAAGTTGCGCAAGCGCCTCTCGAAGCTCGACGTCGGCATCACCTACGACGAAGCCCTCGACGTCGCGCTGTGTCATGGATGGATTGACGGACAGGTTGCTCGCTTCGACGACGACTTCGTTCTCCAGGCATTCACACCGCGTCGCCGCGCCAGTCCGTGGTCACAGCGCAATGTCGCACACGGAGAGCGGCTCATCGCCGCCGGTCTCATGCGGGAGGGCGGTCTCGCGGAGATCGACCGTGCCAAGGCAGACGGTCGCTGGGATGCGGCCTACCGAGTGTCGGGAGCCACTGCCCCCGAGGACCTCCAGGCCGCACTCGACGCCGACCCGGCAGTGAAGGCGCGGTTCGAGGCGATGCCGAGCCAGGCGCGGTTTCTGGCCATCATCGGCATCACCGGCGTTAAGCGCGCCGAGACTCGTGCCCGCAAGATCGCCGAACTCATCGCACGACTCCAGACACCCGGGAGCGACTGAAGGCGGACCCGGTTGACGTCTCCGGGCCCGCCTGGTCAGTGCGACGCTGTCGCGAGGCGGATCAGTACTTCGTGATCCTGCGCATGCGTGCCGTCGCGATGATCGCGAGGGTTCCCGCGACCACGAGCATCCCGATGAGCCACCACACGAGGGGCGGAACCACGAGACCATCCGCGATGCTCACACCGGCACGGGCCAGTGCGTCGCGCTCGTCACCCTGGATTGTGAAGCCCACGGTCGCCTCGAACGGCTGGCCGTCCACGGCGGTTCCCACGATGACGAGCGTGTGGGGGCCGGGCTTCATCGATGCCGGGATCGGGAAGGTGGAGATAGCGGTCGAGTCTGCGCCGACCACACCCTGGGAGAGCAGTTGTGCGGTGGAGAAGCCCCACACGTCGAGCTCGGTGCCGCTGAGGAAGCCGGACACTGTGACGTTGAGCGCACCACCCTGCTCGACAGTGAGGTGCGAGCTCGTCGAGGGCACCCACCCGGGCTTCGGTCCGCGCTCGGGCTGGATCGACACGTTCATGCCGCCCGCCGAACCCGTCGCCGCGGTGCCATCGAAGGTGATGACGAAGTTGATCGGAGTGCTGCCGATCTTCGCGCCGCTCTCGCCGGGGCTCAGGTGCGTGATCTTCGGCGCCTTCGGCGGGGCTGGCGAGCTAGGCGCGGATGCTCCCGCCTCCGTGGCCGCCGATCCAGTGCTGCCCGAGCCGGTCGAGCCGGAGCCCGAGCTCGACGCCGACGATGGCGCTGCCGGGGCGGGCGGCGGGGGCGGCGGAGCCACCGCCGACGTGCCGGAGACGTAGCTCACTGAGTCCGTGTGGCCGGGACGCGACTTCGTGACGGTGACGTCAGACGTGGTGCTCGGCGCGAGACCGGTGACGGTCACAATCGCACCAGACTGGCTGAACACTGCACCGTTGGTTCCCGTGAAGGTGTAGGAGAAGGCCGGGTCGTAGTCCGCGATGGTGAAGGTGAATCCGCCGTCGATCGTGGAAGCTCCGCCCAGAGACGGCGCCACCCCGGGGGTGATCGAGGCTCCGGTGACGGTGGTCACGGCATCCGCGACGTCTGCCTTCGTTGCCACGATCGTGACGGTGGCGGACTCACCGGGCGCGAGGCCCGAGACAATCACCGTCGAACCCGACAGGGCGACGACTCCCGCAGATGTCGTCACGGTGTACACCGTGTCGACGTCGAAGTTGTCGATCTCGAAGCTGAACCCGTCGGTGAGGTACGTCGGCGCGCCCGCGGCGGGCAGCGTGCCCGACGGGATGGCCGTGCTGAGGATCGTCGACGAGGCGTCGGTGTATCCCCCGCGTACTGCCGTGACGGTGACCGTGGCGATTCCGCCCGCGCCGAGACCCGTGACGACCCCCACGTTGCCGACGAGCGAGATGCTTCCGGCGGTCGTGGAGACGACGTAGCCGGCGCCGGCGGGGTCGTTGATCGAGAAGGTGAATCCGTCGAGGGTTGACGGGCCCGCGAGGAGGGTCGGCGCGATTCCGGGGATGAGGGCGTTCGAGGTGAGAACACCACCCGCGGTCGTGAAGCCCGCGCGCTCGACCGACACCGTGACATCCGCCGATTCTCCGGGCGCGAGGCCCGAGATGGTGATGGTCGACCCGGTGAAGGTGATGCCCCCGGCGGTCGTCGAGACCAGGTAGGCGAACGACGAATCGAGGTTGTCGATCGTGACGGTGAAGCTGTCGACCCCCTGCACCGGGGTACCGAAGATCGGTGCGGGTGCGCTCGGTAGCGAGGAGCCGGTGATCGACTCGGTCGCGTCGGTGCGCCCCTCGCGAGTCGCGGTGACCTCGACCGTCACGGTGGTGTCGGTCGGCAAACCGGAGACCGTGACGAGGTTGTCCGCGACCGCGCCGGTACCGCCGGGAACGGTGATCACATACGTCGCCGAGACGTCGTAGTTGGTGATCTCGAAGGTAAACCCGTAGTCGATGCTCGTGGTCGTACCGAGCGTCGGCTTCTCACCTGCCGCGAGGGCGGATCCGCTCACGTCAGCCGACGCGATCGTGTAGCCGAACCGAGCAGCCGCGAGGGTGAGGGTCGACGGCGCGGTGGGCGCGAGTCCTGAGACGGTGACGGTCGAACCGCTCACCGACGCTGTCGCGCCGTTCGTGACGGTCGGCGTGTAGTTCGTCGATGCCTCGTAGTTCGTAATCTCAACCGTGAACCCGTCGGCGGTGCGCACCGGTGTGCCGAAGGTCGGCGCGACGCCCGGCCCGATCGGCGTGACCGCGGTGGATGCCGCGCTCGCGATGCTCGTGCCGTTGGAGTTCACCGCGTAGACGATGAATGTGTAGGCCGTTCCGTTGGTGAGGCCGGTGACCGATCCGCTCGTCGCCGAGGAGACGGCGTCGGTGAACCGCGTGTAGCTCGAGTCGGTCGACGACTTGTACCAGAGGGTGTAGTCGGTGATGGCACTCGCGTTGGCCGCCGGTGCGGTCCAGGTGAGGTCGACCTTGGCGTCGCCGGAGGTACCCGAGACACCGGTCACGCGACCGGGTGCACCCGTGTACACGACGGGCACGCGCGGGGTCGAGCGGGTGCTCGTGCCAGCCGCGTTGGTCGCGTCAATCGTGATGTAGTACGTCGTGCCGTTGCTGAGGCCCGTGATCTGGCAGCTCGTGGCACCCGTCGAGGTGCACGTGCGCGACTGCGAGCCCTGGGTGGCGGCAGACCACGCCACGATCGTGTAGCCCGTGATCGTGGAGCCGTTGGCATTCGGTGCGACCCACGTCACGTTCGCGCCACCACTGATCGGCTCGGCGACGATCGTCGCCGCATCCGGAGCGTCGGGGAGCGTGAAGGGGGTCTTCGCGACCGCAGCTGACGCGGGGCCAGCACCGGCGGACGAGACGGCGCGCAACTGCACGCTGTACTCGACGCCGTTCGTAAGCGACGAGATCGTGACCGGGCTCGAGGTCGTGCCCGCGTTCACCCACGAGCCCCCGTTGAGGCGGTACTGATATGCCGTGATCGGCATACTTCCTGCGGACGGCGCCGTGAACGGCACCGTGAGGTAGGTGTTGGCCGCCACGATGGAACCGATGACGGGCGCTCCGGGCTTCGCGAGCGGCGTGACCGCGACACGGGGGCTCGAGGCGACGCTTTCACCGGCCGCGTTGATGGCCGTCACCGACACGTAGTAGGTCGTACCGTTCTTGAGCGGAGTGATGGTCGCTGACGTGCTCGCTGTCGTCGCTGTGCGCACCACTGAGTCGCCACCGGCGGTCGTGTAGGCGGTCGCGACGTACGACGTGATGGGCGATCCGCCGTTGAAGGCGGGCGGCGTCCAGGAGACGAGCGTCGAGACGTCATCGGAGGCTGCGGTGACGGTGGTCGGAGCATCCGGAACCGTGCGCGGTGTGCCCGAGCGAGCGGCGTTGACACCACTGGCTCCCGAGACGTTCACCGCACGAACGGTGACCGGGTAGGTGGTGCCGTTGGCGAGACCCGAGATGACGAACGGGCTCGAGAGCGATCCCGCATCGATCCAGCTGCCACCGATGTTGTACTCGATCGCGGTGACCGGAGATCCGCCATCATCGGCGACCGTATAGGCGACGCTCAGCGAGCTGACGCCCTCCGTGACGACGATAACGGGCTCGGCCGGAACCGCGCGCGGAGAGAGCACGCGGATGTCCGACGCGGGACCCGCGCCAGCCGCGTTGACCGCACGCACGGCAATCGAGTAGCTAGCGCCATTGACGAGGCTCGCGGAGGAATCAGACGACAGCTTCGAGATGATGAGCGGGCTCGTGGTGCTCGATGCGGTGGCCCAGGTGAGTCCACCGTCGGTCGTGTACTCCCAGCCGGTGACGGGGCTTCCGCCGTCGGTGGGCACGCTCACCCGCACGGTGAGGGTCTGGTGGGTAGGCAGGAACGAGTCGAGACTCGCCTGCGCCGGCAGGTCACGCGGGGTCTCTGAGACCGCAGCGGATGCCGCACCCTCGCCCTCCGCGTTGACGGCGCGAACCTGCACCGAGTACTCCGTGCCGTTCTCCAACCCATCGAGCTGGAACGTCGAACCGAGGCTGCCGGTCGTCGTCCACGCACCCGAGCCGATGCGGTACTCGTACCGCGTCACCGCGGATCCGCCGTTCGCGCCCGGCGCGAACTGCACGTGCAGCGCGCCCGACGTGGGCGTGAGCGAGGTGATCGTCGGGGCGTCGGGGGCGGTGCGCGTGATGCCCGCGGCAACACCCGAAGCCGTTCCGGCACCCATGGCGTTCACCGCGCGAACTTCGACGTAGTAGGTCTGGCCGCCCGTGAGAGCGGTCGTGCCATCGCTCGAGAGGGTCGTGATGACGAGCGGGCTCGCCGTCGTTCCCGTCTCGCGAACGCGCCACGTCGCACCACCGTCGGTCGAGTACTCGTACGTCGTGATGGGCGAACCACCCGCGTGGATGGGGGCCGTGAATTCGGTCTCGAGTGTGCCGTCGACACCCGAGATGGTGTCGCCGACGATGGCAGGAGCGCCAGGAGTGGTGGCCGGAGTCGCGCTCACGGCGAGGGAGGCCGCTCCCGTGCCCACCGCGTTGACCGCGCGCACCCGCACGTCGTAGGCGATGCCATTGACCAGACCGCTCACGATGATTGGGCTGGACGCCGGAACACTCGTCCAGTCGCCACCCGTCTCAAGTTGGTACTCGTAGCTGGTGATCGCCGAACCACCGGTCGCCGCCGGAGTCACCGCGATCGTCAGACGGCGGTCGTCTGCCGTGATTGCCGAGATTGCGGGGGCCGTCGGGGTGGCGAGGGTCGTGAGCGAGACGACGGTGGATGCCGAACCGGCGCCTGCCGCATTGACGGCGCGAATCTGCACCGCGTAGGTCGTGCCATCCGCGAGTCCTGTGATGGTGAGCGGGCTCGACGTGTCGGGTAGGGTCACCCAGCTGCCGGAGCCGAGCCGGTACTCGTAGGCCGTCAGTGACCCACCGCCCGTGAATCCTGGAGTGAAGGAGATCGCCGCCGAGCGGATGCCGGGAGTCACCTCGTCGATCGACGGCGCACCGGGGGTCGACATGGGCGTGGCGCTCAGCGGAGCGGACTCTTCGCCGGTGCCGATCGCGTTGATGGCACGCAGGGACACGGCGTATGAGGCACCGTTGGTCAAACCGGTGATCGTGAGGGGGCTGGACGTGCCGGATGCCTGAACCCAGGCTCCGCCATCGAGCTGGTACTCGTACCGCAGCACCGGACTCACTGTGTCGCCGGGCGTGAACGCGACCGAAAGGCGGGCGTCACCGGGAGTTATTGCGGTGATCGAGGGCGCGGCGGGCACGCCGCTCGGCCGAACGATGTCGGACGCGGGCGAGGTCGTGCCGGTGCCGAAGGAGTTCACCGCGGCGACACGGAAGATGTACGACGTGCCGTTCGTGAGGCCTGTGACGGTCGCCGATGTCGACGCGGAGGTGCCGTCGGCGAAGGTCGTCCAGGTCGGCGTGCTGCCCGAGACCGCGTACTGCACGATGTAGTCGGTGATTGCGGCTCCGCCCGTGTTGGTGGGAGCCGTCCAGGTGAGTTCGACCTGCTGGTTACCCGCAGAACCGATGACGTTGAGGGGAGCATCCGCCGACCCCGTCGAGTAGGAGATCACGACTGAGCCGTTGCCGGAGTTGCCGGAGAAGAACACGTAGTTGGTGTTGAGACCGGCGAGGCCCCCGGTCGAGTTGGAGCCGGGGAATCCACCGTAACCGAGCCACTCGGTGTAGGTGCCGGTACCGAATTCGACGGTGCCCTGCTTACCGCCCTGGGCGCCACCACCACCGGCGCCGGAGCCACCACCGTCGCAGTTGTTGTTGCAGACGAGCATGACGTCGTAACCGTTTTGGCCGGTCGTGCTCGTGGTGTCGGTGCGCGGCGAGTGCGATGCCTCAGCCTGGCGACCGACGAGAGGTTCCCACTGACCGCTACCGCCACCACCGCCGGCTCCACCGGCGACGATCTTGTTGTCACCGACGACGAGCACCGTCGCGGCGCCACCACCGCCACCACCACCGGAGCTACCTCGGTTACCGGGCATGCCACCCTGGCCACCGGAGTAGCCAGAAAGGGGAGAGTAGCCGGCACTGGCGCGGCTCTGCGCAGACGTGCTGCTCGCGCCGCGCGATCCACCACCACCGACCGAGACGCTGATCACCTGACCGGGCGTGACGTCGATCGTTCCCGTGACGCGGCCCTTGTAGCCGCCCGGGATGGGCTCGCCCTGCGAGTCGCGTCCACCGAGACCACCCTCGGCGCCGGTCGCCGTGATGGTGAGCTGAGTAATGCCCGCGGGAACCGTGAACGACTGAAGCCCACCTGTGTACGAGAAGGTGACCGTCTCGGTCGACGGTGCGGCCTGCGCGGCGGTCGGGACCGCGACGACAGCGGCGCCGACGAGGCCGATGCCGGCGAGCGCGGCGAGGATCTTGGATCCGATGCGTGTAGCGAACACTGTTGTCTCCCCCAGTTGTCCGATCCCCCGAAACAGTGTCCGGAGCCATCCCACTCGGACGTCATGATGATGGCCAGTCACCATGGTGGCGGTCAGAGGGGGCGCCGGTATACGGATTTTGTACCCCATTTCGTGGCACAAAGGCCTGATTCTTGGCCCCAGAAGGGGGTGATTCGGGCGATTTGAGCGCTGTTGCTGGTGTGACTCGTGTGAATAAGGCGGCGAGTGGATGCCCCCGCTCAGCCCCGCTCAGCCCCCTGTCAGCCTGCGGCGAACACGGCCACCGCCGTCGCGCCAGGTGCCTACACTGGCAACATTGAGTCACCCCGACTCAAGTTTGAGAAGGCCGCGATCCGGCCGAAGGAGTCGAACATCATGGCACTCGCCTACACCCCCGTCCGCCCATCCGCCCGCGCTGCGTTCCCGCAGTTCCCCGCGCGCCCCGCCTTCCCCGCGCAGGCCCGCACGCCACGCCTCGCCGCCGTCGACGTCTACCGGGCCGACGACGTGTACACCGTCTCGGTCGACCTTCCCGGCGTCGACGCCAACTCGATCGACGTTGACCTCAACGGCCGCGCGCTCACCATTCGCGCAAGCCGCACCGCCCCCGAGATCGAAGGTGCGACGTGGCTGTCGCGCGAACGCAGTACGGGGGCGATCGTGCGTCGCCTCACCCTCGGTGAGGGCGTCGACACCGAGAACATCTCCGCGGACTACGCCAACGGTGTGCTCACCGTCAGTATCCCGGTCGCCGAGTCCGCCAAGCCGCGCAAGGTCGCGGTATCCGGCGCGTCCGCGGCGGAGGTCGTCGCTTCAGCCGCAGAGTAGCTCGGCCGGGGGCATCCACCCCGCCTTAACCATCGAAGTCGCCACTTCTGTGGATCTGGAGAACCAGAAACCCACAGAAGTGGCGACTTTGGCGTCTAAGTGACGCCTCGGGCTACGCCAAGCGCGCTGCCAGCGCCTTATCGAGCGTGTCGAGGAACTCCTCGGTCGTCTCCCACTTCTGATCGGGTCCGACCAGTAGGGCGAGGTCCTTGGTCATGTGGCCAGCCTCGACCGACTTGATGACGACGTCTTCGAGGGTCTCCGCGAAGGTAGCGAGCTCGGGGTTGTTGTCGAGCTTGGCGCGGTGCGACAGCCCGCGGGTCCAGGCGTAGATCGAGGCGATCGGGTTGGTCGAGGTGGGCT
>CAYZHZ010000011.1:0-31860 GCA_964477625.1 uncultured Salinibacterium sp.
CATGCTCCACAAGACCTTTGGGGTCACCAAGGGCGGTGGCGGACCCGCCGTCGGCGCCTACGGGTGCTCCGAGAAGCTCGCCGAGTTTCTGCCCGGTCCGCGCGTTGAGCACGACGGTGACGCGTTCGTGCTCGTCGAGCCGCCGTCGTCGCTCGGCCGAATTCGCGAATACCTCGGCAACGTTCCGCAGATCGTCGCGGCGTACACGTGGGTCACCGCGATGGGCGGCAACGGGATGCGCGAAGCCGCCGACCTCTCCGTGCTCACCAACAACTACATGGAGAAGCGGCTGCTCGAGATCGACGGCATCACCAAGTCGTTCCCACACGTCACCAAGCACCGCCTCGAGATGACCCGGTTCAGTCTCGCCGAGGTCACGGAACAGACCGGTGTCACCGCTGTCGACATCCAGAACCGCATGAACGACTTCGGCGTCGACGCTTTCTGGCTGAGCCACGAGCCATGGATCGTTCCCGAACCGTTCACCCCCGAGGCCGGGGAGGCGTGGTCGCTTGAAGACATCGACTACTGGATCGACGTGCTCGCCCACGTGATCGACGAAGCTCGCGCGAACCCGGAGCTCGTGAAAACGTCGCCGCACAACCAGGCGGTCGCGCGCATCGACGGGTCGTCACTCGATGACCCCGCCCGCTGGGCCACGACGTGGCGAGCATACGTGCGCAAGAATCCCGACGGGGTGTAGCCGTGCGCATCCACAGCAAGGGATTCGGGGATGCCCCGGCCCCCATCGAGTTCGACTACAACGAGCACCCCGTCTCCGGTCGGGCGGGCGACACGATTGCCTCGGCGCTGCTCGCGGCGGGTGAGCCGGCGCTGCGCGTGGCGGGCGCCGACGACAAGCGCGGAATCTTCTGCGGCATGGGCGTGTGTGGGGAATGCACCGTGCTCGTGCACGGCAAGGGGGAAAGCCTCGCGTGCATGACCGCGGCGGAGGACGACATGGTCGTCGCGTCCGCTGACCCTCGACTCGACCTCACCCAGTTGACCCCCGAGCCCCCGCTACCGGAGTCGACCCTGACCCCCGATGTCGTCGTCATCGGCGCGGGACCGTCCGGCCTCGCGGCGGCCGCCGTCGCCGCCGAGAGCGGCCTCGACGTGGTACTGCTCGACGAGCGCGGCAAGCTCGGCGGCCAGTACTACAAGCAGCCCGCACCCGAGTTCGACCTCGACGAGGCCGAGCTCGACGGGCAGTACCGACGGGGGCGGGCGCTCATCGCCCGCGCGAAGAAGTCGGGGGTGCGCATCCTCGATCGCGCCAAGGTGTGGGGTGCGTTCGCCCCCGACCACATCGTCGCGTCGAGCCCCGTCGAGCGGTGGATCATCCGTGCCACACGCGTCGTGCTGGCCACCGGTGCCTACGAACGAGGCGTTCCCATGCCCGGCTGGACTCTCCCCGGAGTCATGACGACGGGGGCCGCCCAGACCCTGTCGCGGTCGTACCAGGTCTCCCCCGGTGAGCGTGTGCTCGTTGCGGGTAACGGTCCGCTCAACATGCAGGTTGCGGCGGAGCTCGCCGCGGCGGGAGCGACCGTCGTCGGGCTCGTCGAGCTCGCCCGTCCCGTGCACCCCGCCAACGTGGTGCGCGGCGCAAGCATGGCTCTCGCGTCACCGGGACTCGTGCTCGACGGGGTGCGATACGGTGCGACCCTCGCGCGCTCGCGCGTGCCCGTGCACACCGGGAGCGCGGTCGTGCGGATGCTCGGCGACGAGAACGGCGTCACCGGTGCCGTCATCGCCCGACTCGACCGACACGCTCGCCCCATCGCGGGAACCGAGCGCGAAGTGGCCGTGGATGCCGTGTGCATGGGGTACGGCTTTCTGCCCTCCAACGAGATTGCGCGGATGCTCGGCTGTCGCCACGTGTGGGACGAGAGCCTCAAGACGCTCGTCGTGGAGCGGGACGAGGCCGGCCGCACGTCGGTGCCCGAGGTCTACGCGATCGGAGACTCGGCCCAGGTGCAGGGGGCGAAAGTGGCTCAGGCTCGGGGCGTCATCACGGCGGCGGCGCTCGTCGCGGAGCTGCGCGGCGCATCATCCAGCCCCGAGATCGCTCACGCTCGGCGCGCGCTCGCCCGCAACCTGCGGTTCCAGACAGCCCTGAACAAGGTGTTCGCCGCGCCCGTGCTCACCGACGAGCTCGCGACTGCCGAAACGACCGTGTGCCGGTGCGAAAGCCTCAGCCTGCAGACCGTCGCCGACGGGCTCGACGAGCTGACTGGGAGCGCCGGCGCCTCCAAACGCGTCACGCGCGTCGGAATGGGTCGTTGCCAGGGACGCTACTGCGGGCCCGTCGTGGTCGCCCTGGCGGCTCGCCGCAGTGGCACGGACATCGGCGAGCGCTCCGGCTTTGCACCCCAGGTGCCCTTCAAACCGACGCCCATCTCCGTGATCGCGTCGGCGGGACCGCAGCGATGACCGCGCGCGTGCTCGTCGTGAGCCCCTCGGGCACGAGCATGCACAACCCCACCATGCGCGCGGCGCTCGACCGGGCCGCCCTTCCCGGCATCGAGGCCGACATCGTCAACCTCGACGGGGTGCCCGCGACGGCATTCCTGCCGCACGCGAGCGTCTATCACGACGCCCTCCTCTCGCGCGTGCTGCGGGCGGCCGACGAGGGCTACGACGCGGTCGTCGTCTCATGTGCCGCAGACCCCGCCGTCGCGATCGCCCGACCCATCAGCCGCATCCCCATCGTGGGACCCATGGAGGCCGCCCTCCACACGTCGGCGAGCCTCGGTGGGCGCCTCGGCATCATCACGGCGAAGCTGCGGCCCGCCGGCGAGTTCGAGAGCCAACCCACGACGGTCAACTGGGCTCGCGAACTCATCCACAATTACGGCTTCACTCACCGCATCGCCGGAATCCGCTCGGTTCGACCCGCGCACCCTGACGGTGCCGACATGCAGGCGCTGCTGGATGACGACCCCGAACGGCTGCGCATCATCCTGTGCGACGGACTCGCCGACGCCGCCAACGGTGAGGGGCTCGGTCTTGCCCGCGACCTCATCGAACAGGATGACGCAACCGAGATCTTCTTCGCGTGCACCGAGTGGAGCGGACTGCTCGACGCCGTGCGCACCGAACTGCCGGTGCCGGTGCTCGACCCGCTCGTGACGGCGGTGCGCTACGCGGCGATGTTGGGGCTCGCCGCGAAATAGTTGCAGGTAACAGCGGCGGCTAGGCGACGGCTTTCTTTCGCGGGGTCGCACCACCCGTCGCGGAGATCACGGCCTGCTCTCGCTGCTTCGCTGCGTCACGCAGGTGCGACGTCTTACCCAGGTGCAGGTCGAGCCGCCAGGTCTTGCGGTAGTGGCCGGTGAGCTGCTGATACTCGGTGACGACGCTCATGCGCGGGAACGTGTTGATGAGGATCGTGTCGGGTACGAGGCGATCGACGAGGCGACCCCACCAGGGGTTCGGGAGCGAAGCATCCTGGCCCGCCTTCTTCGCCGTGAGGTAGCGGTTCTTCTGCTCGGTGCGGCGGTAGGCCAGCAGCGTCAGGATGATCGAGAGTGCCGTGAGCACGCACAGCACAGCCAGCACGGCCTCAGACGCCGGGCGCGGGAACTGCAGGATGACGATGACATTCGCGACGTCGAGCACATAGATGAGCACGAGTGACAGCAGACCCCAGTAGATGGCGAACTGCAGGCACACACGGCCGTGGATGTTGAGTGGCTTGTCGCTGTAGTCCCAGAACACCGACTTGAAGACCTTCTCCATAACGAGGCTCGTCACGTATTCGAGCGCTGTACAGACGACAAGGCCGACGGCGAAGACGAGCAGGGGGTTACTCACGTAGTCGATCAGCAGCAGGCTGACAGCGACACCGCCGATGCCGTAGAGGGGGTTGAGTGGCAGGTACAGGATGCCGAAGCGCGACTCGATGATTCCCTTGTGCTCGACGGCCCAGCAGTAGAACGTCTCTACGACGACGCCCGCGAAGCTGTAGATGATGAATAGCCAGAGGATCAGATAGGCGACATCGCCGAAGTCGGTGAAGCTCATGGGGGTCACGATAGTGGCCCCGGTCAGAAGGGTGGCGGATCCGCCGCGCGTGTGTGGCGGGTGGTGCTCGTCCATGTCGAACCCGCCGCTGCGCCCCCTGCTCGCGGGCGCTCGACCCGCCACTTCGTCTCGTGTTTGAGGGTGTGGTGACTGCGGCACAGATGCGCGAGGTTGTCGGCGCGGGTGGGGCCACCCTCGGCCCACGCGGTGATGTGATCAAGGTCGCACGCGGATGCCCGGCGCCCGCATCCCGGGAACGTGCACGTGACGTCGCGCACCGCGAGCCACCGCTTGAGCGCGGCAGCGGGGCGGTACTGACGCGCATCCATATCGAGGATGCCGCCGGAGATCGGATCGGTCAGTAGGCGCGTGAGGGAGGGGGCGTCTGCGGCGAGTCGCCGCGCCGTCGCAATATCGATCGGGCCGACGCCTTGGTGCATCGTGCGGGTCTCGTCATCCGCGCGGAAGAGCGCGAAGGCGTCGGCATCGAGGCGTGCGGTGACCTTCGCGAGGGTCTCGACCGGGAGCTTGGCGTGCAGCCAGCCCATTCCATCGCGGTCGACCTCGCTGTAGACGACGCGGGTCGCGATGGCCCGCTCGCGCCGTTCGACGAGGGCCTCGGTGTGCAACCGCTCGCGCAGAGCCCGCGCGGTGGAGCGGAAGCGCGCGGGGGCCAGGGACTTGGCGGCGTCGAGCACCGCGTCGTCGAAGGCGGCCCAGACCTCCGCGGGAAGCTCGCTCGCGAGGGCCGCGGTCTCTTGGGCGTTTGCCGTCGAGATGTCACCCTCGCAGAACCACGCCCACACGGAGGGGGTGCGTTCGCGCAGCATCCGTGCAGTGTGCGCGTGTGCCCGCACCGTCGATTCCGCAAGGCTCAGACGCACGGCGAGGTCGGCAGTCGCCGCCCGCACCGCGAGGTCGATGGCGTCACGGCCGCGGAACGAGGACTCTTCGAGCATCGCCTGCGGATGCGCCGCGGTCTCGCGCAGCGTCTCGTCGATCGCCCGCAGCACGTACGCCGAAGCCTGCCACTGGGCACGCTGCACGAACTCGGCTTCGGCCATGCCGAACTCGACGCGCACGTCGGGCCGGGAAGCGTCGAGGGGGTTCATGGATCAAGAACACCAGGAGCCACCGACAATGACTGATGCTCACAAAGTGCTGGTGAGCGCCCTGTTTTGCGGCATCATGTGGAGGAGAGGAGCCGGCCGCGCTACCCCTCGTCCGGATCCACGGGGTGGTGACTCAGGATAGACACCCGGTTGAAGGAGTTGATCGTGATCGCCACCCAGCGGATCGCGGCGGTCTGGGCATCCGTCAGTTCTGGGTGTTCGCCGTCGGGGGCTCGGCGGCCGGCCATGGTGTCGGCCACGAGCGTGACCTCCTCGGTGATCGCGAGGGCGGCCCGCTCCGCCTCGGTAAAGTAGTCGGTCTCGCGCCACGTCGACAGCACCGCGAGCCGGTCGCTCGTCTCGCCGAGCCCCAGCGCGAGCCGCGAGTGCAGGCGCAGGCAATAGGCGCATCCGTTGATCTGCGACGCCCGTATCTTGACGAGCTCGAGGAGCAGAGGCTGCAGACCCGCCGCCTCCGCGGCCGCCCCGGCCCGCCGTGAGACCTCAAGCAGCGCCTGATAGACGTCGGGGTTCGACTTGTCGAGAAAGATCGCCACGACGTGCTTCCCGCTAGCCCTTGGCAGGCTTGACGCGGTCGATAGCGTCCGCGATGTCTTCGCCTACGTACGGCACGTTGTCGCGCACCTTGCCCTGGATGTCAGAGACCGTGCTCTGCACGTTGGGCTGCTCCCAGGTGTTCTTGGCCTTCTTCTTGACGTCGTCGACGACCTTCTTGCCTTGCGGCGTCGAGGCGAAGATCGCGCCCGCGATCGCGCCGATGATGAGAACGGGTAGTGCTCCGCGCATGATGACCTCCCAGTTGGATGATGCGAGATAAGTACCCCACAACGCTAAGCCACCCAGCCACCGTGGCAACCCCGTTGCCGAGAGCCCGCTACTCGTGCAAGAGGGCGATCCGCTCGGCGAGGTAGGCCTGCAGCGGCCGTGGGGTCGCGGCGGGGTTCCACGTGATCATCAGGATTCCGTCGGCCACCGTGACCGGCCCCACCCCGCTCGCGGGGTCGAGCAGTTGGTGGCCGAAGTTGACGACCTCGCCGGCGGCGAACCTTCCGCGCACGGCGGCACGGCGCCACTCGCGCCTCTCTTCGGCCTCCGGGGACTTGTTCGCGACGCCGCGGAGCGGTTCGACGGCACGGGTGACTTCGCCGCTCGAGTACAGTCGCCCGTCTCGGTCGAGCAGGATTGCCCCGAGTCGCCATGCCCTCCCGGCGGGTACGAGTCTGACGCGGCCGAACTCGACGGGCCCGATCCGCCCGCGCTTCACGGTCGCGAGCGCCTCGTCGGGCACGGCGGAGTGTTCGAGCTCACGCACCACGCGCGCGAGCATCTCGCGCTGTTCTGCGGATGCGGGTTCGTGCATGCCTTCAGTGTGCCCGTTCCGCGCCTGGCCCGTGGGAGGATTCCCCCGTGACCGATCGCCGCATGCTGCTCGACACCGCTGCACTCTATTTCCGCGCCTTCTACGGCGTACCCGACACCGTGCACGCCCCGAACGGCATGTCCGTCAACGCCGTGCGCGGCCTGCTTGACATCATCACCAAGCTCGTGACCCAGTTCGAACCCACCGAGGTCGTCGCCTGCTGGGACGACGACTGGCGACCGCAGTGGCGTGTCGACCTCATCCCCACCTATAAGACGCACCGCGTGCTCGAGGTCGTGCAGGACTCCTCGATCGAGGAGGTGCCCGACCTGCTCTCCCCGCAGGTGCCCGTGATCCGCGAGGTGCTCGGCGCGCTCGGAATCCCCGTGGTCGGCGCTGCGCACCACGAAGCCGACGACGTCATCGGCACGCTCGCCTCCGTCTCCCCGATGCCCGTCGACGTCGTCACGGGCGACCGTGACCTATTCCAGCTCGTCGACGACTCGCGTGGTGTGCGCGTCATCTACACGGGACGCGGGATGTCTAACCTCGAGGTGCTCGACGACGCCGGGCTCGTCGCCAAGTACGGCATCACGCCCGCCCAGTACGCGGACTTCGCGGCGATGCGCGGTGACGCGTCCGACGGGCTTCCGGGGGTGGCGGGCGTGGGCGAGAAGACCGCCGTCACGCTGCTGGGCACCTTCGGCGACCTCGACGGCATCATCGCGGGCGCCGCCGACCCCGCATCATCCATGTCGCCGTCGGTGCGGGCGAAGATCATCGCGGCCGCGGACTACCTCAAGGTCGCGCCCACCGTCGTGAAGGTCGTGCGCGACCTCGACCTGCCCCCGTTCGACGCGCGCATCACGGCGTTCAGCCCCGATGAGGATGCCGAGCTCCAGCGTCTCGCAACCGAGTGGGGGCTCGGCACGGCCATGTCCCGCGTGGTGGCCGCGCTGCAGTCTCGCGTGCAGTGACCGCGCTGAGAACACCCGTTCGCCGCGCATCATATGTCGCACGCGGCATAATGTCACCCGGGTACAGCGAAATCGCGCGATGATCGGCGGTTTCGAATAACCTTCCACCGTGAAGTTGGAGCAGGCTCGGTGGGGGATCGAGCAAGCCCGCCTCGCGGCGTGCTCGGCAGAACCCATCCGCACCCCTGGCACCATTCAGCCCCACGGCGCCCTCCTCGGCATCGACCGGGAGTCGCGACGCATCGTTGTGGCGAGCGAGAACCTCGAGTCCGTGCTCGGTGTCGCCCCCGAGTTCGCGCTCGACCATGTTGTCGCAGACCTCGTCGGTGAAGACCGACTCCCGGCCCTACGAGTCGCCGCAGAGGGCGCGAACCCCGTCACATTCGACATGAACGGATACCGCGTCGACGCGATTGTGCACCGCAACGAGGGACCCCTCGCGTTCGTCGAATTCGAACCGACGCTCACGGTAACGGGCGATAGTGCCTCCGGTGTGTATGCGGCGGCCCACCGACTCGCCGCCCTGCAGGGCAGCGACGACCTGGTGGATGCCGTGACGCGAGAGTTCTCCGCGATCACCGGGTTCGACCGCGTCATGGTCTACGACTTCCACCCCGACGGCCATGGGGAGGTGGTCGCGGAAACCCGTGCGGACGGCATGGACCCGTACCTCGGCCTGCACTTCCCCGCCTCCGACATCCCCGCCCAGGCGCGCGATCTCTACTTGACGAAACTCTCCCGCGCCATCGTGAGCACGTCCCGCCCCAGCGTCGGCCTCCTCGCGGTGCCGGGAACGGTCGCGGCAGACCTCGACCTCAGCCTCGCTGAGTTGAGGAGCGTCTCGCCGTTCCACCTGCAGTTCATGAGGAACATGGGGCAGGCATCCACCGTCTCGTTCTCTCTCGTGTATCGCGGGCAACTGATCGGCATGATCACGTGCGCCCACAACACGGAGCGGCGACTACCGTTCATCCTGCGACGCAGCCTCGAGGTGCTCGCGAATCAGATCGCGCTCGAGATCGGGTCGGCCCGCGAGATCGCCGCGCTGCGCCGGCACGTCGAGATCGACTCGTTGCGTTCCGCGCTCGTGAGCAAGATCGTCGCCTCCGACGACCTCGTCGCGGCCCTGCTCGAGGGAAATCTCACCGTGCTCGATCTCGTTCCGGCCGACTCGGCGGCGATCTGCCTCTCCGGTATCGTCTTCGGCACGCCCGGCGCACCCCTCGCGGTGCTGGACGAACTCGTGGGCGCGGCCGGCGGTGCGATCCTGGAGACCAACGCGCTCAGCACGATCCACCCGGCGCTCGCGGCGCGCATCCCCGACCTGGCTGGCGTGCTTTTCGTGCCGCTCGAAGCGCCGGGCGACTTCATCGCGTTCTTCCGCGGCGAGGTCACGCGCACGATCGACTGGCTCGGAGACGTCTCACAGCAGCACGAGCAGGAGGTTCTCGCCCCGCGCGCCTCGTTCTCGGCGTGGACGCAGAGCGTCTCGGGCACGAGTCTGCCCTGGAACGATCTGGCCCAGGAGGCACACGACCTCGCGCGTGACATCGACGGTGCACTGCTGCGGCGCGGCGAGTCCCGCCTCGCGACACTCGCACTGCATGATCCGCTCACTGGCCTTCCGAACCGGCGCTTTCTCATGACCGAACTCGACCGCACCCTCGGTCTCGGCGGCGACCTGTCGCTGCTGTTCGTCGACCTCGACGGCTTCAAGTCGGTCAACGACACACGCGGACACGAGACCGGCGACCGTCTGCTCATCGAAATTGGCCGACGACTCACCGCTCACACGCGCGAGAACGACCGGGTCGCACGGCTCGGCGGGGACGAATTCGTGGTCATCTGCGACGGCATGACGGGGGCGGATGCCCACACCCTCGCCGAACGCATGGTGGAGGCCATACGTCAGCCGTTCGACGGCCAGACCGTGACGGCCTCGATCGGCATCCTGCGTGTCTCTGACGACGACAGTGCCGTCGACGTGCTGCAGCGCGCGGACGCCGCCATGTACCGCGCGAAGGAGGCGGGGCGCAATCGCGTTTCGGCGTGACGCGCACGCTGCGGGCGCCGCGCTGGGCCGCATGCCGCGTCGGTCGGCACGCCGCGTCGGTCGGCACGATCTAGGGTGAGATCGTGCGAAACGTGCGGGAGGCCCGATGGAGATGATCGCGCTCATCGCTGAGGTGCTTTCCCTCGTCGTGCTCGTTGCGGCCGCCATCTGCGCCGTCATCTGGGCAATCGTGCGGGTCGCCCGAGGAGGCTGGCGTGAAGTGTCGGCGGAGGAGTCCGACGGCGAACTGCGTTGGATGACCGACGACGGGGAGTTCTTCTCGATTCCTTCCGACGAGTTCACCGCACCCGATTCAGGCGACGGGCCGACGGTGTTCTATCGGGTCAACGTGCCCGATGTTCCCCACGAGGAACCGACCGCTCACGACGAGCGCACCCTGCGCACCCTCGCGATCGTGCTCGGCGCGGTGGGGATCATCGCCACCGCGGCGTCTTTCGTCGCCGCTCTGACCGGGTAGTGCGTTTCTGGCGCTTTAACCGGGGTTAGCGGTTCGGGTTAGAGGCAGCGCCGTCTAACCACAGCGTGTCTGACTGGTCGCTGTGCGTGCCGCCCGAGTCGACGTGCGTGGTGGCGATCGTGTCGCCCTTCGTGATGACGTGCACGAGCGCCATCGCATGCCCGCGGCCCAGCCCGTAGTCTGCGGCGAGCCACTCCACGATCGGGGTCGCCTTCGTCGTCGAATCGAACCCCTTCGCGGTCGCAAGCTCGACGAACTGGCGGGGCGTGAGACCCGTCTTCGCCTCGATGTTGTCGAGATATGCCTGGAACGACATGTCGGCCCCTTCCGTCGGTCTCGCCAGTCTAGGTTTATCGCGTCTAGGTTTATCGCGTCTCGCTACCGCGCCCGATGCGCGTGGCCATGTCCGCGACGTTCTCGAGCTCACCCGAGGCGACCTCGATGATGACGTCGTATGCCGCATCGTTCGTCCACGTGAGTCGGCGACCGTTGAGCCCGAGAAACGCGATGAGAGCCGCGAGACTCAGTCGCTTATTGCCATCGACGAGCCCGTGATTGCGGGCGAGCGAGTGGGTCAGTGCCGCGGCCTTCTCGTCGAGTGTCGCATAGGCGTCGCGACCGAATGCAGTCGCCTGCGGCCGACCGAGCGCCGACTGAAGCAATCCCGCATCCCTCACCTGTACATCAGTATCGATCGCCCGCGCTGCGACATAGAGAAGGTCGTCGTATGTGAGGTAAATCACTGGGCGAGTCGCTCGAGGGCCTCCGCGTATCGGGGCAGCTCCTCGTCGAGCACGGAGCGAAGCAGATCTTGCCTGCTGTGATTCTCGACGTACTCGCGCACTGCCTGCTTCGCGACATCCTGCATCGACCGCGACTCGAACTCCGCGCGCTTGCGGAGCGCTTCGGTCTCTTCTTCGGTAAGCCGGAGTGTCATGGGCATGCATCCCATGGTATCACCGTTGATACCATATGCTCGGCCTGTGACCGCACTCACCACGACCCCCGACGTGCGCCGTTGGGTGGGCGTCTCCGCCCTCGCCGTCGCCGTCTTCCTGGCCATCGAATCGATCACCAAACTCACCGCGGGCGACCGCCCCGAATTGGATGATTCGGCCGCCCTCATCGAATACACCCAGTCCACCGCGGTGCAGACCATCATCGTGATCCTCGCCGACACCTTCCTCATGGCGTTCCTCATCGTGTTCCTGGGGGCGTTCCGACAGTTGGTGAACAAGGCGCGGCCCGACCTCGAGTGGATCGCCGACATCATGTTCGGCGCAGGCCTCGTGTTCATCGCGGTCACGCTCGTGGGCGACGCGATGGATGGCGGCGCGGCACTCGATGTCATCGGGCTGACTCCGGATGCATCATCCATTCGCGCGCTCACCGAGGGCCACAGCATCATGTTCGGTTCGACGGGTGCCGTGCTGCTCGCGCTCGTGTCGGCGACCGCCGGCTACCTGACCTACGCGTCGCACGTCGTGCCCCGCTGGACCGGGATCCTCGCGGTGGTCACCGCCCTCTCGAACCTGGCGTGGGCGGTCCTCGGGTTCAATGGAACCTCGCCGAACAGTTTCTTCGCCGTCGGCGGCTTCGGTAACGCGATCCTCGCGATCTTCCCGTGGCTGGTCTGGGTGCTGTGCGTCGGCTTCACGACCGTGCGCGGTGCGCGTCCGGGAACGACTCGTGCGGGCACCCCCGAAGGGCAGGCCGCCGCGACGGCTTAGGCGGCGGGCGGCGGAGCGCCAGGAGCCGCGGGGCCGGGGCGACCCCCGGTGAGGAGCTTCCAGATGCCGAGGCCGGCACCCACGAACACCGCGATGTCGTCGGCGAAGCCCAGCGGGCCCGTGAGCAGCTCGGGAATCACGTCGACGGGCGACACCCCATAGAGGAGCGCCGCGACGGCGACGAGAACGGCGGCGGCGATCCTGCGTCCCTGACTCATTACCTCAGGCTAACCCGCGGGGGCGGCGGGACGCGCGCGCATGTGCATCCGTTTGCCCTGCGCGCTGAAGATCGCGAGCACCTCGGTCGGTCCCGGGCCTGCCGAGCCGAGCCAGTGCGGGGTTCGCGTATCGAACTCGGCGGCCTCCCCCGGGCCCATCACGAGATCGTGGGTGTCGAGGACCAACCGCAGCCGCCCCGACAGCACGTAGAGCCACTCGTAGCCGTCGTGAATGCGCAGCTCGCGTCGATCGGTGGTGGGCGCCGGAAAGGTGATGCGCGACGCCTGCGAGGGCGACGACTCCGGTGAGAGCTGCTCGAACACGACCTGGTCGACGCGCGTCGTCACCCTCCTGACCCGGGGGTCGGGCACGACCCGCGGCACGAGGTCGTCGAGCTCCAGGCGCAGGGCACGGGCGACGGGGATGACGAGTTCGAGGTTGGGTGCGCGCTTGCCGGCTTCCAGCCTCGACAGCGTCGACGGCGAGATGGATGTTGCGGCAGAGAGCTCCTCGAGAGTGAGCCCCCGCTTCAGCCGAAAGCTCTTGAGCCGCTCGCCGATCTGGTGCAGGGCCGGGTCGGGCATCCGGGGCTCCTTCCTGTTTCTGGCTCCTTGCTATTTCGGCATGAGACTTTGCCATCACAGTAGCCCACGCGGCACAGTATGACCATGAGCGAGAACCTCGACCCCTACACCTACTGGGAGAACCGCTACAGCGCGGGCCGCACCTGGAGCGGCAACGTCAACGCCGCGCTCGAACGCGAAGTCGGCGAGATCGCTCCCGGCACCGCGCTCGACCTCGGCAGCGGCGAAGGCGGAGACGCCCTGTGGCTCGCGCGCCGAGGATGGTCGGTGACCGCGGTCGACATCTCCCCCTCCGCGATCGAGATCGGCAGAGCCGACCAGCAGCCCGACGACGACATCACGTGGGTCGTCGCCGACCTCACCGAGTGGCAGCCGCCAGCGATGTACGACCTCGTGACGGCGTGCTTTCTGCATTCGAGCGTCGGCGGGCTGCCGCGCGAGGCCATCCTGCGTCGTGTCGCCGCGGCCGTGGCGCCCGGCGGGCATCTGCTGGTCGTGGGCCACGCGGGCGTTCCGCCGTGGGCTGGGCACGATGCGGCGGGGCAGGATGCCGCGGCACACCACCACGCGGCCGTCGAGCTGCCCACCCCCGAGGAGGTTCGCGCGCAACTCTTCGAGGCGGGCGTCGGGCTCGACGAGTCCGAGTGGACCGTCGTGACGAGTGCCCTCGTCCCGCGACTGGCGACCGCGCCCGACGGCTCGACCGCGCCGATCGACGACAGCGTGCTCATGCTGCGTCGGGCGATCACGATCGCATGAGCGTCTCCCCGATGTAGCCACCCTCCTGGCACCCGGGTGGGATAGCGAACACCGCTGAGCCGATCGGGGTGGTCCAGATGTTGAGCAGGTCTACCTGAGCAAGCCGCTCCTGAATGGGAACGAACTGCGCCGAGACGTCGGCTTGAAACGACACGAACAGCAGACCCGAGTTAGACGTCTCGCCCGCTAGCGGCGAGTCGTCGTAGTTGTACCCGCGCCGAAAGATCCTCTCTCGGTCGTCGCCGGTTCTCGATCGACGGACGTGAGCCAGGTCATGGATGACCGGGAACCCCAACCCGTTCTTCGCGGACAGATCCGGCTCATCGAATTCTGTCTGACCCGTGAGCGGTGACCCGTCAGACTGGCGACGGCCGATGGCCTGGTCCCGTCCGCTGCGGTCGAGCTCATCCCAGGTGTCGAGATCCATGTGAATTCGACGGATGACCATGCTCGTGCCGCCCGCGAGCCACCCGGCGCGGCTCCACACGAGCCGGTCAAACTCGGCCGTGCCGGGCCGCGGATTGCTCGTGCCATCCACCTGGCCGAAGAGGTTGCGCATCGTCGTGCCAGGGGCCACGGAACCATAGGAACGACGGAAGCCCGTCTGAGTCCAGCGCACGGTGGCGAACGAACGGGCATCCTTGAGCAGCATCCGTTGTGCGTGGGCGACCGTGAGCGCGTCATCCGAGGCTATCTGCAGGAGCAGGTCGCCGTCGCTGAAGTCCGGGGTGAGCGCATCGATCTCGAAAGCAGGAAGCGGCCCCAGCCACGACGGTGACGATGCCGTCGTGCGGGCCACGAGGCCGCGACCGAACCCGAAGGTCACCGTGAGTCGTGCCGGGGCGACCGCCAGTTCGCCCTCGGAGTCGGCGAGTGCCGGTCGACCCTGCGTGAGACGCGACGCGTCGTCGGTGAGCACGCGCATGAGACGAACGAGAGCCGCCTCATCCACACCGTCTCTCAGGTCGAGCGCCACGAACGTCGCGTGCGCCTGCGCGGGCGTGTTGACTCCGGCCTGGTGCTCGCCGTAGAACGGGACGGTGGCCGCACCGTTGAGCAGTTCAGGCTGGGCCGGCGCAGTTGTCGTCGCCAGCACGGCTCGGTCGACACCGATTGCCGCGATCGCGCCGAGCCCCGCGGCAGTCCCCCCGAGGAGGAACTGCCGCCGGCTCGAACCGTCGCGACCGGAGCGGGGTGCCCGGTCGCGAGTCATCAGTCGCCCATGTCCATGTCCATGTCGCCGCCCACGTACTCCTCGTTCGCGCCGGAGTAGTCCTTGACGGGGGCAGTGAACTGGAACGTCGACCCGTCGGAGAGCGTCAGGGTGAAGGTCGCCTCGGCGCCCGCGACGAGTGGGGTCGTCACATCCATGAGCATGATGTGGTTGCCGCCCGGTTCAAGGGTGAACGATGCGCCAGCAGGGATGACGAAGCCGCCGTCCTTCTGCTGCATGACCATCTCGCCGGAGTCGTTCTCCACCGTTTCGTGCAGTTCGAGCATCGTCGATGAGGCGGACTCGGCCGACACGACGACGATGTCCTCGTCGCCGGTGTTCTCGAGCACGCCGAACGCGGCCGACATTCCCTCGTCGGCGGACTTCGCCCAGGCGTCGGTGATCGACAACGAATCGGCGGCGAGAGCGGGAGGCGCGTCGGCGACATCGACCGTGGGGGTCGATGCGCAGCCCGCGAGGGTGAGGGAGACGGCGACGAGCGCCGCGAACAGGGTGGTACGGGATTTCAACACAGAAGTGTCCTTTCACACGCGACGGAAAGCCGCGCTACAGCGCTGCTGAGCAGCGAAATGGAATCGCGCGAACGCGCGAGGAAATCGACCCCGGTTGCGGAGTCGGGTGTGAGGTCAGACCGCGAGCGTCGGTGGGCCGCGACGCGGTGCGACCGCGAGCAGCGCAGAGTGCGGCCTCGGACGCGTCGGCTCCATCGGCCGGGGCTGTCGTCCCACGGGCAGTGGGACGGCGCGCACGTCGACGAGCATGAGAATGCGCGGCACTCCCGGCAGGAGCGCGAGTTCGGCCGCGCTGAGTTGTGCAGCGCGGAGGGCGAGAACGGCGATGAGGCCGGCAATGACGTGGGCGATCGTCATGCCGAGTGAGTGCTCGGGGGCGGTCCCACCCGTCGTCGTGGCGACGAACTCCTCGTGGTGGCCAGAGACGGGTCCGCCCCAGGATCCGTTCATCGAGAAGAGAACATGCAGAACGAGTTGGCCGACGGCGACCGCCAGGACGAGGCGAGGCAGGGTGACTCGGCGGCCTAGCGCGAACATGGCCGCGATCGTGCCGAATACGAGGGCGACGATGGTTCCCAGAATGCCCGGGGTGTGTCCACCGGCGACGAGGTGCGACATCGCGGCGACGAAGACGGCGAAGGATGATACGGCGAAGGCACGACCCACGCGGGTCCAGCGGTTCGTCTGCGCGCCGTGCATCCGTTATAGATTACTCGCGGGCATCACCACGCGCTGACGCTGACCCCGAGCCACTCGGCGAGGTCGTCGATCTCGGCCCGCACCATCTCGTGCTCCTCGGCGTCGAACGGCAGAAACTCGTGCACCGCGTTCACGACGAGGCGCTCGTTCTCTCGATCGACTTCGGCGTCGAGCATGCCGACGAAGCGATCGCCCATCAGGATCGAGTACGCGAAGTACCCGTACTTGCGCTGCGGCTTCGGTTTGAACTGCTCGAGCACGTACTCGAACTCGAAGATCTCCTTGAGCCGCGGGCGGTCGAAGAGCATGCCGTCGTAGGGGTTGAGGAAGGCCACGCGTCCGCCCGCGTCGTCGGCGAGCGCCGCGACCGCCTCGGGATCGACGCGATACTTGCGTTTGTCACCCTCGATCACCGCGGGCTCCCCGGCGTCGCCCACCCGGGTCCACGGCGACTTTTGCTTCGCGATGCCGGCAGCCTGCAGTCGCCGCTCATTCAGGAGCCGCTCCGCCTCGTCGAACTCGTACTCGGGAAGGTTCTGTGGGTAGACGCGCTCGGCGAGATCCCACTTGCGCAGGCGTCCCTCGCGACCGACGATCGCAACGCGACCCTGCCGCTGCAGAAAGTCGAGCATGTGTACGACCTGGTTCGAGCCGTACCATCCGTCGGGCGGCACGCTCACCTCGGCCGTGTCGGGGATCTGACTCGCGAGCAACGGTCCCTCCGCGGTGAGCCGCGCGAGCACATCCACTCGAAACTTGTCGTTGGCCTCGAGCCACTCCCGCGTGCGCGGGCGGGTCGGCCAGCGTCGCATCGACGGGAGCATGAGCGGCAGCAAGCTCATGGGCCGAAAGGTGCCGTCGAACTCGAAGAGCAGCCGATCGTGCTCCACGGCCTTCGTCAGCTGCAGCGTCTCGTACGACGACCCGATGCGGGAGAACAGGATGCTGTGCTCAGCCGTCGCGATCGTCGCCGTCGGGTCGATCTTGATCTGACCAAGTTGTTCCGCGACCCCGACGACATCGCCCGGCCGATCGGCATCGAGCAGCTGGGCGCGGACGACGATGCGCCGCGCCTCGTCGCGCGTGAGGTGGTGGGTCACGCGTCGAGGCTACCCCCGAGCCGCTACGGGGTGAAGCGGTAGCCCTGGCCCGCCTCCGTGACGAGGTGCCGCGGTGTTGACGGATCCACCTCGAGCTTCTTGCGCAACTGCGACATGTAGAGGCGCAGGTAGCCGGTATCCGTGGTGTACTGCGGACCCCACACCTCGGTGAGGAGCGTCTCACGCGTGACGAGCTTGCCGCTGTGCCGGACGAGCACTTCGAGCAACCGCCACTCGGTGGGGGTGAGTCGCACAGTCGCGCCCGCGCGGGTCACGAGCCGGGCGCTGAGGTCGACCACGACGTCGTCGAACTCGACTACGGGCGACTCCGCGGCAGGCACGACGCGACGCGACAGCGCACGGATGCGCGCGAGCAGCTCATCGGCGGAGAACGGCTTCGTCACGTAGTCGTCGGCGCCCGCATCCAGGGCCTCGACCTTATCCCAGCTCTCGCTGCGACCGGAGACGACGAGCACGGGGACCTGGCTCCAACCCCGGATGGCTTCGATGACCTCGAGGCCCGTAAGTCCTGGCATCCCGAGGTCGATGACGACGATGTCGGGGTGGGAGGCGATCGCGGCGTCGAGGGCGGCAGTGCCGTCGGGAGCGGTCACGACCTCGTAGCCGCGCGCGCTCAGCGTAATCCGCAGGGCGCGCAGCATCTGGGGGTCGTCATCCGCGATCAGGATTCTCATGCTGCGGCCAGTTCTATCACCATCGTCAGTCCGCCGCCCGGGGTGTCTTCGGCCTCGAGCGTGCCGCCCATCGCCTCCACGAACCCCTTCGAGAGCGCGAGACCGAGACCGACACCGACGGTGTTGTCGGTGTCGCCGAGGCGCTGGAACGCCACGAACGCGTCCACCTTGCGATCGTCGGGAATGCCGGGACCGGTATCGATGATGCGCACGTGAACGCGAGACTCGAACTGGCTCGTCGCGACGACCGGCACCGAGCCGGGTGGGGAGAACCGGATCGCGTTCGCGAGCAGGTTGACCACGGCGCGCTGCAGCAGCACCGGATCGGCGGAGACGGCGGGAAGGTCGCCATCGAGGTCGAGCTCAACGGCGCCAGGGGCGAGACCCAGCTCGTCGAGCGCGCCGCCCACCACCTCGTCGACCTGAACGTCCTCGAGGGCAACACCGAGTGCGCCCGCTTGCAGGCGACTCGCGTCGAGAAGCTTCGTGACAAGGTCGGCGAGCGACTCGAGGCTCTGCTCGGCCGCCTCGAGCAACTCGCGCCGATCGGACTCGCTCAACTCGACCTCGGCCGAACGAAGCGATGTCACCGCCGCCGTGGCCGCCGCGAGCGGGCGCCTCAAGTCGTGCCCGACGGCGGCGAGCAATGCTGTGCGCAGGCGGTCGGCCTCGGCGACAGGGCGCATGACCTCGGCTTCCCTCGAGAGGTCGCGCTGGCGCAGAGCCGATTCGATCTGCGTGAGGAACGCGCCCAGAATGCGTCGATCGGATGCCGGCAACTCGCGACCACGAACGTAGAGGCTCGCGTGCCCACCGAGCGGGAATGTCAGCTCGAGGTCGTCGTCAGACGCGAGCGCACCCTGCGTCGCCGTGTAGATCGCGGAGCCACCAGAGCGCAGGATGACGCTCGTGAGGCCGAAGGATTCGCGCATTCTCGAGACGAGCGCCTGCAGGGCATCCGTTCCCGAGATCACGCTGCCCGCGATGCTCACGAGGGTTTCCGACTCGGCAGCGGCCCGGGATGCTGCGCGTGAACGACGCGTCGACTGATCGACGACAATGCTCACGAGTACCGCAACGATGACGAAGATAATGAGGGCGAGCAGGTGCAGCGGTTCGGTGATCGTAATCGTGTACAGGGGATCGACGAAGAAGTAATCGAGCACCACTCCGGCTGCGATCGCGCTGACCACCGCAGGCCAGATACCCCCGACGAGAGCGACAACCACGACGAACAACTGGAAGACGAGCACATCACTCGTGATCGACTCGTCTGATCGGAACGCCGTGAGCACTCGTGTGAGCAGCGGGAGGCCCGCGATCGCGAGCGCGAACCCCGCAAGGCGTCGCCGGAGCGAGAGGGCACCGCCGATGGCGGGCAGGCGCCGTGATCCGGCCTCGGAGTGGGAGACGATGTGCACGTCGATGTCCCCGGCCTCCCGGATGACCGTCGCCGCCGTACCGGGCCGGAACAGCCGCGTGAGACTCGAGCGACGACTCACGCCCACGACCAATTGGGTCGCATCCACCGACCGGGCGAACTCGACGAGTGTCGTGGCGATCTGCTCGCCGACCACCTGATGGAACGTGCCACCGAGAGATTCGACGAGGGCGCGCTGCGACGCGAGCACGTCGAGGTTCGGCTCGGCGAGGCCATCAGAGGGGGTCACGTGAACGGCGAAGAGCTCGCCTCCGCTCGACCGGGACGCGATGCGCGCGCCGCGGCGCAGCAGCGTCTCCCCCTCGCTTCCGCCCGTGAGCGCGACGACGACCCGCTCGCGCGCGTTCCACGGGTTCGCGATCCCGTTCTCCGCACGGTAACGCTTGAGTGCCGAGTCGACCTCGTCGGCAAGCCACAGCAGGGCGAGCTCGCGCAGAGCCGTGAGGTTGCCGAGGCGAAAGTAGTTGCTAAGCGCTGCGTCCACCCGCGCCGCCGGGTAGACGACCCCCGCACTCAGGCGATCACGCAGGGCCTGAGGCGCGAGGTCGACGAGCTCGATCTGGTCGGCCGACCGCAGTGCGGCATCCGGGATCGTCTCGCGCTGCACGATGCCGGTGATCTGTCGCACGACATCGTTGAGCGACTCGATGTGCTGGATATTCACGGTCGAGATGACGTCGATACCCGCGTCAAGGATCGCCTCGACGTCTTGCCAGCGCTTCGCGTGACGCGAGCCGGGCGCGTTGGTGTGGGCGAGCTCATCCACGAGGGCGAGTTCGGGGCGGCGAGCGAGCACGGCATCGAGATCGAGCTCGTCGAGGGTCACCCCCCGGTGTTCGACCCTCGCGCGCGGCATCACCTCGAGCCCATCGAGAAGCGCCGAGGTCGCCTCGCGACCATGGGTCTCGACGACGGCAACGACGACGTCGACACCGGATGAGGCGAGCCGCCGCCCCTCCTCGAGCATGGCGTACGTCTTGCCGACGCCCGGGGCAGCCCCGAGCATCACCCGGAGTCGACCCCTGGTGGTCATGGGCCCATCATCCCAGGTGACTGAGCGCGATGTTGAGCAGCAGCACGTTGACCGTCGGCTCGCCGAGGTAGCCGAGGTCGCGGCCCTGGGTGAAGGACTCCACGAGGTCGCGCACCACCGCGGCGTCGAGGCCGCGAGCATCGGCGACGCGCGGCACCTGCAGCAGCGCATACTCGGGGCTGATGTGCGGGTCGAGCCCCGAAGCAGACGCCGTCACGGCATCGGCGGGTATGAGGCCGACGGGCACCCCCTCGCTCGCGGCAATGGTCGCTTGGCGATCCTCGATCGCCGCAACGAGGTCATCGTTGTTGGGCCCGTAGTTCGACCCGCTCGACGCGGCACCGTCGTAGCCGTCACCCGCCGCGGAGGGACGGGACTGGAACCACTCGGGCAGCGCGGCGCCATCGGCGTCCGTGAAGGATTGGCCGATGAGGGCGGAGCCCACAACCTCACCATCGACCCTCACGAGCTGACCGTTCGCCTGCGCGGGTAGCGCGAGCTGGCCGATCGCGGTGACGACGAGCGGGTATCCGAGCCCGAGCACGACCGTGAGGATGAGGAGCGCCCTGAGAGCGGTGAAGGCCTGTCGCATGATCCGTATTCCTGTTCTCTCAGCCCGACTCAGAAGCCGGGGATGAGGCTCACGACGAGGTCGATGAGCTTGATTCCGATAAAGGGAGCGAGGAGGCCGCCAAGTCCGTAGAGGAGAAGGTTGCGGCCCAGCAGTCGGCTCGCGGCGAGCGGTCGGTAGGCGACACCACGCAGCGCGAGAGGGATGAGCGCGACGATGACGAGCGCGTTGAAGATGATGGCGCTCAGGATGGCCGACGCGGGCGAGTGCAGACCCATGATGTTGAGAACCGCGAGCCCCTGCCAGTGCCCGTTAGACGCGGCCCCCGCAAACATCGCCGGGATGATCGCGAAGTACTTGGCCACGTCGTTGGCGATCGAGAACGTCGTGAGCGCGCCCCGGGTGATGAGCAACTGCTTACCGATGCGTACGATGTCGATGAGCTTCGTCGGATCGGAGTCGAGGTCGACCATGTTGCCGGCCTCCTTCGCGGCCGACGTGCCCGTGTTCATCGCCACACCGACGTCGGCCTGGGCGAGCGCGGGTGCGTCGTTGGTACCGTCTCCCGTCATAGCGACGAGGTTGCCGCCCGCCTGCTCCCGCTTGATGAGCTCCATCTTCTGCTCGGGCGTCGCCTCGGCGAGGAAGTCGTCGACACCTGCCTCCTTCGCAATCGCCGCGGCAGTGAGAGGGTTGTCGCCCGTGATCATGACGGTGCGGATGCCCATCGCGCGCAGCTCCGCGAAGCGCTCGCGCAACCCGTGCTTGACGACGTCCTTCAGGTGCACGACCCCGAGCACGCGGGACACACCCGCTGCCGATCGCGTCGCGACGACGAGCGGCGTGCCGCCGGACTGAGACACTCCGGTTACGAGCGCCTCGAGATCGGCGGGCGTCTCACCCACCCACGCGGCGACCATCGAGCCGGCTCCTTTGCGAACCGCAGATCCGTCGGCCAGGTCGAGCCCGCTCATGCGGGTCTGGGCGGTGAACGGGATGACCTCGGCACCTGCGGGCGCGGGCTGAGACGACGCCGCGAGCGCCACGATCGACTGGCCCTCCGGTGTCGGGTCCGAGAGCGACGCGAGAGCCGCCATCTCGGCGAGCTCCGCCTGCGTGACACCAGTCACCGGCAAGAACTCGCTCGCCTGGCGATTGCCGTAGGTGATCGTGCCTGTCTTGTCGAGCAGCAGAGTCGTGACATCCCCCGCCGCCTCGACCGCCCGGCCCGACATCGCAAGCACATTGTGTTGCACCAGTCGGTCCATGCCGGCGATGCCGATCGCGCTCAGCAGTGCACCGATCGTCGTAGGGATGAGGGTGACGAGCAGGGCCACGAGCACGACCACGCTCACGGCTCCGCCCGCGTAGCTCGCGGCGGGGTTGAGGGTGAGCACCACGACGAGGAACACGATCGTGAGAGCGGACAGGAGGATCGTGAGGGCGACCTCGTTGGGAGTCTTCTGCCTCGATGCGCCCTCGACGAGTCGGATCATCCGATCGACAAATGTCTCACCCGGCTTCGACGTGATCTTCACGACGATACGGTCACTGAGCACGCGCGTGCCGCCCGTCACGGCGCTGCGGTCACCGCCATGCTCGCGGATGACCGGGGCCGACTCCCCGGTGATCGCGGACTCGTCGACCGAGGCTATGCCCCACACGATGTCGCCATCGCCCGGGATCACCTCGCCCGCGGAGACCGACACGTAGTCGCCGAGCTGCAGATCGGCCGAGGAGATGTCCTCGGTCACAGTCCCGTCGCTGCTGGGGCCGCCCACCTTGTGCGCGAGCGTCGACGTTCTGGTCTGCCGCAGGGTCGCTGCCTGAGCCTTGCCGCGACCCTCGGCGACCGACTCCGCGAGGTTCGCGAAGATCACGGTGAACCACAGCCAGACGGCGATTGCGAGTGTGAAACCCGGCGCGAGCGACGCGGTGCCGGTCGCGACCTCGGCGATGGCAATCGCAGTCGTGAGCGCCGCGCCCACTTCGACGATGAACATGACGGGGTTGCGCCACATGAGGCGCGGGTCGAGCTTGCGCAGGGCGCCCGGCAGGGCCGCCGCGAGTTGGGCGGGAGCGAACGCGGATGACGTGGACATGGTTACTGCAGCCCTTCAGCCAGGGGACCTAGCGCGAGTACGGGAAAGTAGGTGAGTGCGGAGACGATGACGATCGTTCCGAGGAGCAGGCCCACGAACTGGGGCCGGTGAGTGGGAAGGGTTCCCGCGGTCGCGGGTACCCGATCCTGGGCGGCGAAAGACCCCGCGAGGGCGAGCACGAAGAGGATCGGCAGCAATCGACCGAGCAGCATCGCGACCCCGAGTGCCGTGTTGAGCCACGGTGTGTTCGCAGTGATACCGGCGAACGCCGATCCGTTGTTGTTCGCTGCCGACGTGAACGCGTACAGCACCTCACTGAAGCCGTGCAGGCCTGGATTGAAGATCGATGTGCTCTCGACGTCATCGCGCACGGCGGGTATCGCGAAGCTCAGCGCGGTACCGGCGAGCACGAGCGTCGGCGTCGTGAGGATGGAGAAACTCGCAAGAGTCATCTCGCGGCGACCGATGCGCTTGCCCAGGTACTCGGGCGAGCGACCCACCATGAGGCCCGCGATGAAGACCGCGACGATGGCGACGACGAGGATGCCGTACAGGCCGGCCCCGACGCCGCCGGGTGCCACCTCCCCGAGCATCATGTTCACGAGAGCCATGCCGCCCCCGAGCGCGGTGTAACTGTCATGCATCGAGTTCACGGCGCCCGTCGACGTGATCGTCGACGTCGTACCGAAGAGCGTGGATCCGAGGATTCCGAATCGCGTCTCCTTGCCCTCCATGGCACCACCCGCCAGCTGGGGAGCGGCGCCACCTCCCGCCGACTCGGCGAGTGTCATGAGCGTGACGGAGGCGAGGAACAGCACCCCCATCGTCGCGGCGACCGCGTAGCCCTGCCGGTTGTCGCCGACCATGCGGCCGAATGTGCGCGGCAGAGCGAAGGGGATGGCCAGCATGAACAGAATCTCGACGAGGCTCGTCCACGGCGTCGGATTCTCGAACGGATGCGCCGAGTTCGCGTTGAAGAACCCGCCCCCGTTCGTCCCCAGGAGTTTGATCGCCTCCTGCGAGGCCACCGGACCGCCGGGCACGACTGCGGTGCCCCCCGTCACCGTCGCGACCTCCTGGAAGCCCGCAAAGTTCTGAATCACTCCCCCAGCCATGAGGATGACCGCGGCGACTACTGAGAACGGAAGTAGCACTCGCACGATGACGCGCGTCAGGTCCACCCAAAAGTTGCCGATCGTGCCGGAAAGACGCACCGACAGGCCGCGGATGAGGGCCACCGCCACCGCGATGCCCACCGCGGCGGAGACGAAATTCTGCACCGCGAGCCCCACCAGCTGAACGGTGTAGCCGAGCGTCACGTCGGGTGAGTACGACTGCCAGTTGGTGTTGGTGACGAACGAGATCGCCGTGTTGAACGCGAGATGCTCACTCGTGGCGGGGAGTCCCAGCGAGTACGGGAGCAGCGGTTGCAGGCGCTGCAGGGCATACACGAGCAGAATGCCTACGGCCGAGAACGCGAGTACCGAGCGGAAGTAGGCGGGCCAGCTCTGCTCGGCATCCGCGCTCACACCCACGACACGGTAGAAGCCGCGCTCGACACGCAGGTGCCTCGGTGTCGTGAAGACCCAGGCCAGGTAGTCGCCGAGCGGGCGGTAGAGCGCCACGATTACGGCGACGACGGTCGCAAGTTGTGCGATGAAGAGCCAGATGGTCATCAGAACCACTCCGGCTTCACCAGGGCGACGACGAGATAGCCGATTGCAGCGAGGGCGAGGAGGACAGCAACAATGTCGAAGACGATCACAGTCGTTCCACCGCTCGGGCGATGAGGCCGACCAGCGCTATGAGCGCCAGCACACCGGCGACGAAGAAAACGTCGAGCACGAGGACTCCTTGTCGAGACGAGGCGGCGCGAGATGCGACCGCCATTCACCGGGATAGTCTTCGCCGCATCATCCGTCGCGCCGTCGGTCCTCACGATTCCCTAACGCCGCCGCATCAAACCCTCACGGGATCCTCACGTGCGTGACCCTCGTCGGGCCCCCATTAAGGGGGCATCCCGGTTAGGCTCGTGTCATGCCGTACAGCTACGTGACCCCCGAAAGCCACGGGCACGGCACCGTCGACGCCGCCATCGCCGCCGTGATCGCCGACCTCGACCAGGGGCGCCACTACCTGCTGGGGGGCGTGGACGTTCCCACGAGCGAGGTCACGGGGTGGCTGCTCGAACTCGGTGCACGCGCGAGTCGCGGGGAGACGCTTGAGCCCCTCGCCTTCTGCCGCAGCGCGGGCGCGACGTCGGCGGAGGAGTTTCGTATCTTCCCGTCCCACCGGCCCGACCCGTACGCGAACGTTGCAACGAGCACGGTGGACATTACCCTCTAGGCATGAACTCCACAGTCTTCGAGCGGAGCAAGCCCAGCCCCCTGCTCGTCGAGAACTCTCTGGCCGCATCGCGACTGGGTTCGTGGTGGATCGATGACTCGCCCGGCGAGCGCTTCGATGCCGCGAGTGGCGCGCTTCGCGCCGACCTCGTCGTGGTCGGCGCGGGCTACACGGGACTCTGGACGGCGATCCGCGCGAAGGAGCGCGACCCGAATCGCACCGTCATCGTCGTCGATGCCCGAACGGTCGGCTGGGCCGCGTCCGGTCGGAACGGTGGATTCGTCGAACACAGCCTCACGCACGGCGAGAGCAACGGCGAGCGGCGCTGGCCCGAGGAGATGGCGCAACTCGACCGGCTCGGCCACGAGAACCTCGACGCCATCGAGCACACCGTCGCGCGATACGGCATGGATGTGGACTTCGAACGCACCGGCACCCTGAGCGTCGCGATCGAACCGCATCAGATCGAGTGGCTCGCGGGAGAGAGCACCGCGACCGACATCGCTCTCGACGGGGCCCAGACGCGAGCCCAGATCGACTCACCCACCTACCTCGCCGGTCGATGGGACACGCGGTCGACGGCGCTCGTGCACCCCGCCAAGCTCGCGACGGAGTTGGCACGTGTCGCGACCGAACTGGGGGTGACAATCCACGAAAACTCCCGCGTGCTCGCCGTCGAGGGTCGAGGTGCCGAGCAGGTCGTGAGACTCGAGAACGGCACGATCACGGCAGCCCACGTCGCCCTCGCCACGAACGTGTTCCCGTCTCTGCTCACCCGCAACCGGCTCATGACCGTGCCCGTGTACGACTACGTGCTCGCCACCGAGCCCCTCGACGCCTCACAACTCGACTCGATCGGATGGCGCAACCGCCAGGGCGTCGCCGATCTCGCCAACCAGTTCCACTACTACCGGCTGTCGGCGGACAACCGCATCGTGTTCGGCGGCTACGACGCGATTTACCACGCGGGCGGACGCATCCGGGCGCGGTATGAGGATCGCCCGACAAGCTATCGCACCCTAGCGAGCCACTTCTTCACGACCTTCCCGCAGCTCGAGGGCCTGCGGTTCAGTCACCGCTGGGCGGGCGTGATCGACACCTCGACTCGCTTCTGCGCGTTCTTCGGCACGGCTCGAGGCGGGCGGGTCTCCTACGCCGCGGGGTTCACGGGCCTCGGCGTGGGAGCCGCCCGGTTCGCGGCCGACGTCATGCTCGACCAGTTGGGCGGGGTGGCGACCGAGCGCACAGAGCTGCGGATGGTGCGGGAGCGGCCGCTTCCGTTCCCGCCGGAGCCCGCAGCATCCATCGGCATCAACCTCACGCGCGCCTCGCTCGACCGCGCCGACCACAACTACGGCAAGCGCAACCTGCTGCTGAAGACCCTGGATGCAGTCGGGCTGGGGTTCGACTCATGACGCCGCTCACCCCCGGCCACATCGCCGACGCGCTCGGGTGCACGATCGACCACGAGCCCGTGCCCGCCGAGCGGGTGCTCGCGGGGTCGCCCACGGAAGGATACGTCACGCTCGACGAGATCGGCGGATGCGAGGTGGGCGTCTGGGAGATGTCTGCCGGGGTCGCCACCGATGTGGAGAGCGACGAGGTCTTCGTGGTCATCGCGGGACGCGGCACCGTAACCTTCGACGAGGCGACCGGCCTGCAGCCCATCGAGCTCGTCATTGGATCGACGGTGCGCCTGAGTGCCGGAATGCACACGACATGGACCGTGCACGAAACGCTGCGAAAGATCTACGTCGCGTAGCTAGCCCTCGCTGAGCGACCGCAACACCGACGCGAAGGCGCGCACCTCGTGCTCGGGTCGGCTGCGCAGCTGATCACGCAGTCGCGCCTGCTGCACCGCACGCACGGCCTTCACGCGTTCTACGGCCTCGGGCGTCGGCGAGAGCACGCGAGCACGGCCATCCTTCTCGTCGGCCCTGCTGACGACGAGACCCGCGTCTTCGAGCATGCGCACCTGCCTGCTCACGACACTCTTGTCGGTGTCGAGGGCCTCCGCGATGACGGAGGCGTTCGTCTCCCCCACACGCACGATCATGCTGAGCACTTTGTAGCCCACGGGCTTGAGGTCTGGATGAATCTGCTGGGCCGCGTTCTTGAAGAACAGGCGAACGCGACCGAGCAGGAGTCCGAACTGCTCCTCCGCCTCCACGATCGCCTCGTCCTTGTTCGTCACGGTGGTCATGCTATGCGAACGGCGCCCGTCGCGGGTGCGCCGACCTCGGCCTCGGCGAGGTCGATCGCCGCCTCCTCCGCCTGCTCGGCGAGCTTCTGGCCGGCGGTCTTCGTCGAGAGCGCCTTGTTGGGGATGAAGAGGATTGCGACGAGGCTCACGACGGCGAGCGGAATCGCGATCATGAACGCGTCGGCGATACCGAGACCGTAGGCCGACTCGACGATCACGCGAATCGTCTGCGGCAGCTCGCTCACATTCGGCAGCGTGCCGGTGCCGAGCGACTTCAGCGCCGCGATCTCGTCGGGCGTCTTCGGTACGAAAGTCTCGAGCGAGGCCTTCACGTGTGAGGCAACCTGGGAGGCGAGGATGCTGCCCATCACCGTCACCCCGATGGCGCCCGAGACCGAGCGGAAGAAGTTCACGTTCGCGGTCGCGGCCCCCAATTGCTCGACGGGGGTGTCGTTCTGCACCACGAGCGTGAGGTTCTGCATGACCATGCCGAGGCCGGCGCCCAGCACCACCATGTACACGGAGACCCACAGGAAGTCGGTATCGAAGCGCAGTGTGGAGAGCAGGGATACGCCCGCGAGAACGAGAACGGAGCCCAGCACCATCCACCGCTTCCATCTGCCGAAGCGGCTGATGAACTGGCCGATGAGGATCGACGCACCCATCTGACCGACGACCATGGGGATGGTCATGAGACCCGACTGGGTGGGGTTGGCGCCGCGTGCGAGCTGGAAGTACTGCGCGAGGAAGACACTCGTCGCGAACATCGCGACCCCCACGGCGATGGAGGCGACGACCGCGAGCGTGAAGGTGCGGTTGCGGAACAGCGACATCGGCACGATGGGCTCCGCCACGACGAACTGCACGATGACGAACCCGACGAGCGAGAGCGCCGAGATACCCACAATCACGAAGCTCTGCAGGGAGTTCCACTCGAACTGCGTGCCCCCCATCGAGACCCAGATGAGCAGGAGCGAGACTCCGACGGTGAGGAGTATCGCGCCGAGGTAGTCGATGCGCACCCGGTCGCGCGTGCTCGCCGGCAGGTGCAGCGTCACCTGGATGATGAAGATCGCGGCGATCGCGAGTGGAAGCGGCAGAAAGAAGTTGGCGCGCCACCCGAGAGCGTCGGTGACGATGCCGCCGATGAGCGGCCCGCCGATCGTCGCGACCGCCATGATGCCGCCCACGATCCCCATGTACTTTCCACGCTCGCGCGGGCTGATGATGAGGGCCACGGCGACGAAGACGAGTGACATGAGGCCGCCGACACCGATGCCCTGCACGACGCGCAGAGCGATAAGGAACGAGGTGTCCTGCGCGAAGCCGGCCGCGACGGTGCCGAGGGTGAACAGCCCGAGAGCGATCTGCAGCAGCAGTTTGCGGTCGAGGAGGTCGCTGAGCTTGCCCCAGATCGGAGTCGACACCGCCGTGGCGAGCAGGCTCGCCGTGATGACCCACGTGTACGCCGCCTGGTCGCCGCCGAGGTCGGAGATGATGCGGGGCATCGAGGTCGACACGACCGTGCCCGAGAGCACGGCGACGAACATGCCCATGATGAGGCCCGACAGGGCGACCATGATCTCGCGCGGGGACCGGGTCTGCTCGGCGCTGTGCGCGGGGAGGGTGGGGGTTGCTGATGACACGACGAACGTCCTACTCATAGTTGATTTAGGTCAACTATAAGTAATTAGATGACTTAGATCAACTATTCCCGCTGATGTCGTCGCGCGCGGCGATGAAGGCGTCGACAGCACGACGCAGCTGCTGCTCAGTGTGCGCCGCCGACACCTGCACGCGCAGGCGCGCGAGCCCCATCGGCACGACCGGGTACGAGAACGCCGTGACGTACACGCCCCGACGTCGAAGCGCCTGCGCCATCGCCGCGGCGTCGCGAGCCTGCCGGATCATGACGGGAATGATCGGATGCTCGCCCGCCAGCAGATCAAACCCCGCCGCCGACATGAGCTCGCGGAACAGCGCCGCATTCGCTCGCAGCCGCGCACGGGCATCCGCCCCCGACCGCACCTGCGCGAGCGCCTCGAGCGACCCACCCACGATGGCCGGCGGAATCGAGTTCGAGAACAGGTACGGTCGCCCGCGCTGGCGCAACAGGGCCACGATGGATGCCCGACCGCTGACATACCCGCCGGAGCCGCCGCCGAGCGCCTTGCCCAGTGTTCCGGTGATGATGTCGACCCGATCGCCGACCCCGAAGTGCTCGGGAGTACCCGCGCCCGTGTCCCCCATGAAGCCGACCGCATGGGAGTCGTCGACCATGACCATGGCGCCGGCCGCCTCGGCGGCGTCGCACAGCTCGGGCAGCGGCGCGATGTATCCGTCCATGGAGAAGACGCCATCCGTTACGACGAGGGTGCGGCCGCCGGGCGTCGCGGATTCGAGCTGCGTGCGCAGGTCATCCATGTCGCGGTTGCGGTACCGCAGTCGCTTCGCCTTGGAGAGGCGGATGCCGTCGATGATCGACGCGTGGTTGAGCTCGTCAGAGACGACCGTGTCGTCGGCACCGAGCAGGGTCTCGAAGATGGCGCCGTTCGCATCGAAGCACGACGGGAAGAGGATGGTGTCCTCCGTGCCCAGCAACTCGGTGATCTCCCGCTCGAGCTGCTTGTGGATGTCCTGGGTGCCGATGATGAACCGCACACTGGCCATGCCGAAGCCGCGCTCCTGCAGCGTGCGGGTCGCGGCCGCCACGACGTCGGGGTGGTTGGCGAGCCCGAGGTAGTTGTTGGCGCACAGGGTGATGAGCTCGCCCTCGGCGGTCTCGACCACCGAGCCCTGCGGGGTGACGATGGGTTGCTCGACCTTGAGAAGGCCCGACTCCTCGATCTCGCGCAGGGCCGCGTCGAGCTGACTGAGCACGCTGTCGTTCATCATGAGATTTCACTCCACTCGAGGATGACCTTGCCGCCGTTACCCGCACGCGCCGTAGCGAACGCGGCCTCCCACTCGTCCACCGGATATCGGTCGGTGATGACCGCCGAGACGTCGAGCCCCGACGCGAGCATCGCCGACATCTCGTACCAGGTCTCGTACATCTCGCGACCGTAGATGCCCTTGATCGTGAGCATGTGGGTGACGACGCGCGCCCAGTCCACCGCTATCGGAGCCGTCGGCAGGCCGAGCATCGCGATGCGACCGCCGTGGTTCATGTTCGAGAGCATCTCGGTGAGCGCGCTCGGCTGGCCGCTGATCTCGAGGCCCACGTCGAAACCCTCCCGCATGCCGAGCCGCTGTTGGGCATCCGCCACCCGCTCTGTTCGCACGTCGAGAGCGAGGTCGACGCCCATCTCGCGCGCGAGCGCGAGGCGCTGTTCGTTGACATCGGTGACGACGACGTAGCGCGCCCCGACGTGCCGTGCCACCTTCGCGGCCATGAGACCGATGGGACCGGCGCCCGTGATGAGTACATCCTCACCGACGAGGGTGAACGACAGAGCGGTGTGAACGGCGTTGCCGAGGGGGTCGAAGATCGCTGCCAAATCGGGTTCGATCCCCGCCGAATGCACCCAGAGGTTGCCTTCGGGCATGACGACGAACTCGGCGAATGCCCCATCGCGGTTGACGCCGAGGCTCGACGTACGAACACACAGCTGTCGGCGACCCGCCCGGCAATTGCGACACGTGCCACACACGATGTGGCCCTCGCCCGAGACGAGGTCGCCCACCGCGACCGACGTCACTCCGTCGCCGAGCGACTCGACGACACCGCTGAACTCGTGGCCCGGGATGAGCGGCGGCACGATAGTCGACGCCGCCCACGCGTCCCACGAGTCGATGTGCAGGTCGGTGCCACATATCCCCGTACGCAGAATTCGTACCTTGACCTCGCCGGGCCCGGCCTCGGGTTGCGGCACATCGACGAGCCGCAGGCCAGGGGCAGCGTCGTTCTTTCGAAGCGCCCTCACTCGATCGATGCTAACCCCGCCCCCGACGAGGGGGAACGGGGTGAATCACACGAGGGGAACGGGCACGTCCTCCTCGGGAATGACCGAATCCTTCTGCTGGGCGTAGCCCTCAGAGAGGGTGCGGTACGACTTCGTCAAGAAAGCCAGGAAGGCGATGACGACCATGATGAGACCCGCGAAGAAGAACACGAGCGCGATACCGCGCGCCTCACCCGCGCCGAGCAGCCAACCCCACGTCGCCTGGCCTGCCTCGGTGTTCATGTACGGGATGATGAAGAACTCGGCGATGGGGGCGATGAGGAACGCCGTGATCGGTGCCGCCGCCGCCTCGAAGGCCGCCGCGAACCCGAACACACGACCCTGGGTGCGGAACGGCACAACCTTCTGGATGACGGTCTGCTCGGCAGCCTCGACTGCCGGGATGAGCATCATGTACACCCAGATGCCGGCGGCGTACAGGAACCACCACTCGCGAATCGTGAAGAGCGCCCCCAACAGACCCATGGCCACGACGACGAGAAGCATGGTGCGGATCGGGTTGCGACCGAGACCGAACTTGGCAATGACGATGCCACCGATGATGAATCCCGTCGACGCGACGCCGAACACCACGCCCCACAGCTCGACCGGGAAGAGCTCGAGGCCGTAGGGGTCCATGAGCGCCATGTAGACGCCG
>CAYZHZ010000012.1:0-21563 GCA_964477625.1 uncultured Salinibacterium sp.
GTCGAAGGCCTCCTGGTTGGCCTTGGACGGCTTCGTCGATCCGCTGATCTTGCGCACGTACTGCAGCGCGGCGGCGTGAACTTCGTCGTCGTTGGCGGCGGGCTCGAAGTTGTGGAGGACGTGGATGTTGCGGCACATGCCTTCACGCTACGCCCCGATGTGCACGCTGTACACACCTTGCCGACGGCGGTATATCGAAAGTTGCCAGATGCCGATACCGTGATGCGCAAACAGCAAGGAGGCTGAGCATGGTGGAACGTCGGGTGAGCGGATACCGATTCAACCCCGCACCGGGGTGGGATGCGGCTCCAGTGGGATGGCTTCCTCCCAAAGGATGGATTCCACCGGCGGAATGGCCCCCGGCCCCCGAAGGATGGGAGTTGGTGGTCCCAGCGTACGAGGATGAGGTGCCCGCTCAACTCGTTCCCGCCACGCTGATTGAGCCCTCCGTCCAGGTCGGTCCAGAAGGCCCGCCGCCTCTCCGCGCTGTGCCCACCTTCGGCAAAACGAAGTTCGCGAACCAACTTCTTCAGGAGGTGGAACAATGGCGCCTTTACTCGGAATCGTTGAAAGCCGACATAGATCGTCTTGGCATCCAGCCGGTGGTCGAACTCGAACGCATGCAAGCTCAACTGAATCAATCGATTTCCGCAGCGGAGGCCGAGCTCGAAACCGTTAGGACGGGTTTGCGAGACGCGAGCGCGCAGTTGATCCAAGTTGTTGATTCGGTCGAGTTGGAATCGAACGGATTGTATGACTATCGACACCCCGCTGAGTCCGCGCTCGACTTGCAGACCCGTCTCTCTGTCGTCCAGACGGACATCAAGGCCATGGTTCGAGACAAGATGGCGGTAGCTAGCTCCTCCGCGTTCACGTTCAACGGGTCGATTACCGAGGGCCGCCGGTGGGTAGCCGACATTTCGAAACTGATGTTGCGTGCGTTCAACGCGGAATCCGAGAACTGCATGAAGACCGTTCGTGCCGGCAACTTGGCGGCCGCACAAAAGAGACTGACGACCGCTGCTTCAACGATCGCGAAGCTCGGGGCACGGATGGGCATCTCCATAACCCCGAAGTACCAGGCTTTACGCCTTGCCGAGTTGCAGCTGGCGGCTGAGTATCAAGACAGGTTGAGGGAGGAGCGCGATAGAGAGCGCGAGCACCGCGAAGAGCTTAGGGAAGCAGCCCGAGTAGAGAAAGAACTGGCGGCTGCACGCGAGAAGCTCGGGCGCGAGCGCCAGCAGTATCTCAATGCTGCGAGTGCACTAGAAGCTCAGGGCGACTTGGAAGGCGCCAGCAGAATTCGAGCGGAGTTGGATCGGATCGACGCCGAGATCGCATCGGTCGAGCTGCGAGCAGCCAACATCCGAGCGGGTCATGTGTATGTAATTAGCAACGTCGGGGCGTTCGGTGAGCGGATGGTGAAGGTCGGTGTCACACGACGACTGGAACCTCGCGATCGAATCCGCGAACTCGGCGACGCATCCGTCCCTTTCCGATTTGATACGCACGCGTTGATCTTTGCCGAGGACGCGGTGTCGCTTGAAACGAAGCTTCATCAGGCTCTTGCAGACCGTCGCGTCAATCGCGTGAATCTGCGGCGCGAATTCTTCTATGCCACTCCAGCAGAGGTGAAGGAGCTCATTCGCGAGGTGACTGCCGATTTCACCGAGATGGTTGAGTTCAACGAGCACGCCGATGCAGATGAGTTCCGCGTGAGCGTAGGCACGAGTGATTCGCAGGTCTGATAGCTAGCTCGCGAGCCACTCCTTCACGACCGCGATGGCGGCACCCCGATCCGCGAGCCCGGGCGCCGGCATCGACGCACGGATATCGGAGTGCCACGTGAGCAAACCCGCCGGATCACCGGTGAATGTCGACGCGGCCGACTTGTTCTCCGCCTGGGCGACACCGCGGTGCAGTACGAGGCGGGCAGGTCCCCGCCCGACGTTGATGGTGAGGCGGTCTTCGCCCCGCCAGACGTAGGAGGGCGAGTTCCATTTGATGATCTCGGTGATGCCGGGCGCGGCATCCCTCACTACCCAGCGCAGCGCCTCGACCTCGGCGAGGCGGTCGGCCGGCTGGGCTGCGAGGAACTGCTCGACCGTCGCGAACGTGGTCGCCACTATTTGCGCCGAGCGAGCGTGAGGCCGCGACCCGGCGCCCAGGACTCGATCACGAGTTCGTCGTTCTCGACCCAGAGCACGGCGGCGTCGCGGAAGAGCACCTCGAAGTACGCGCCGGGCGGGCCGTCGCCGGGCTGCTCGATAGGTACGAGCACGGCGGAGAACTTGGCGTCCCCGTTGCCGAGGGTTCCGGGCGGGGGTTCGATGGTGGGGGAGTGGATGGACACGCGCGGGTCGCGCCGAACATCCGCGAGTTTTCGTGAATCAGGCATCATGCCGAGCGTGACGCGGTCATCGGTGAACTCGAGCTCGGTGCCGCTGATGCGCGGGGATCCGTCGCGGCGGAGCGTGGCCATGGTCTTGTTGGTGCCGGCCTGGAAGATCGTCTTGAGTCGGTCGGCGAAGGCGGGGGCATCCGCCGTGAGTGCGGCCCATGTGGTCATGAACGCGAGCCTATGAGGTGCCGGTGACATGGTTTCGATACCCGGCTGCGCCGCTACTCAACCACCGAGACGGTCAGGGCAGCTGCCCCTGGCCGTCGCTCGGCTCTGCCTGCGGCAGCACCTCTTCGACGGACTCGGGGAAGAAGTTGTCCTTCGCCTCGTCGAGCACTTCCTGCTCGTCGGGCGTGAGGTTTGTTTCGGGGGTGTTATCGCGGTCGGTCATGTGTTCACCGTAGTACGGGGTGGTTTCGATACGCGGCTGGGCCGCTACTCAACCACCGACAGGTCTCAACCATGGGTCGAGCCATTCTTAGGTGGCCGTTACACATAATGGGCCGTGATGCCCCCTCATCGGGTGACAATGGAGAAAACGTCGCACAAACGGGGGTAGACCGCATGATCTGGGCCAAGGGCATCAACCGGCGGATGGTCGACAGGATCGCCGCGGGCGTGGGCGCCCTGGGATTCCTCATGGGAATCGTCGCGATCATCCTCGGCGCGACTGCGCCCGATACCGCCAGCCCGACCTCCCTCACCACTACGGTGTCCTCGCCCATCCCCGGTCGACCAGTCACCATGACGGTGCAAGAGACTCAGCCGCCGATCCGCACCAACCCGCCACGCGTGACGCAGACGACCACGGTCACCGAGGGCACGGGACCGGGCGAGGTCGTCGTGACGACGACTCCCGCCGACACCCCCGAGGTCTTTCTCGGCTCGAGTGTCGCGGGCATCTCGTTCCAGGTGCTGCTCGTGACTCTGACCGCGATCCTGCTCGGGTTCGGTACGCAGCGCATGCTCTTGGGTTTCGTGGGCACGGCCGCATCCGGTCAAGCGCTCGGTGGCGCGATCGACGAGGTCGAGGCCGCGGCGGTGAAGAAAGATGCCCTCGCCGCTGCCGAAGCGGCCGACCTGTCGCGCCCGCTCTTCGACCGCGTGGGTGTTCCGGACCCGCGCATGCGCCTCATGCAAAGCCGCATTGCGCTCGAGCTCGAGGTGCGCAAGCTGGCCCAGAACCATGAGTTGCCGAGCGGACTCACGATTCCGTATGTCGTGCGGGGTTTGGTCGAGAAGAAGAAGATGAGCCCGAAGTTGGGGGCATCCATCACCGCGCTCGCCTCGATCGGCGACCGACTCGCGAACGGCGCCGAGATCTCGACCGACACGACCACGCTGCTCACCGACGCGTACGCGCAAGCCCTCGCGAAAATCGGTGGAAAACTCAAGTAGCGAGAAAGTTACGTAGGGTGGATTCATGGCCACCACGTCTCACGCCCTAGAAATCCGCGGCCTCGTCAAGCATTTCGACACCAAGCTCGCCGTCGACAACCTCGACCTCACGGTTCCCAACGGCTCATTCTTTGGGCTTGTCGGGCCGAACGGAGCGGGCAAGACCACGACTCTCTCGATGGCCACAGGACTGCTTCGCCCCGACGCGGGCACCATCGAGTTGCACGGCGTCGACGTGTGGCGCAACCTCATCGAGGCGAAGAAGCTCGTGGGCGTGCTCAACGACGGAGTGCGTCTCTTCGACCGCCTCACCGGGCTGCAGCTCGTCACCTACGCGGGCCTTCTGAACGGCATGGATCGTGACACCGTCGTCTCCCGAGCGGGCGACCTGCTCTCCATGCTCGACCTCGACAGCGCGGGCGGCACGCTCGTCGTCGACTACTCGGCGGGTATGACGAAGAAGATCGCGCTCGCGTGCGCCATGATCCACGCCCCGCGTCTGCTCGTGCTCGACGAGCCGTTCGAGTCGGTCGATCCCGTCTCGGCCGCGAACATCCGCGACATCCTCGAGGGATTCGTCAAGTCGGGCGGCACCGTCATCGTCTCGAGTCACGCGATGGACCTCGTGCAGCGCATGTGCGACCACGTCGCCGTGATCAACCAGGGTCGTGTGGTCGCCTCGGGCACCATCGACGAGGTGCGCGCCGGCGGGTCGCTCGAGGACCGGTTCGTCGAGCTCGTGGGCGGCCGCCGTCACGGAGAGGGGCCCGAGTGGTTGCGACTCTCGTAAGACTGCGGTTCCTGCTGCTCGCGAACTCGCTCAAGAAGAGTCCGTGGCAAATCGTCGCTGTCGTGCTCGGTGGGCTCTACGGCCTCGGCGTGCTCGTCGCGCTCATTGCGGGACTCATCGGCCTGAGTTTCGCTCCGCCGGAGCTCGCGCGCACGGTCGTGGTGCTCGGGGGAGCCGCGCTCATCCTTGGCTGGACGGTCATCCCGACCCTCACCTCGGGCATCGACCAGACCGTGGAGCCCGCCCGCCTCGCGACGTTCCCCATCCCCGTCAACACGCTTCTCGTCGGACTCACGGTGAGTGGGCTGCTCGGAGTTCCCGGCATCGTCACGCTCGTCGCCGCGATCGGCACGGGCCTCACCTGGTGGCACACCCCCGGCGTCGCGATCATCGCTGTCGTGTGCGCGGTCATCGGCGTGCTCACCGCCGTGATCGGGTCGCGCATGCTCGTCGCCGTAACCGCCGGGCTCGCCTCCGGCCGGCGGGTGCGCGAGGCCAAGGGCATCCTGCTATTCATCCCGCTCGTGCTTGCCGGGCCGATCGTGCTCGGACTCATCGAGTTGTTCCGCGGCTCGGCCGCGTCGCTGCCTGCCGTGGCCAATGGCGTTGCCTGGACACCGATTGGTGCGGTCTGGGCAATACCCTCGGATGTTGCGGCCGGCGACCTCGCCCAGGCCGGTCTTCGGCTCCTCATCGCTTTCGCGACACTCGCCGTGTTCGCCGGGTTGTGGCGGTGGGGCCTCGCTCGTGCTCTCGAGACGCCGGTGAAGTCCAGCTCGATGCGCGCCGGCAATCGCGGCCTCGGATTCTTCGGAGTCTTCCGCGGCACCCCGGCGGGCGCGGTGGCTGCTCGCGCGCTCACGTACTGGATCCGTGACCCTCGGTATGCCCAGTCGCTCATCACGGTGCCTCTCGTTCCCGTGTTGCTCTTCTTCTATGCGAGCGTCAACGACAACTTCCTCTTCTTCAGCGCCGTCGGCCCGATCATTGCCGTGCTGCTCGCCATGTCGATCTACACCGACGTGTCCTACGACAACACGGCCTTCGCCCTGCATCTGCAGACTGGCGTGAGCGGACGCGCCGACCGCATCGGGCGCGTGCTGGCGCTCGCCGTGTTCGCCGTGCCGATATCGATCGCGCTCACGATCGCGAGCGTCGCGATCACTGACACCTGGCAGGTGCTGCCCGGCTTGCTCGCGATCACTGTCGGCGTGCTGCTCACTGGCTTCGGCCTCTCGTCGCTCATCTCCGGCTGGATGATCTTCGCCGTGCCGGCGCCGGGCGAGAGCCCATTCAAGTCGAAGCCCGGAGGCGGCTTCAGTCTGATGATCTCGCTCTTCGTGACGTGGTCGCTTCTGGGCATCCTGATCCTTCCCGAGTTTGTGCTCGCGATGATCGGCATCGTCACGGGGCAGGCGATGTATGGATGGATCGCGCTCGCGGTGGCCCTCGCGCTCGGAAGCGTGCTGCTCGTTCTCGGCATCCGGATCGGCGGTCGCATCCTCGACCAGCGCGGACCCGACCTGCTCGTCAAGCTTCAGCAGCAGAAGTAGCCGATGCGCCTGCTCGGCCGCGCCGGGGAAGACCACGTCCGCCAATAGAGTTGTGCTCACCATGAGCTCCACCCCCGCGCCACCCACCACACTGCTGAGCCCGCCCCTCATCTGGACCACGATCGGCTCTATCGCACTCATCTTCCTCGGCGCATTTGAAGCGCTGGCGGTCACCACGATCATGCCGACGATCGCGCGCGAGCTCGATGGCGAAGCGCTCTACTCGGCCGCTTTTGCCGGCACTCTCGCGGCAAGCGTCATCGGCATGGTCGTCGTCGGCCGAGGCTCCGACCGGTCGGGGCCGACCATCCCGCTCGTCGTCTCGATGCTCGTGTTCGTCGTGGGACTCGCGCTCTCGGGCGTCGCCACGAACATGGAGGTGTTCGTTCTCGGACGCATCTTCCAGGGACTCGGCAATGGTGGGGTGACCGTTGCGCTCTATGTCGTCGTCGGCCGTCTGTACCCTGCGGCCCTGCATCCGCGTATCTTCGGCGCCTTCGCCGCCGCGTGGGTGCTGCCCTCACTGATCGGACCGCCGGTCGCGGGCGTCGTCGCCGATGTCTTCAGCTGGCACTGGGTGTTTCTGGGTGTCGGTGTTCTCGCGCTCGTCGCGGGTGCGTCGTTGATTCCGGCGCTCGGGGCGCTGCGTGGCGCTGGTGTGCCCGTGGGCGATCTGGACGAGGCGCTCGGGCGACCCACGTCGGCGTGGAGCATCGTCTGGTCGGTGGTGGTGGCGGCGGGCATCCTCGCCATCAGCTTCAGTGGTGAGGGCGGACTCTGGTGGCTCGCCGCCTCCTCCCTCGTCGTCGTCGTGATCGCACTGCGTCCGCTCGTGCCCAGGGGCACGCTCATCGTTCGCCGCGGCCTCCCCGCGACGGTACTGCTGCGCGGCGTCATCGCGGCTACTTTTTTTGCGAGCGAGGTATACCTCCCCTACATGCTGAACGAGAAGTACGGACTACCGACGTGGGCCGCGGGGCTCATCCTCACCGTCGGAGCCCTCGCCTGGGCTGGCGGTTCTCAGTTGCAGAGCCGCATAGGCGATCGGATGCCGCATCACGCGGTCGCTCGAATCGGCGCCGTGTCCCTTGCCATCGGCATCGTCGGCCAGTTCGTCACGGCTGTGCTGTTCCTGCCCTACGGATTCGCGGCCGTCGCCTGGACGTTCGCCGGCGCGGGCATGGGGCTACTCTTTCCGCGTATCTCGACGCTGGTGCTGGGGCACTCGACCTCTCGGGACCAGGGGTTCAACTCCGCCGCGATGTCGATTACCGATGCGACGGGCGGTGCGACGGCGATAGCCTTCGCGGGGCTCGTGTTCGCTGCGTTCGGCTCTGCGCAGGGGGATGGGTTCGCCGCAGCTCTCGGCTTCACGGGGCTCATCGCCCTCGCCGCCATCCCCGTGGCGCTGAGACTGCGCACCGACTGATCGATATGGTGTGAGCATGACTCGCGACTCCAGGCCGTGGTACCGCAAGCCGTCCCGCCTCATTCCGACGATCGCCCTCGCCTCAGGAATCGTCATGGCGATCGTCTGGGTCGTGAGTCCGTGGCCCGCCGCGCTCATGATCCGCGGGCTTTTCGGGAAGGGCGCCGCCGAGACGGTCGCCGAGATGACGCCCTACGCCCCCACCTCCGGTCTCGACGAGAAGATCGGGCTCGCCTACGGGGACGGCCCCAACGAGACGTTCGACTGGTTCGCTCCCTCGTCCGGTGACGAGGCGCTGCCGACGGTCATCTGGATTCACGGCGGTGCCTGGATCTCGGGAGACTCATCCAACGTCGACCCCTATGTGCGCATCCTTGCGGCTGAGGGATACACGGGTGTGAGCCTCAACTACACGGTCGGACCGGAGGCTATCTACCCGACGGCCGTCGAGCAGCTCAACAGGGCGCTTGCCTATCTCGTTGCCAACGCCGATGAGCTGAGAATCGACCCCGATCGCATCGTGATCGCGGGTGACTCGGCGGGCGCCAATCTCACGAGTCAACTCGCCGTCATCACAACCAATCCCGACTACGCGACGCTGCTCGAGGTGACACCCGCGTTGAAGGCGGATCAGTTGCGAGGCGTCATCCTCAATTGCGGTATCTACGACGTGAGCGAGATCCCCAACGCCCCGGGTATTGGTGGTTGGGGCTTCCGCGTGGCGCTGTGGGCGTATCTCGGCGAGAAGGACTGGTCGAACACCCCGGGCGGCCAGGAGATGTCGACGATCGATTACGTCACGGCCGATTTCCCGCAGACGTGGATCTCGGGCGGCAACGCTGACCCGCTCACCGACACGCAGTCGAAACCGCTCGCCGACAAGCTCGCGGGTCTCGGCGTCGACGTCGAGCGGGTCTTCTACGCCGCCGACACCGAGCCCGCGCTGCCACACGAATACCAGTTCCACCTGGACTTCTCGGATGCCCGGGCCGCCCTCGCCTCGACGACGGACTGGCTCGAGACCACGCTCCGCTAGCCGCGCCCTAAGGGAACGTGTAGCCGCTCACGGTCCACGGAATGACACCGGGTCCCGTGCCGACGAGCGATACACCGGGGATGTTGAGGTAGCCGATCGGGGTGACCTCGATGCGCTGCTGTGTCGCCCCCACACGTCCCCACAGAATGACCTGCGAACCGTCGCCGCCGGCAACCCGTTCGATGCGGATCTGCTGCTGGTCGATGTTCCACGACGCGGGAGTGGTGACGACGTTGAACCGCGGTGACGCGTACGCTGGGTCATTCGTCTCGTGCAAAGGAAGGTCGGTCAGCTCGTTGGTGGTCTGCAGGGCTCGTTCGCCATCGAGGGTGAGGAAGCGGTAGGTGTCGGTGCCCGTTTGGATGAGGCGCCACTTCTGCTCGGAGATGCCCCACCACCCCGGCGACGCCACGACATTGCGGGCGTCCGGATGATAGAGGTATGTGTTCCCCGTCTCTTGCAGTGTCGACACTGCTGACGCAGCGTCGGACTGCGAAGTCGCGATGACGACGCCACGGTCGATCGGATACACCGGTACGGGTGTCGCGGGGGTGTACTGCACGACTGCGTTCGCGGTGCCAGCGGGAACGCCCACGGCCGACGTCGTCGGTGTCTCCCAGACACGGGCACTGTGGCTGTAGCAGCCAGCACTGGTGAGCTGCGTCGGGGGAATGGACGACATCCCGTCGGCCACCATGATGAAGGCCCTATAGAGCGTGGGAACCGATGACCACACCACGGTGGCGCATGACCCCGACACGGGGTCAGCGGGACCCACGACTTCCCACTCGAGCGCACTGGTGGTTCCGAGTCCGGCAACCATGACCTCACCGTGAAGGGAACCCTGGGTGAGGCTCGACGAGAGTGTGACGGCAGGGGTCGTGAGAGAGTCAGCGGACGCGTCGAGACGCGTCATTCGCCACGTACCGCTCGACGAGGCTGAAAGATGCGTGCCCGTGAGCGGATGCGTCGCCGGCTCGACAAATGTGCCGGGGAGCGGGTAGCTGCGCAGAGTGACGTCGATCTCGCCCCGCGCAGAGAACTCAGTACCGCGAAGGTTCGGGTCGAGTTCGGCGATCAGCCAGGTCGATCTGAGCGCGGTGCCCGTCGAGGATTGGATCGAGTCGGTCGGAATCGTCACGATGGTGCTCGCGCCCGACCCGCCCGGCTCCCGGCTTAGCGCACGGCCCGTGCCGACGTTGACGATCTGAAACAGGTTCGACGTGTTCCCGAGCTGGATGAGATTCCAATTTTGTCGGGGTGTGCGCTGCGTGGCCGCACTGCTCGCGATGTCAACGTAGCCCGTGGGTTGCCCGCTGACACCCGTGCTGTCTTGTAGCAGTCCGGCGAAGTCGAAAGAGACCGTCGCAAAGACGCGCGGGTACGTCGGCTGCTCCGTTTCGGCACTCGCGGGAGCAACTGCTCCGGTCATGAGTAGCAGGGCGGAGAGACCAATCAAGAATGAGAACGGAGGTCGGCGGGCAGGCTGCATGGCAATCCAATCGGGCTTGGGGGATGTCCACCTTAAGGGGGACATCGGCCACGTTAGAAAGGATCGGCACGGAGTGGCAAGCAGCAAAATCTCTGCCCGCCGAACCAGATGTTCTCGAGGTTAAGGGAACGTATAACCGGTCACGGTCCAGGCGATGGCGCCTGGACCTGTTCCCACGAGGGAGACCCCGGGGATGCCGAGATAACCGAAACCGGTGACCTCGATGCGCTGCTCGCCCGACCGCACCACGCCCCACAGAACAACGGTGTTCCCGTTGCCCCCGGGTACCGGCGCGACTCTGATCTGCTGTTGGTCGATGTTCCAAGACGCGGGCGTCGTGACGACGTTGAACCGTGGCGACGCGTACGCAGGATCGCTCGTCTCGTGCAGCGGGAGGTCCGCGAAATCGTAGGTTGACTGGAGTGCCCGTTCGCCATCGAGGGTGAGGAAGCGGTAGGTGTCGGTGCCGGTTTGGATGAGGCGCCACTTCTGCTGGGAGATGCCCCACCACCCCGGTGACGCCACGACATTGCGGGCGTCCGGATGATGCACGTACACGTCTCCCGTCTCCTGAAGTGTCGACACCGGACCACCCGCAGCAGCCTGCGAGGTGAGCTGGACGATCCCACGGTCGATCGGATAACTCGTCGACGGAACGGTAGGCCCGAGCGGGGCAAATCGCAGCGTCTCGAGGCCAGCGGCGAACAGAACCTCCTCCGTGTACGTGGTCTCCCACAGCCGAACGGAGTATGTGTAGCACCCGGGATTGCCAACGTGCAGCGGCCGGATCGAGTACGTGCCGTCCCCAGCGATGCTGATGAACTCGGAGTGCATCGCGGGAGCCTGCGACCAGTCGAGGCCGAAGCACGAATCGTTCATTTCGCTTACGGGACCGCTGAGTGTCCAGCTGAGGGTGCTCGGAGTGCGCAGATCGCCGACGACTACGCTCGCGCTGGCGTAGCCGAGGTCGAGGCTTGCAGTCACCTCGACGGTCGGGGTGCTCTTCGCTGTTGCGGGCAGCGCGGTGGCGAAAACGACGATGAGCGCGCCGAGCGCTGCGGCCGTGGGCCGGAGGAAGTGTCCAATGTTCATGCCGCGACGGTATGCCGCGTGATAGGTCGCGGCAACGGGATGAATGTGTGCAGCGTTACGGGAGTCGGTGGCTCGTCCTACCGTGGCGACGTGCCTGAGCGTGTCGAGCTGTGGTGGGAGCGCCGCCAGTGGTCTAAGGATGCGACCGTGCCCTACCCGGTGGGCACGTTTCGTGCGGAGTGGGATCGGTATCCGGTGCTCGTGCGTCAGTATCATCCAGATCTGAATGCGGGCATCACCCTCACCCAGGTGCCGCCCGCGGCGGATGTGTGGTTGCTGTGGCAGTGCGACTCTGGGCATCGTTTCGTGGCGACGCCCGACGAGCAGTGGCAGCGCCCCGGGAGGTCGAGGCGTCGATCGACGTGGTGCCCGGAGTGCGCGGTGCAGGCCACGGGACGGGTGCCACGCAAGACCGAAGCGCCCCGTCGGCCCGTGTGTGTGCGCACGCCAGCCGTCGCTCCCGGTGAACCCTTCGTGAGCGATTGCGCGCCTAAGCCGTCGTCGGCAGCCGAGGATCTGTTGCGACACAAGCTCGCACAGCGTCTCGAGTTCGCGACCGGGTTCAATGCCGTTCGCCTGCGCCAGCCGTTCTTCGAGCATCTCGAGGCGTGGCCCGACATCGTGTTGACCGATCTACGCGTCGTGATCGAGTACGACACGACAGGACGCGAGGGGCTCGAGCACGTTGGCCGTCGCGAGCAGAGCGATCGACGAAAGGATCGTCTGTTGCGCCAGGTCGGCTGGGAAGTCATTCGGGTACGGTGCGGAAAGCTACGCCCGCTCGGGCCCTACGATCTGCACGCGGGAGGGGTGAACCAACAACTCGTGGCGCGGATCCTCGATCAACTCCGGGTGATTCGAGGCGACCTCATCGTCGCGTGCTATGTGCGGTAGCGCTCGACATCGGCGGCGGCACCGTCGCGCGTGGCCTGCGCGACGGTGAGATTCTTTTCGGCATTCGCCAGCTCAGACTTGAGTGCCTTGAGCGCGATCTGTGCCGTCGCGACCCGGTCGGCGATCGCGTCTCGTGTTCGAAGCGCGTCCGCCACGACCCGCTCGGCCCTCTCGTGCGCAGTCTCGGCCGCCTCGAGCTCGCGTCGCCGTTCGGCTTCCTGGCGACGCTTTTCCGCGCGCTTCTCCTCGAGCTCGTCGACAGCGGGAGCACGCTTCGCACGGGGGGATGCGAGAGCATCGCCAGCGACGGCTCCGTCGAGGTCGACGGTGAGGCCGATGGCCTCGAGTGATCGCACGAGACGACCCGTGCGCACGGCCGCGGCGGCATCGGCATCTGACATTCCCGCCTGCAACGTCTGTGCCACCTCGTCGACGACCGAGTTCGAGACCTTCTGACCCGCGACGTCGGCGAGAGCCGCTCCACCCTTCGCGAGAGCGCCGACGAGCTGCCGCCGCTGACGGGACAGCTCGACCAGAGCATCCCGATCGAGGTCACCCTGCGCTTCGCGCAGTTGCTCTCCGAGTTCGAGTAACTGCTCTACCTGGTCGGGGCGATGGCGCACCAACAGGTTGACCACCCATGCCGCGGCCGAGGGCTTCTTGAGCGCCATGATGCGGTCGCGCTCGAGCTTGTCTGCCTGCTTCGCCGCGTCGTTGCGGGCTCGCGTGAACTCCCCGGGCGGCAGCCCGTAGAGCTCGTTGGCGAGAGCGTCGATCACGCGGGCGGCCACACTCCGATGATGAGCGCCATGATGACGACCGTCACGAGCTCGTGGGCGACATTGAGCAGCGTCAGTCCCGTTGGCCGGCCGTCGAACGCGTCATGCGTGACGAAGCGTGCCGCGGTGAAGCCCGCCCACAGGATGATGCCGGTCACGAGCGTATTGACAAGGAAGCTGCCGCCGTAGAAGTCGAACGAAATCCACGCGGCACCCGCGAGCACCCACGCGGTGATGAAGCTCACCACGACGGTGACGGCGATGGGACGTATGGCATCCTTCGGGTTGCCGCTCGGAGTCACTCCGCTCTTCTTCATCCAGTAGTTGCCGAACACTTTCGGCGTGTACCAGATAGAGCCCACGATCATGGTGGAGATCGTGGCAAGCACTACGGCGATGTAGTTGATGTGCGGTGTGATCATGGCGGTCACGCTACTCCGTCTTAGGCGCCTACGTACTGCTTCAAATGGTGACCCGTGAGCGTTTTCGCCTCGGAGACGATCGCGGCGGGCGTCCCCTCGAAGACCACCTGGCCTCCTTCGGTTCCCGCGCCCGGACCGATGTCGATGATCCAGTCCGCGTGGGCCATGACCGCCTGGTGGTGCTCGATGACGATGACGGTCTTACCGGAGTCGACGAGCCGATCGAAGAGGGCGAGCATGTGCTCGACGTCGGCGAGGTGCAGACCCGTTGTCGGCTCGTCGAGCACGTAGATGCCGCCCTTGTCCGCCATGTGGATGGCGAGCTTGAGGCGCTGTCGCTCGCCGCCCGACAGAGTGGTGAGGGGCTGACCGAGGCTCAGGTACCCGAGACCGACGTCGTGCATGCGGTCGAGGATGGCGTGCGCCGGACCCGAGCCGAAGAAGTCCCGCGCCTCGGTCACCGACATCGCGAGCACCTCGGCGATGTTCTTGCCGTTGAGGGTGAACTCGAGCACGGACGCCTGGAACCTCTTGCCCTCGCACAGCTCGCACACGGTCGCGACGCCTGCCATCATCGCGAGGTCGGTGTAGATCACCCCGTTGCCGTTGCAGTTCGGGCACGCACCCTCGGAGTTGGCCGAGAAGAGTGCGGGCTTGACGCCGTTCGCCTTCGCAAATGCCGTGCGGATCGGGTCGAGTAGTCCCGTGTAGGTGGCCGGGTTGCTGCGCCTCGAACCGCGGATGGGCGACTGGTCGACGGTCACGACGTTCTCACCGGGGGGGATGGACCCGTGGATAAGCGAGCTCTTGCCACTGCCCGCGACCCCCGTGACCACGGTCATGACACCGAGGGGGATGTCGACGTCAACGTTCTTGAGGTTGTGGCGGGTTGCGCCGCGGATCTCGAGCGCCCCGGTGTGCTCGCGTACGGCATCCTTCAGCTGAGCTCGATCGTCGAGGTGGCGGCCTGTCAGGCTGTCGCTCTTGCGCAGTTCGTCGACAGTTCCCTCAAACTGGATGGTTCCGCCGTTCTTGCCCGCCCGAGGACCGAGATCGACGACGTGGTCGGCAATCGCGATCGTCTCGGGTTTGTGCTCAACCACGAGCACGGTGTTGCCCTTGTCCCGCAGGCGCAGCAGCAGGTCGTTCATTCGCTGAATGTCGTGGGGGTGCAGGCCGATCGTCGGCTCGTCGAAGATGTAGCTCACGTCGGTGAGCGACGATCCGAGGTGGCGCACCATCTTGACTCGCTGGGCTTCTCCGCCGGAGAGCGATCCCGAACTGCGATCGAGACTCAGGTAGCCGAGACCGATCTCGACGAGCGAGTCGAGAGTCTGCAGCAGCGGCTTGACGAGCGGGGCGACCTCCTTGTCAGTGATCTCCCGCACGAAGTCGGCGAGGTCGGAGATTTGCATCTGCGAGCAGTCCGCGATCGACTTGCCATTGATCTTGGATGCCCGTGCCGCCGCATTCAGGCGCGTACCTTCACACTCGGGACAGGGCATGAACGCCACCGCGCGGTCGATGAAGGCACGGATGTGCGGCTGAACCGCATCCTTGTCCTTCGAGAGGATGCTCTTCTGTACCTTGGGCACGAGCCCCTCGTACGTCATGTTGAAGCCCGACATCGCAACCTTGACCGGCTCTTTGTAGAGGAAGTCGTGGCGCTGCTCGGCCGTGAAGTCCTTGATCGGTACGTCGCCGGGCACGAAGCCGGACTCCGTGAAACCGCGCACCATCCACCCGTCGACGTTGTAGCCGGGAATCGTGATCGCACCCTCGCTCAGGCTCTTGTTCTCGTCGAAAAGCTCGGCGAGGTCGATGTCGGTGATGTGCCCGAGACCCTCGCACCGCGGGCACATGCCCTCGGGAGCGTTGAAGCCGTAATAGAAGGAGGGGCCGGCGCTGGGTTCGCCAAGCCGACTGAAGACGATGCGTAGCATCGCGTTCACGTCGGTCGCGGTGCCGACCGTAGACCGCGAGTTGGCGCCCATGCGCTCCTGGTCGACGATGATGGCCGCGCTCAGATTCTGCAGCGAGTCGACGTCGGGTCGCCCGAGGCTCGGCATGAAACCCTGCACGAAGGCGGAGTAGGTCTCGTTGATGAGACGCTGCGACTCGGCGGCGATGGTGCCGAAAACGAGCGAGGACTTGCCGGAGCCTGAGACTCCCGTGAAGACGGTGAGCCGGCGTTTGGGGATGTCGAGGGAAACGTCGCGAAGGTTGTTCTCGCGAGCTCCGCGAACCTGGATCTGGTCGTGGGAATCGGCGGCGGTGTCGATGGTGTTCACGGTGTCCACTTAACCAGATGCCACGGACACACCATGTCCTCGATAGTCAGTGGCTCAGGTGCACCTCGAGCGCCTCGAGGAGTGGTCGCTGCCCCTTCACGAGCTTGACCCGGGCCGTATCGAGATCGAACCACCCGGCCGCGTCCATCTCCGGAAACTCCTGAATTCGACCGGACCGCGGGGGCCACTCCACCTCGAACGTGTTGCTGGAGATCCCGCTCGGGTCGAAGGCGGCTTCGGCGACGAAGACCGTGAGCCGCTTGCCGGAAGGCTGCCGGAACTCTCCGAGGAGTACGTAGTCCGCGCGCGGAGCGGGGGAGCCGAACTCCTCGGCGAACTCGCGCAGCGCGGCGTCGAGGGGCGACTCGGGCTCGTCATACAGACCCTTCGGGATCGACCAGGCCGCCTCATCCTTCTTCGCCCACAATGGCCCGCCCATGTGACCTGCGAGCACCTCAAGCCGTGAGCCCGCACGACGGTAGAGGAGGACTCCGGCAGAAAGTTCTGGCACCTAGAAGAAGTCGCCGTTGAGAAAGGCGGGGAGGGTGAGCAGTCCGACAAGCACGACGGGACCACTCAATACGAGCACGACGATGCCGAGCGCCTTGCGGTTGCTGCGGACGAGGCTCACGATCGCGAGGATGACAGCGATGAGGGCGAGTCCCGCCGCGGGTGCGAGCCCGATGACGAAGAACACGATGCCGCCGAGCACACCCCATCCGATGTCGTTCCCGGACGCTGCCGTGGCGACGATAGGCGCGATGAGGAAGCCGATCGGCACGAGAATCGAGACGATCGTGAAGACGAGGGCCGCGATACCGAAGAGGTTCTTCTCGCGTCGGGGGTCGACGGGAGTTGCGGCGTATCCCGTGACGGGAGCTGCGGCATAGGGGGAGGCGGGCGCGATGGCGGCACCGGGCGTGACCGCAGGTGCGGCCGGGGTCGCCGGCGCGACGGGAGGCAGCGGTTCAGGCGGAGTCGAGGTCATGGGCCGAGTCTAGGACCGGGGTGCGACCGTGAGATAGCATCACGAAATGCCCGCCCGCCTCGTGCTATCTGTCGTCGTTGCGCTCGCAGCGGTGGTGGGGTTCGCGGGCCCGGCGGTGGCCGACCAGGCGGACGACATCGAGTCGGCCCTCGACGTGTGGGTGCCGAGCGGCGAGGGATGGACCGAGACCGAATCCGTCGACACCGAGGGTTCGCGCGGCGAGTGCGTGGCGGGTCGTGTGACCCGCTGGACCACGGACGAGGGGTCCGGAGCCGGCATGCTGTGGGCCCGGTGCGGCGATGCGGCGGCCGCGGCGGCACTTCTCAACCTGACCTGGGCAAGCAACGCGATGTTCCCCGATCCGGATCTTCCCGCGGCATTCGGAGAGAACCTCGACCTGGTCAGCCCGTACACGGGCCACGACGGTATCCACCGCCTGTGGACACAGGGCGAGTGGTTCCTGACTATTGCGCGCACGTGCGCACCCGACAGGCGGGACGGATGCATCGCCGCAACCACCGCCGACGCTCAGTCACTCGCCGCCATCGTCGGCCTCCCGGTCGACCCCCTCACGCCCGTCACGCGGCTCGATGGAGACCTGTTGGGTCGGTGGAATCCCAGCGACGACAACGGCTGGCGCCTCGCCGCGGTGAACCCTCTCCTCGGTGATGACCTGGCTCGATGTATCGAGGGCGTCTCCACGAGTTGGACGGGGCTCGACGGGGGCGCAATCGAGGCCTACTGGGTGCGGTGCGCCAACAGCGACGTCGCGTTCGCGTTCCAGAACGAGAAGTGGGGCGCGAACGCCGCCGACTTCCCACTCGTGTTCGGTCAAAAGTTCGACCGGGTTTCCCAGTTCGAGGCGACCACGGGCGCAGTCGGGGTGGAACGGTCGTGGGTGCAGGACGACATTTACGTCAACATCTCGCGGACGTGTCCCCAGTCGGATGCGGCGGACTGCGCTCGGCTTACGGCCGAGTACGCCACCCAGTTGGCGGCCCTCGTGCCCGGCGAGATCACCGAGAACACCGCGCTCGGGGATGCCCTCTCCGAAGCTGGCTGGCTTTTCATCGTCGTGCCGCTCGGTACATTCCTGCTGCTCTACGTTCCGCAACGGGTCTACTTCTGGTGGCGTTCGCGCGGGTACTCGGTGCAGACGGATAACCCGCGGTTCACGTCGGTGGAGGGAGTGGTTCGTCGCGTGCGCGTGGGGCGCATCATCCGCCGCATCATCATCACCGCACTGTCGATCGTCGTGTGGTGGCTGGGCCTGGTCAACCTATCGTCGATACTCGGGAACTGGACGCTGCTGTTCACCTTTCTTTCGCCATTCGTCTTGTTCGCGGTCTTCGGTCTGCTCGTCAATCTGGCGTGGAAGCCACACCCGCTCATCGCGCTCGCGCGGCGACGTGATCGGCCATCGCCGCTCGGAGTCGTCGGCGCGGGCATCCGCTTTCTCGCCGCCGTTATCGCGGCCTTCAGCGTCGTGATCTACTTCTTCGCCTCGCTCATGCTCATCACCGACCGAGGAGCGACACCCGCGACGGTGCGCGCGCAAATCGAGCTCGCGCTCACCCCACCGCTCGAGCCGTTCTCTGCGTCATTCGGCATTGTGCGGCTCATCGTGCACACTCTCGACGACACGGGAACCTATTTCTTGGTGTTTCTGCTCATGCTCGTCGCGCCCGTGACATTCGCGTGGGTGCTCGATCGTTTCGGACAGCGGCTCGCGCGTCGCGGGCTGCAGGCGACGCTCGCCACCGACACGCGTCCCTATTTTCTGTATCTCCGCGGATTCGACGAAGACAAGCTGCGTATTGACGAGTCGGTGGGGCGCCGCGGCTTCCTCGAACTGTTCACGCCGTTCGGTCGCCCGCGATTCGAGGAGGTGCTCGTCGAGTACCTTTCCCGCTACGGCCCGGTCATCGCAATTTCGGGCGGCAAGCAAGTACTTGCTGACCTGGGCGCTGCGAAGATCTCCCTCGGCAACCACGAGTGGCAGGACCGGGTCGTCGAGTGGAGCCGGGGCGCCCGTGCGGTCGTGATGTCGGCGACACCGCGCGAGGTGCGAGCCGGGCTTGAGTGGGAGATGCAGCACGTCTCGTCACAGGCAGACGGGATTCGCATCATGCTCGTCGTCTCCCCGTGGTCGCGTCGGGAGGTTGCGCGACGCTGGGCGGGGTTCCTCGAGCGTGCCGGGGTGCTTGCGCTGTTTCATCCGCTCGTCGAGCACCCGCAGCCGAACGGGGTGCAGGTGATGACGTACTCGCCGGGCCGGGGGTGGCGCGGCTACGGCGCGAAGCGGCGATGGGATTGGTCGTATGCGGCGTCCATCATCACCGCCATCGACAACGGCGACTTCGACGCGGCGGTCGCGGCCGACCCGCCCGGGGCGTCGAATGTGGGGCAGCCCTCTCAGGCCCAGAAGCGCTCTGCCAGTATGGGGGCCTGATGGAACTCGCGCCCTTCACCCATGACGCAGGCCTCGCCGCCGCGAAACAGCAGAAGACGTTCCTGCGTTTCAATCTCGTGCAACTCGCGCTGCTCATCCTCGCCGCCATCGCCGCGAGCACGAAGTGGTACATCGGATCGTCGCGGGTGGACTGGAGCGGCGTCATCGCGGCGACTTTCTTCGGCGTCGGACTGCTACTCCGCGTCGTCATGATGCAGCGCAAAGACGAAGATGCGTGGTACTCGGCGCGCAATGCGGCCGAGGTCTCGAAGTCGCTGTGCTTTCAGTACGCGTTCGGGGCCGTGGGCTATGAGCGTGGTGAGTCGCAACGAGCGGTCGACTCGCGATTCGTCGACGCCTTCGGAACGATCGGGCGCAACGTGCTACTCGAACGCGCGACGATCCGCACGGATGGGTACTCCGAGGTGACTCCCGACATGCGCGCCGTGCGCGAGCTGACGTTCGATGAGATGCGTCGCAAGTATTTCCACGAGCGGATCGAGGACCAGGAGCACTACTACACGACCCGTGCCGCATTCCATCTGCGGCGTTCCCGTCTGTGGATGCTGCTCATGCTCGTGTGCCAGGTCGCGGGTCTCTTCTTCTCGCTGATGAAGGCTGTGACCGACATCGGACCGGTGGGCGGCATCGTCGGAATCCTCAGTGCTTTTGCGGCGGCCTTCGTTGCGTGGTCGCAACTGCGCCAGCACGCCATGCTCTCTGGGCAATACCAGAACCAGGCGGTGCAGATGCGCGACTACGGACGGCGCATCGAGTTCGTCGACGAGAAGGAATGGCCTGGGTACGTCACCGCTGTCGAGGGAGCCCTTATCGCCGAGCATTCTCGGTGGCAGGGCTTTCAGGGCAAACGATGACGACCGTCGGCATTACTGGCCATCGTGACCTTGAGGATGATGCGCTCGCGCGCTCCGAGATCGACGCGGTACTCGCGGGCGTCGACGCCCCGCTCATCGGCGTATCAGCGCTTGCTGCGGGCGCAGATCAGATCTTCGCAGATGCCGTTCTCGACGCCGGAGGGGTACTGGAAGTCATTGTCCCCGCCCACGACTATCGCATCAGCCTCGAGCCGCAAGACCGGCTCGTCTTCGATCGACTCGTGGAGTCGGCCCAGTCGGTGCTGACCCTGGATTACCCGCATGCGGGCTCCGGCGCGTACCTCGCTGCCGGGCTGGAGATGCTCGGCCGGTGCGATCTACTCGTCGCGGTGTGGGACGGCGAGGCCTCCCGCGGCGACGGTGGCACCGCCGACATGGTGCGTCGGGCGCGAGAGTTGGGCATCCCCGTCGCCGTCATTGATGCAGTTCGAGCCCCGGGCGACTAGGCCCCCTGGCCCTACCAGCCTTGCGTGCCCGGCTCGCCCTTGAACGGGCCGACGACGCGTGACGTGATCCAGCCGCCGTAGAACCCACCCGCTTGTGGCGTCACGGTCTCGCCGTCGACCGTGCATGAGTCCATTACGCCCGGGTAGAGCGACACGTAATCACTCAGGCGCTCGTAGCCGACTGACGGGTCGGGGTAGTACCAGGCAGCGCGTTCGGCGACCGCGTCGCCCGCGACGACGTCGAGGTAGCGGGCGATTCCCTTGTATTCGCAGAAACTCGTGCCGACGGCAGAAACCAGGCTTCCGGCGGCGAAGGCCGTGCGCGGCAGGTAGTAGGCGGGTGGATGCGACGTCTCCAGCACGCGTAGCGCCGAGCGTGTGTCGACGATCACTTCACCGCCAAGCCGTACGATGACGTGCTCGGAGGTCTCCTCCACTCGGGGCGGGCGCGGGTAGTCCCAGACGTTCTCGGTCATGCCGTCAGGGTACGCTGCCCCCAGCGGCCGAGCATGAGTACGGAGACGCTCAGCAGCACGCTACCCACGAGTGCGATCGTGAAGTCCATGAAGAACTCCATGACGAGGAACGAGGGGATGAACGACAAGATCGCCGCAACGGCCACGACGGGCGCGGGCGGGGTGGGAGTGATCTCGCGTGGCGCCTCCCAGCGCGCGACGAGGAATGACAGCAGGAAGACCGCGCCGAGCACGATGAGGTAGAACAGTGGTCGCGTCCACCACCACACCGCGCTGCCCGGGATCGGCGTTGCACCGGGGATGAGCAGCCCGACTCCCGTGAGAATCAGGATGATGGGCAGATGCCACAGGTAGATCGTCATGAGCCGCGTTCCCACGACGAACACGACCGCTCGGGCGGCGTGGGTGTTCATGAGTGCGGCGAGCGCGGGGCGCAGCAACCTCAGAACGCACGCCTGCGCGAGCGCGAGCGCGACGAGGGGAAGGGTCGGCGGGTTGAGGTTCGTGAGCATGTCGAACGAGTACGGACCGAGGAACGTCATCGGTACGAGTGAGGCGTAGGCGACCGCCGCGATGAGCACGAGCTGCCACCATGAGCGCGCGGCGAACCACCCGTCCGCATACCAGAACCCGATCTGCTGCACGAGGAGCCAGACGAAGAAGAGGTTGGCCAAGCCGATCTCGTCGATGCCGACGCTGTATCGCACGGCATCCACGATGACGGCGCC
>CAYZHZ010000012.1:21573-30355 GCA_964477625.1 uncultured Salinibacterium sp.
CGCCTGCGAGCAGCACGACGAGGGTTGCGCGAGGCGCACGCTCGTGCCATTTCACCATCGTCGGCACCAGTGCTTGGCACAGTGTGTAGGCGGCAAGGAACCAGAGCGGCGAGGCCGCGCCCTCGACGGCGAGGTCGACGAGCTCGGGCGCGATCGACAGCAGCAGCGCTCCGCCGATCACGATGGTGTAAAAGACGTACAGGGGCAGCGCGGGCTGGGCCAGACGCAGCACGCGATTGCGCACATAGTCAGATGCAGTGCCGCCCCGTCGCACGAGGCTGCGCCACGCGGTGATGGCGGCGAACCCTCCCACGACGAAGAAGAGAGGCATGATCTGGCCGGCCCACGTCACGGCCGGGAACCACGGCTGGCTGCCCAGTGGAGACTCGGTCGGGCGTACCGCGACGAGATCGCCGTTGGCGTCGAAGCCGACCCCGACCATCATGAGGTGGATTGCGACGACGAGCAGCACGCAGAATACGCGTGCGAGGTCGAGGGTGAGGTCACGCTTCGAGAGGTCGATCGCCGACGAACGCGAGTCGACCGTCTTCGACGCCTTCGTCGTCGCGGTCTTCTTCGCCGAGGTCGTGTCGCTCATCTCATCTCCAGACTTCGTGGATGCCCGCGAAAGCCCGAAGCGTGCCGTAGTCCACGGCGCTGCCGAACTTCGCGCGCTTGTAGGGGAGGAGCACCGTGACGGCGGCACCCTCCGCATGTTCGAGTGCGATCTCGATCGCGTCGGTGCGCTCCTTGCGCAGGTGGGTGTTGGAGGTGATCGCGGTACAGTGGGCCTGATCCCTCAGGTTGACCAGTTGGGCGAGGGCTGCGTTGCGAATCTGCGTCGTCTCGGGGTGGCGGCCCAGGCCTGCCAGGTCGAGCGAGATTTCAAGCACGCGATCGTCTTCGTGCAGAAAGATCGCGAACGGGTCGAACTCGTGCGCGTGGGCGAGGTGCGACTGGGCGAGGGGAAGGGCCGAAGCGAGCAGGCGATCGAGTTGGGTCTGCGCGGCCGCGCTCACGCCGTCCGTCCACGAAGCCATGGGTCCCACCGTATCGTGAGGTAGCGTGTCACCCATGCGGTGGTTGCGGGCGCGCCTCGTCATGATCATGACGGTCGTTTTCGTCGCGCTCGCCGTGGCACAGACCGAGTCCAGCACCGCCATGGCCGCGACGATCGTCAGTCTCGCCGTCGTCGCCGCGCTCGGCGCGCGGTACGCGGCGGTCGTCATTCGCAGTCGTGAGATCACGGTGGGTCGCCGCGCCCACGAGCATCGGGAGTCGCTCGTCGAGGTGGCAGCGCCGCGTCATCCATCGACCCCGGGTCGTCCGCGCACGCGCGCACCCGCGCGGGGGCTCCGGGCCGCCTGATCTGGTTTCGCGCTTCGCGCTACTCGATCACCGATTCCTCTCTCGAGTCGGGGTGGCCAGACGCCACCCAACCGATTCGACCAAGGGACACCCCATGGATTTCTATTCCTTCACCCCGATCGCCGCTGCACTCGACGCGGGATACCAATTCCTTCTCACCCTCGGGGCACTGCTGGCCCCGTTCGGCGGCACCGCAAGCGCGGCACTCGCCGTTGTCGCCCTCACCCTCCTCGTGCGTACCGTGCTCATCCCGGTGGGTATCTCGCAGGTGCGCGCGGAGATAGCGCGGCGCCGCCTCTCACCTAAGCTCGCCGAGCTACAGCGCCGCTACAAGAACAACCGCGAGTTGCTCGCGCGCAAGACCATGGAGCTCTACACCTCCGAGAGGGTGTCGCCGCTCGCGGGCGTCGGTCCCCTGCTGCTGCAGGCGCCCGTGCTTTCGCTCGTGTACGGGCTGTTCATCGTTCCTGTGATCAACGGACATCCCAACACCCTTCTCACTGATCAGCTGTTTGGCGTCGAGCTGGGCACCTCGCTCGCCTCCGTGCTCGGCTCGGGCGCGGTGTGGCCGGCTGCCGCGGTGTTCCTCGCCCTTCTCGTGGTCATCGCGATGGTCGCGGGCGTCTCTCGTCGTGTCGCTCTGCGCACGGCGATGCCGATTGCGGATGATGCGACCCCCGCAACTCGACGGCTGGCGTCGTCCCTCACCTGGCTGCCCTTCCTGACGGTCGCGTTCGCTGCCTTCGTGCCGCTCGCGGCGGCAATCTACCTCGCCACCACGACCCTGTGGACGCTGATTGAGCGGACCGTACTGCGTCGGGCACTGCTCTAAGCCCGACGCTGCCGTGAGCCCCGGGCTGGTATAAGTGAGAGATGAAGAAAGCCACGCTCACGGGCCGTCAGATGGTCGCCGCGATTTTCGCTGGAGTTCTTGGCCACGTGTTGTTCGCCATCGGGTGGATCGGTCTCGGGCTACTCATCCTCGGCGGCATCCTCTTCGCTCTGCTCGGCGGCTCGATCGAGGCCCTGCTCGGGTCGTTCCTCGACCCGTCAACGATTTCCGAGACCTTCACCACCGCGGGTGGCGTCGTGAGTTCGGTCGCCGTCGGCCTGGGTATTGCCGCCGCCGTTTTCATCGTCGTCGGTTTCTTCGTGAGCGCGCTCATCTTGCGCGGTGGCCGGGTGCGTCGCCCGTGGGCGACGACCCTCAGTTCGCTCGCGATCGTCGCGGTGCTCGATGTGCCGCTGGTGTTCGTCTACGCGGCAGTCTCTACGGGTGAGGACCGCCCGGGCTTCCTGCTTGTCGCCGTTCTCGGCACAGTGATCGTCGGCATCCTGGTGTGGTTGTGGATGACGTGGGGCCACCGCGGACCGGCGAGCGACTTCGCGGGCAAGACCGTTACGGGCACCGGCACGGCGACCGCCGTCGAGGCACCGACCGAGCCCGCATCCGTCGAGGCCGTACCGGCCCCGAGCGCGGTCGAGGCGCCCGCGACGCCCGCCGCTACTCGACCGAAAAAAGCTCCCGCAAAGCCCGAGTGATCTCGGCGCGCTGCTGAGCACTGGTGAGGGTCGTGACCCCGTCTCCGGATTGGGTGCCGTAGTCGCCGAACCCGGCGTGGTTGAGACCCTCGATCTCGACGAAGGTCGTGTCAGCGGGAAGATTGTCCGACGCGGCGGCGATCTTCGAGGGCGTCGATAGCCCATCGTTCTGGCCCCCGATCGACAGCACCTCGAGCGTGGTCCCGCTGAGGTCGTTGGCGCAGTAGCTACCGAAGAGTACGAGGCCGCTGACCTTCGGGGCATCCGGGGTGGCGGCCAGCTGGCACGCGCGGACCCCGCCGAGGGAGTGGCCGCCCACGAACCAGTCGTCGACTCCGGCGACGCCGTCGGTCAAGGCCGAGAGGGGACGCTGATCGAAGAACGCCAGATTGAGCGTCGGTTTCGTGATGACGACGATGAGCCCGGTCTCCTCGACGATGCCTGAGAGCTTGTACATGTAGGCGTAAGGATCGACCTTTGCTCCGGGGATGAACACGAGGCCCTGCCGGGACGCCGTTCCCGTGGGGATCATGATGATCGAGTCGTCAGTCGAGGTGATCGAGACTGCAGGGTTCTCCCACGCGTCAATCGCGGCCGAGCGCTCACCACGCATGACCATGTTGGCGTAGAACAGCAGGGCGACGACGGCGAGCACGACGACAACGACGAGAACGACGATCGTCCCCACGATTCCGCGTCGAACTCGCTGCGCGGGGGTGCGGGGGGCATAGGTCATGCCTCCATTGTGCGCCACCGTCGAAGTCTGCGACACAGCGGGTAGGGTCGGCACGTGGCCCGCATCGATACGCTCATCATCCTCGGCGCGGGTGGGGATCTCACCTCCCGCCTGCTGTTGCCCGGACTCGCTTCCTTCCTCGGCTCGAGCCGCGCTCACGAGCTCACCGTCATGGGCGTCGATCGAGACGACGTGACCGACGCGCACTGGCGCGAGAAGGTCGCGGCGTCGTTCTCTGAATTTCCGTCGCCTCTCGCGACGAAGGTTGCGAAATCTGCGCGCTACGTGCGCGGAGATGCCACGAGCGCCGAGGATCTTGCGCGCGTGCTTGGCGAAGCGAAGGGTCGTGTCGCCCTGTACTTTGCCCTGCCCCCCGCCGTCACCGTTCTCGCGTGCACGGCCCTGTCCCACATCGAACTCCCGGCGGGCATCACCTTCGCACTCGAAAAGCCCTTCGGTACCGATCTGAAGTCGGCCCAGTCCCTCAACCGCCTGCTCGAGACGATGGTGCCCGAGTCACAGTTGTTCCGCGTCGATCACTTCCTCGGCAAGTCAACGGTGCTCAACCTGCTCGGCTTGCGTTTCGCGAACCGCATCTTCGAGCCTCTCTTCTCCGCGGAGAACGTCGAGCGTGTCGAGATCGTCGTCGACGAGACTCTCGCGCTCGAGAACCGAGCCGGGTACTACGACAAGGCGGGCGCGCTCGTCGACATGATCCAGAGCCACCTGCTGCTCGTGCTCGCCCTCGCCGCGATGGAGCCGCCCGCGAGCCTGGACGCCAACGACTTACGTGGATGCATGGCGCAGGTTCTTCGAGCGACCCGGCCCTGGAAGAAGAACGGCACGTCGTCCCATCGCGCTCGCTACACCGCAGGATCTGTGGGGGGCCGCGTACTTCCCGCCTACGTCGACGAGGCCGGTGTTGACCCGTCGCGCAACACCGAGACATTTGCGGAGATCACGCTCGCGATCGACAACTGGCGCTGGTCGGGCGTGCCGTTCGTGCTGCGGTCGGGCAAAGCGCTCGGCGACGGCCGGCAAGACGTACTCGTGACCTTCAAGGAGGTTCCTCATCTGCCTTCCGGACTGAGAGGAGTTGCGGGTCCGTCGTGCTTGCGCGTTTCTCTGAAGCCCGCGACTCTCGACCTCGATCTCGTCGTCAACGGCGAGGGCGACCCTTTCACTCTGGACCGAACGGTGCTGCATGCTTCTCTCGGCGATGCCGAGATGAGTGCCTACGGTGAGGTTCTCGCCGAACTGCTTGAGTGCGACCCGACGATCGCCGTCCGCGGCGACGTCGCCGAGGAGTGTTGGCGTATCATCTCCCCGGTGCTCGCCGCGTGGCGCAGGGGCGCTGTACCCCTGGAGGAGTACCCGGCGGGGACCACCCCTCAGTGGTGATCGAGCAGCTGGGCCTTCGCGCGGCACCCCGGAATCGACGGCCCGTCGCGTTGCCGAACTGCTACGAATAGAAACCATGGGAATCAGTGCATCCGCGAGCGCGACGGCGATCGTCGCGGCGACCCCCAAGCGCGCCTGGGAGATCACAGGCCCCGTCGATCCGACAGCCTTCTATCCGAAGTACGGTCCCCTGCCCGCGGTCGTCGGCGTGGAGGACCAGACCGGATCGTGGGATACCGTCGGCCGCTCTCGTCGCCTGCTGCTCTCCGACGGGGGATCCGTCATCGAGACCATCACGCACGCCGACTCGCCAGGCTACTTCGCCTATGAACTCACGCGATTCACGAAACTCTTCGGCGTGCTCGTGCGCAACGCCCGCGCCGAGTGGAGCTTCGAACGCGTCGCCGACGGCACGACCATGGTGTGGAAGTACACGTTCTTCGGGCTTCCCGGTCGCGCGTGGATCGTGAAGCTCATCGTGAGGTTGTTCTGGGCGCCCTACATGGAGCGCGTGCTGCCGCCTATTGCTCGAGAGGTCGAGCGGGTCGCAGCGCCCCCCGTGCCACCAGCACCGCAACGATGACGAGCGGAACGATCCAGCCGGTCCATCCGAGGATGGTCGCTTGCGTCGTGTCGGGCGCCTCGGTCGACGCGGCGAATACGAAGGACAGGCCCGCCGCAGCGTTGAACGTGCCGTGCGCGAGTGCGGCAGGCCAGACAGAATTTGAGCGCAAGCGCAGCCACCCAAAGATCGCGCCGACGACGATGCACATGCCGCACATCGAGAGCACCGCGAGCCAGCCGGGCGCACCTGGGTAGTTGTACCCGAGCAGCAGCAACGGTGCGTGCCAGATTCCCCAGATCACGCCCGAGATGAGTACGGCAGGCACGGGGCCTAGAGGCAGCAGCTTGGGCAGTAGGTACCCTCGCCAGCCGATCTCTTCGCCGGCGGCCGGAATCATGTTGATGACGCCACCGATGAGCACGTTAACGAACTGGAGAGCGACGAGCGTTTCGATGGGAATGGGAATCTCGACACCGAGCTGCTCCTCCTGGGCCGCGATGACCTCCCGGAAGGCGGAGAATCCGGTGAAGTCGGCCTGGTATACGCCGATGAGTGATCCGATGGGCAGGGCAATGAGGATGATGAAGACGGGCACGACGATCGCGAGCGCGAAGTATCCGACCAGGCGCCTCACGGGGCGTAGCGGCCACAGGCCCAGCTCGCGTGGTATCGAGGCGGGGCGATCGACGAACCGCACGACGATGAGTGCAGCGACTGTCGGAGTTGCCATCATCGCGACGGCGACGAGCGCAAACCACGGATTCGCGAGCCCTCCCGTGAAGTAGAGGGGCAGTGCGACTGCCCAGGCGAGGGCGATCGCGAGCGTGACGAAGATGACTACGGCGCGCGCCGGCACACGGGCCATCAGAGACCGGCCGCCGCGCTCGGTGTGAGGATGAACAGCCCCGATATCTCTCCGGAGGCGCTGAATGCGACCCGGCCCACCATGTCTCCGGCCTCAAAGGCAAGAGGAACGTCAACGATCGTGAACGGCTCAGCGCCCCGCACGAACGGCTCGCCCTGGCTTTCGTACGCACCCGCTGTCGCAGCGGTCGTCGCCCAGCCCTCGGCGAGCTTGTCGACCGTGATCTGGCTCTTCATGGTCTCGTCAAACTGCGAGTACACCTGGTCCCATTGCAGGGCCGATATCAGGTCGAAAATGGTGCTGGCGCGGCTCGCGGCGTCCGGGAGGGGGGTCGTGGTCATGGGGCTCCTGTGCGTGGATCGATGGGATGACCGAACCGCTGGAACGCCGCCTGTCGCGAGGTTCCGAGCACGTCTCCTATGGCTTGCCACGTGACTCCCGCAGTCCTCGCGGCGTCCACGGAAGCGCCGAGCACGCTCTCTGCGGCGCGCCGTACCTCCAGTGCCGCGCTAATCTGCCCGACGGGGTCGGGGACGCAGGCAGACAACTCGACAACCATGCGCGAAAGTTCCGCCACGGCTGAGTCGTATGCAGAGTCGGTCATCTGTCAAGCCTGCCTTGACACACCCTATCTGTCAATTTTTACTTTACGCACCCGCACTGGCCTACAGGTCGACCGTGCGGCTCTCTCCCACATCGGGCGCGGTGCCCGTAACGAGCGCGCGGATCACTTCGAGACCGCGCACGACGGCCGGCTTGTCGACGTGCCAGTACTCCGCGCTCGTCGCTTCGACGCGCAGCAGCGCCACGGACGGATCCTCGCGACCACCGTCGAACCAGGACTCCGCCCACGGATTCCAGAATTCGTCAATTCGTGACTGATCCCGATCCACGGAGGCCGTTCCCGCGAGCGAGATGTGGTTCGCGCCGTCCGCGTAGGCGACGTTCACATGTTCGTCGTGCGCGACGTCGTCGGTCTTGGGGCTTGGGTGTTGCGTGAAGAACCACACCGTCCCGTCGAACTCCCGGTCAAGCACAGCAAGAGGGCGACTCACGAGCGACCCGTCTTTCGTGCGCGTCGTGACCGTGGCAAACCGTGTCGCCTTCATGATGCGATTGATGATCTCGAGTTCTTCGTCATGTGTATTTGCCATGTCTCCACGCTCGCATCGTGACGAGAAGGCCACTAGGGCTTGACAGCGGCTACGCCGTCTTCATGACGGATGCCGCGAACGCAGCCACTCGCTCGCCCAGTCCCACCGACCGCTGCGTGAGCAGTTCGTGTCGTGGCGGCATCATGGGGGACTCGGCGGGAAGGATGCGGATCAGGTGCGAGCACGCGAGATCGTCGCAGATGTAGGTGCCCACCGTGTTGCCATCGCGCCCTGCCTGACCGGCGCGCGGTGCCGAGAACATCGTCACCTGGTGCGACGGTTGCGTGATGCGGCACAGAGCGCACATCGCGCTGATGCCGGGCTGCAAACTGAAATCGGATGCTCGCAGTGCGAGCCCCACGGGCGTGCCACCCTGCCAGAACACGAGGTAGCCCCTCTGATGCGCTTGGCGGTCACGCCACCCCAGGTACTCCCGGTCGTCCCAGATGACCTCGTGCAGACCCGGCATAGAAAGGGACTGAACCTCACCCTGCGAGACGTTCACGAAGCTCTCTCTGATCTGCGCGGGGGTCAAGGGCTGCATCATCCCACCCTACGCTCGCGGTCGCGCACCGCCGCTCAGGGTGCGGTGAGGCCGTGCTCGACCATATCGATGACACGTTGCGTGACGGCATCGGCTTGCGTTCGCGGGAGAGAGCGCAGAGGCCCGTCAAGCAGGAGCAATGCAAACCCGTGCACCGATGACCACGCCAGGAACTCGGCCTGCGGTCGGCGTGCCGCCGGCATGATGCCGCAGTGGACGAACTCATCGAGCGCCGCGGTCAGGAGTGCTAGCGGCGATCGTCCGCTGGAACCTGACTTCGCGGGCGACGATGAGCCCTCGAGATCTCTGTTCACGAAGAAGGCAGCGTGGAATAGGCCGGGGTTGTCGAGCGCCCAGTTGACGTACGCCGTCCCGACTGCTCGCAGCTGTGCCCGGGCGGTCTGTTCGGCGCTGCCGCTGGGGATTGCCGCAATGAGCGCGTCGGTGTGTGATGCTAAAGCAGCCTGCGCGGCATCACTGACGGCCGAGAGCAGCGCATCCCGATCTGCGAAGTGGCGGTACGCCGCGTTGGGGGAGACGCCAACCCGGCGCGTAGCTTCGCGCAGTACGACGGCGTCGGGGCCCCCTTCTCTCGCGAGCTCGATCC
>CAYZHZ010000013.1:0-29809 GCA_964477625.1 uncultured Salinibacterium sp.
GCTCGGTGGTAGAGTAGCCGCGGAGCGGCTTATCGAGGCCCGCGACGACGTCTTCCACAACCCGCGCACCGCCCTGTCGCCCGAGCAGTACGCGGAGGTCCGCGAGTCGGGATACCCCTTCTTCGTGCGAGGCGAGCACGATGGTGACGTGACCGCGGAGTTCGGCGATCGCCGCCTCCACCCGTGCCGCGTTGGTGGGGTCGAGGTGCGCCGTCGGTTCGTCCAACAGCAGCACGGTGGCGCCGGCGGCGACGCGCACGAGTCCGCGGGCGACGGCGACGCGCCTCAGTTCACCGGGGCTCAGCTGTGCGGGGTCGGATGCCGCGAGCGGGGTCAGGGCGAGGCGCTCGAGTGCGGCATCCACCGCGTCGTCGTCGGCCGCGTAGAGGCGCACTTCGTCGTAGACGGTGTCGCCGACGGTGTGTGGATGCTGCGGCACCCACGCCACCCGCTCGGGGTCGATGCCCGTGACTGAGCCGTCGTCGATGGGGACGATGCCGGCGAGCACGCCCAGTACCGTGGATTTTCCGCTGCCGCTGGGTCCCTCGATCGAGGTTATTTCGCCGCGGTGTGCCACGAGGGAGAGGCCCGCGACGGTGGGGCGGGTGCGATCGTCGCGTCGCACGATGACGCCGGTGAGGCGCACTTCGCCGCCGTGTTTGCGGATGTCGTGGGGGGCGGGTGCGTCGATGATGTCGCGCGCGGAGCGCATCGCGGCGAGGCCGTCTTGGGACGAGTGGAACGCTGCCCCCAGTTCGCGGAATGGCGCGAAGCATTCGGGCGCGAGGATGAGCGCGACGAGCCCCACCGCGAGGGGGAGGTCGCCGTGCACGAGCCGCACCCCGACGAAGACGGCCACCACCGCGACGGAGATTGTCGCGATGAGTTCGAGCACGAGGGATGAGAGGAAGGCGGTGCGCAGGGTCGCCATGGTCGCTCGTCGGTTGCGGTCGGAGACTTCGCGCAGCGCGGCCGACTGCTCCTCCACACGACCCAGGCCCACGAGTACCGGGAGTCCCCGCGCCAGCTCGACGAGCTGATCGCTCAGTCGCCGCAGACTGGCCGAGGCCGCGTCGGCGTGGTCGCGGGTGTGCATGCCGACGAGCGCCATGAACACGGGCACGAGAGGAACGGTGATCACGATGATGATGGCGCTGATGGGGTCGGCGGCGAGGATCCGCGCGCCCACGAGCAGGGGGAGCACGGCGGCGGTGACGACGGCGGGCAGTGCCGTGCGGTAATAGTTGTCGAGTTCGTCGAGCCCGACGCTCGCGAGGGTCGCGGCGCCTCCCGTGTGTTCGCGCGTGCCCGCGCTGCCGCCGGCCACGAGCCGTTCGGCGAGTTCGCGGCGCAGGGTCTCTTTCGCGCCGATCGATGCGCGCGTCGCGTACCAACCGCTCCCCCAGGCGAGGCCCGCGCGCAGCAGGCCCGCCGCGAGTCCCAGGGTCACGGCGCCCCGCCAGGCGTCGGTCCCCGCGATGACGGCGACGATGCCCGTGGCGACCGCTTCTGCGATGCCGACGAGCGCGAGCGCTTTGAGTGCGGCAAGCAGCCCCAGCACGAACACCGTGCCGGGGGTCGCCGCGAACCGGGTCACTTCGCTCCCACCGCCGCCACGACTTCGTGCGCTTCGGGGATGTGGTGTTCGCCGAGGCGCTGACGGAACACCCAGTACGTCCACGCCTGGTACGCGAGCACCACGGGGAGCCCGAAGGCGGCGACGATCGTCATGACCCCGAGTGTGTACTCCCCGCTCGCCGCGTTCGAGACGGTGAGGTCGAACGCGGGATCGATCGTCGACGGTAGTACCACGGGGTACACGGCGGCGAAGATGGATGCTGCGCCGACGCCCCCGAAGACCGCGATCCCGGCGAACGCGCGTCCCTCCCGTCCGGCGCGTGCGCTCACCCAGGCGAGTACCACGGCAACCACCGCGACCCCGACCAGGGCCCACGTCCACCACGTGCCGTGCTGCAGTTGCACGAGGAGAACCCACGCCACGATCGGCAGCAGTGCGACGGGCGCCCAGCGCACGAGCATCCGTCGGGCTTGGTCACGTACGGGGCCGAGCGTCTTGAGCCCCAGGAAGGCGGCGGCGTGCGCGAAGCAGAAGCCGACGACGGCCAGTCCACCGAGCACCGCATAGGGGGTGAGCCACGCGAATGCCCCGCCCACGCGGTCGCCGTTGGCGTCGATCGGCAGGCCCGTCGTCGTCAGGCCCAACGCGGCGCCGATGCCGAAGGCGGCGCCGAACGATCCGAGCCCCAGGGCGCGGTCCCACCAGCGACGCCAGCGCTCGGTCGAGCCTTTGCTGCGGTACTCGATCGCGACCGCCCGGAAGATGAGCGAGGCGAGCACGAGCACGAGCGGCACGTACAGGGCCGAGAACAGCGAGGCGTACCAGAACGGGAACGCGGCGAAGGTCGCGGCACCCGCTGTGATGAGCCACACCTCGTTGCCGTCCCAGACCGGACCGATCGTGTTGAGCATGAGGCGGCGCCGCTTCTCGTCGCGCGTCGTGGTGAGCAGGTGCATCCCGACGCCCAGGTCGAAGCCTTCGAGCAGCAGGTAGCCGATCCAGAGGGCCGCGATCGCGACGAACCAGACGGTGGGGAGGATCTCCATGGTTACTTCTCCTATCTACCGGTCAGCCGGGCTCAGTATGCGAACGCGAGCACGTCGTCGCGCTTGTTCGGGTCGCGGTCGTGTGGATCATCCGAGCCGGGCTCGTCGTCGTCGCTGCCGTTTCCACCCTCGTCGCGCGGTTGCGTCGCCGCGACCGAGGGCATGGCCCCCGCAACTCCCGCCCGCACGTACTTCACGAGCAGCCGAATTTCGACCACGAGCAGAGCGCCGTAGATGAGGCCGAGCGTGACGAGCGAGAAGATGACCTCTTCGCCGCTCACGCCGGGCGAGACCGCGGCGGCGGTGAACATGAATACCCCGTCGATTCCGCCGGGCGTCGGGTTGGGGGCGACGACGAACGGTTGTCGGCCCATCTCGGTGAACACCCAGCCCGCGATGTTCGCGCCGAAGGGGGCGGCGATGCTCGCGAGCGCAACCCACATTGCGGCTTTCGCGCGGGGCACGGTGCCCTTGCGGGTGAGCCAGAGCGCGAGTGCGGCGGCCCCAGCGGCCAGAGCACCGAAGCCGATCATGAGGCGGAAGCCCCAGTAGGTGACCTCCATGACGGGCAGGTAGTTGATCTCCATGCCAGCACGCTGGCCGTAGAGCGGATCATTGGGCAGGTTCGTGCCGTAGGCCGCCTGATACTCGGGGATGAGCGTCGTCACGCCCTTCACCTCGGTGTCGAAGTCGCCGTGCGCGAGGAACGACAACAGGCCGGGGATCTCGATGATGTCGACGACGTCTTCGCAGTTCTGCGATCCGAGGTTGCCGATGGAGAGCACCGAGAAGCTCGTGCCGTCCTGACACGCGGCCTCGGCTGCTGCCATCTTGAGCGGCTGCTGTTCGAACATGAGCTTGCCCTGCAGGTCGCCGGTGATCGCGACGCCGCCGAATCCGATGATCGCGACGACGGCTCCGATGCGCAGGCTGCGGATCCACACACCGTGGTCGGCCTTGTCGCGGCCCGGGATGTCGACGCGCTCGCCGACGATGACGCGACCCCGAGCATCCACCGTGTCTATGCCGTCGCGGCGTCGCTGCCAGAGCTGGTACCACGAGATGCCGAGCACGATACCGCCGCCGACCGCGAGCGCACCCATGAGGGTGTGCGGGTAGGCCACGAGTGCGGTGTTGTTGGTGAGCACGGCCCAGATGTCGGTCATGACGGGCCGACCGTCGATGAGTTCGACACCGACTGGATGCTGCATCCACGAGTTCGCCACGATGATGAAGAACGCCGAGACGATCGAGCCGAACACCGCGATCGCGAGCGTCGCGAGGTGGAGCTTCTTCGGGAGGCGGTCCCAGCCGAAGATCCAGAGCCCCAGGAAGGTGGATTCCACAAAGAAGGCGAGCAGCCCCTCCATCGCCAGCGGAGCCCCGAACACGTCACCGACGAAGCGGCTGTACTCGCTCCAGGCCATGCCGAACTGAAACTCCTGCACGAGGCCGGTCGCCACGCCCATGATGAAGTTGATGAGGTAGAGCTTCCCCCAGAACTTGGTCATGCGAAGCCACTTCTCGTCGGCCGTCCGCACCCATCGCCACTGCATGAAGACGACGAGGGGTCCGAGGCCGAGGGTGAGCGGCACCATCACGAAGTGGTAGACCGTCGTGATTCCGAACTGCCAGCGTGCGATATCGAGAGGGTCCATCCGTGCACTCCTGATGCTCAATGGTTATTTCTACTTGTTGTAGAACTCAGTTCTACTCTCTTGTAGAAATAATTTCTACTTGGGGTAGAATTAGCGGCATGGCAACACTGGGCGACCTCGAGCGATCGATCATGGAGCTCCTGTGGGCGACGGACGACACCCTCTCCGCCTACGACATTCAGGAGACCCTCGCGCAGGGGGGAGCCCGCACCCTCGCCGCGACCACCGTGCTCACCGTGTTGTCGCGACTCGAGAACAAGGGTTTCGTCGACCGCGAGCGATCGACCCGGCCGCACCGCTACCGCGCCGCAGCCTCGCGCGAGGAGCACATGGCCGACCTCATGCACGAGGTTCTCGGCGGTGCCACCAACCGCACCGCCGTTCTCGAGCGTTTCGTCGGCCAGGTCTCACCCGAGGATGCCGCCGCGCTGCGCCGCCTGCTCGACCGCCGCTAACCACCTTCCGTTTTCAGGCTGTGGGACGCGGTGGCTGGACTATCCCGTCGTCGAGGCTGAGAGCCTGAAAAGCGACGCAGGGGAAGGTCGATAGGGTCGAGGCATGCTCGCGCCCGCGCTTCTCGCCCTGCTGGCGCTCGCGTTGGCGTGGCCCGTGCCCATCCTGCTGTCGGGCGCTCGCTGGACGCGGCGTAGCCCCGCCGCGGCGCTCGTGCTGTGGCAGGCGATCGCGATCGCGGGTGGCCTGTCGATGATCGGCGCTCTGCTCACCTTCGGTCTCGCACCGTACGGAGACAATCTCTTCACGGGGGCTGTCGGTTTCATCGAGTCCTTCCCAACGCCTCAGCCGGTCGAGATCGTGAACGTGCTCGCGCTCGCCGGGGCGGGTCTGCTCACCGCTCACCTGCTGCTCAACCTCGTGATCACGATCGTGCGGTCTGAGCGGCAGCGCCGCCGCCACGCCCAGCTGCTCCTGCTGCTGAGCTCGCCCCACCCCTCGGGTTCACGGCTCATCGACACTCCTGCGCCTGTCGCCTACTGCCTGCCGGGGGCGCTCTCGTCGGTCACGGTCGTCTCGGCGGGGCTCATCGAGCTGCTCGACGATGACGGCATGCACGCCGTCGTCGAACACGAGCGGGCGCACGTGCGGCAGCGCCACGATGTCGTGCTCGTGCTGTTCCGTGCGTGGCATGAGTCGCTGCCCTGGTTCCCGATCGCCTACCGAGCGCAACGGGAGGTGGGCATCCTCATCGAGATGCTCGCCGACGATAACGCGCGCCGCACGGTCGACGACGCCGTGCTCGCCGACACCATCGCGCGTGTGGGCGCCGGACGCGACGGGTCCCTCGCGGGTGCATCAGACATCACGGATGCCGCAACTCCCGACGCCCTCTCCGCCCGAGTCGAGCGGCTCGGGCCGACCGCCCGCCCCCTCCCGCGCGCCGCGGAGGCCGCGATCGTCGCCGGTGCGGTGACCCTGCTCGCCGTCCCTACCGTGCTTCTGCTCTTGCCCGCCCTCCTCTCGCTCCTCGCGCACGCCTGACGCCCACGGTTGACCCTGCGGCGCGCGCGTGCCTAGGCTCGACACACAACTGCACACGCCATCGACACAGGGTGGGAGAGTCTGCCGGGGGTGAACCCGCGCAGACGCCGTAGGAGCAATCCCCTCCCCAGGAATCTCTCAGGCCCCCGTACCGCCCTGTCGAGGCACCCCTGGAGAAGAGCGACCCCGGCGTCGCTTACCGAAGGTGTAGAGCACGCAGCGTCGCGTGCCCAGACTCTCAGGTACCAAGGACAGGGCGGGGAGGACTCCTGGGTCGACGTCGACCCACTTGCGAAGAGAGCCTCCAATGACCATCAGCGTTTTCGATCTTTTCTCGGTCGGTATCGGTCCGTCGAGTTCCCACACCGTGGGCCCCATGCGGGCGGCGGAACGGTTCATCGAGGAACTCGGTGCACGGCTCACGGATGTCGCGGGCATCCAGGTGGAACTGTATGGGTCGCTTGCTGCGACGGGCGCTGGCCACGGAACCCTCTCCGCCGTCATGGTCGGCCTCGAGGGCTACCGGCCCGAGTCGGTGAGTCCGGAGACCATCGAGGAGCGGGTTGAGGCGATCCGCACCGAGGGCACGCTGCTGGCCGGTGGCGTCGTCGTGATCCCGTTCGCGGAGGCTGACATCGTGCGATCGCCGCGCACCGTGCTGCCGACGCACTCCAACGGGATGCGGTTCACGGCGACGGCAAGCGATGGCGACAGCATCCTCGAACGCGTCTATTTCTCGATCGGTGGCGGGTTCGTGATCGCCGAGGGCGATGTCGGCCCCGTCGAGAAGGTCACGAGTGAGTACGACTTCCATTCGGCCGAGCACCTGCTCGAGCTGTGCGTGCAGCACGGGGTGAGCGTGAGTGAGCTCATGATGCTCAGCGAGAACGCGCGCCACACGCGCGAGGAGGTGGCTGCGCGGATGCTTCACATCCGTGACGTCATGGTCGAGTGTCGCGAGCGGTCGATCGAGCGCACCGGCGATCTGCCCGGGGGCCTCGGCGTGCGCCGTCGTGCCGCCGAGTGGCACCGGCAGCTCAAGATCGACGACCCCGACAGGGCAGACCGGTTCGCGGAGGACTGGGTCAACCTTGTCGCGCTCGCCGTCAACGAGGAGAACGCGTCGGGCGGGCGCGTGGTGACGGCTCCGACGAATGGTGCGGCGGGCATCATCCCTGCCGTGCTCTATTACGCGGTTCGCTACACGGATGCCGGTCGCGCCGACCCCGACGGCACGGCCGTACGTTTCTTGCTCGTCGCGGGCGCGATCGGATCCCTCTACAAGGAGATGGCGTCGATCTCGGCGGCCGAGGTCGGCTGCCAGGGCGAGGTCGGTTCGGCCGCCTCGATGGCGGCGGGAGCGCTCGCCGAAATCTTGGGGGGAACGCCGCAGCAGGTCGAGAACGCGGCGGAGATCGCCATGGAGCACCTGCTCGGCCTCACGTGCGACCCGATCAGCGGGCTCGTTCAGGTGCCGTGCATCGAGCGCAACGCGATCTCGGCGGGCACCGCGATCAACGCCGCGCGCATGGCGCTGCGCGGGGACGGCACGCACCGCGTGAGCCTCGACGAGGTCATCGCGACGATGCGTGCGACGGGAGCCGACATGCACACCAAGTACAAGGAAACCGCGATGGGTGGTCTCGCGATCACCGTGTCGGTGGCCGTGCCGGAGTGCTAGCGTGCGGGCGCCGCAGGCCCCCGTGCGGGCGCGACGAACTCGAACCCGCCCGCTCCATCGCGCGTGATCACCCAGCCGTTGTTGTGCACGAGCAGGTGATGGTGTCGGCACAGCAGGATGCCATTGCTCAGGTCGGTCGCGCCGCCCCGTGACCACTCCTCGAGGTGGTGAGCCTCTGTCCACGAGGGTGGTCGTTCGCACCCCGGGAATCGGCACCCACCATCGCGCGCGGCGAGAGCGCGACGTTGTCGTCGCGTGAACAGTCGATGGGCGCGGCCCACGTCGATCGGCTCGGTCCCGTCGAACAACACCGGTAGCAAACCGCCCGAGCAGACGTGACGCCTCACGGTGTCGAGCGAGACGCTCGCGGTCTGTCCCTCGAAGCGAGCCGACCCGCGATCGCGCTCGAGTTCGCTGAGGGTCACGTGCAGCGTGACGGTGGGTGCCACATCCCCGAATATCCGCCCGTCATCGGCGCGCGTCGCGAGCGCAACCATGTCGACGAGGGCATCGACGGCGAGCTGATCGGGCGTGCGACCGTCGTCGGTGAGGAGCGCGCGCGAAGCATCCACGAAGCGTGGCCCACCGCGTGCTGGCGCCGTCACGCGATCGACGGCGGCCACGACCACCGCGGCGGATTCGGGGTCGAGCAGTCCGGTGATGCGAGTCATCCCGTCGGGCTGAGGGATGAGCCGCAGGAACCGGCCATCCCGCCGCGCATTCTCGCGATCACCGACGCCCTCGGCATCGAGCGTGTCGCGCACCGACCGAGCCTCGGCGGCGATCGCTTCGGGCGTGCGGCCCGGCGCGCTGCGGACGAGTGCCGCCGCAGCATCCGCCAGATCGTCGGCCGCCACAGTTGCACTGGGTGCGCCTAGATTGACCGCAACCGCTTCGGCAGCTGCGATCGCGAGCGACCCAGATGAAAGCGCTGTCGAGACCGCCGCGAGCCACGGCGACTCGCCCTCGAGCACTGAGCCGACCCGCACGAGCGACCGTGCTTCTGCTCGGGACACCCCAGCGACCGACTGGACGAGAGCCTCCGGCGTGCGCGCACCCAGTCGCTGTGCAAGCCCGGATGACCCGAGCGAGTGCGCCGAACGCAGAGCAATCTCACCGGCAACTCGGGCGGCGGCCACATCGAACTGTCGCCGAAGCATCGAGATTCGAGCCTGCAATTGCACGAGCTCGTCGTCGGGCATCTCACCCAGGTACGCAGTTTCCGGCACGAGTAGCGAAGCGCTGCTCATACTCGAAGCTTACCACAACATTCGAAACTATGTTCGAATAAGCAGAACAGCGGGCCGAGACGGAAGCGGGAGCGTAGCGCCTAGCTAGCTCTGGTTGGAGAACGCGTCGTCGAACGACCCCGTGGGCCGGCTCCACAGCAGCGAGCGTACGAACTTCAGCCCGGCAGGGGCGCCCTCGAGGCGATCCATGCCCGCGTCTTCCCACTCCACCGAGATGGGTCCGTCGTAGCCGATCCAGTCGAGCGCACGGATCGCCCCGCCCCAGTCGACGTCGCCGAGACCGGTCGACACGAAGTCCCAGCCGCGCCGTGGGTCGCCCCAGGGCAGGTGGGAGCCGAGGATGCCCGCACGCCCCGACCCCATCTTCATGCGGGTGTCCTTGCAGTCGACGTGGTAGATGCGGTCCTTGAAGTCGACGATGAACTGCACCGGGTCGATGCCCTGCCACACCATGTGCGAGGGATCCCAGTTCAGACCAAAAGCAGCCCGGTGACCGATGGCCTCGAGGGAGCGTTGCGTCGTGATGTAGTCGTACGCGATCTCTGAGGGGTGCACCTCGTGCGCGAAGACGACCCCCTCGTCGTCGAAGACGTCGAGGATGGGGTTCCAGCGGTCGGCGAAGTCCTGGTAGCCGGCGTCGATGACGGAGGCGGGCACGGGCGGGAACATCGCGACGTACTGCCAGATGCTCGAGCCGGTGAATCCGACGACCGTGTCGACTCCGAGCTTGCGGGCGACCTTCGCGGTGAGCTTGAGCTCTTCGGCGGCCCGCTGTCGCACACCCTCCTGGTCACCGTCGCCCCACACCTTCGAGCCGACGATTGCCTGGTGCCGGAAGTCGATGGGGTTGTCGCAGACGGCCTGACCCTTGAGGTGGTTGGAGATCGCGTACAGCTTGAGGTTGTACTTCGCGAGCAGGTCGAGGCGCTCCTGCACGTAGGCGTCATCCTCGGCGGCACGCCACACGTCGAGGTGCTCACCAGAGCACGCGACCTCGAGGCCGTCGTAGCCCCAGCCACTCGCGAGTTTCGCGACTTCTTCGAGGGTGAGGTCGGCCCATTGGCCGGTGAAGAGCGTTACGGGGTGCGTCATGCCAACACCCTAGCCAGTGTGGCGGTCGCCCCGGAATCGACGCCGACTCAGCTCTCGATGACCGCGATCTCCGCGCCTGTCGACACCTCGTCGTCGATCGCGACAAGCCACTCGGTGAGCACACCCGCGAACGGGCTCGGAATCTCGACGATCGCCTTGTCGGTCTCGACTTTGAGGATGGGCTGGTCGACGGCGACGGTGTCTCCCACGGCCACGAGAAACTCGGCCACGTAGCTCTCGTCCACGGTCTCCGCGACGCGGGGGAGTGGGATGCGGTTCGCACTCATGCGGTGGGTCTCCTTACGACTGTGCGGGCTAGTGCTGTGCGGGCGCGGGCGCCCAGACGTTGGTGAACATGGCGTCGAGGCCGGGCGCGGGAAGCGCTTCGACGTCGGCGACGAGGGAATCGAGTCGAGCCGCGATGGCCGTTTCGAGGGCGTCGAGGGTCGCCTCATCCGCGGCACCAGACGAGAGGATGCTGCGGCGCAGGGCCGCGACGGGGTCCCGCTCGGTCCACACCTCGAGTTCGCCTTCCCGACGATACGGGGCGGTGTCGGCGCGCGAGTGCCCGGCGAAGCGGTACGTCTTCGCTTCGATGAAGGTGGGTCCGCCTCCCGACCGTGCACGGGATACGGCGCGAGCCACGGTCTCTTCGACCGCCGCCAGGTCCATGCCGTCGACGACTTCGGCGGGGATCGCGTACGACGCGGCCCGCACGTGGAGGTCTTCGATGGGGGTGGTCTTGTCGATGCGGCTGTATTCGCCGTAGAGGTTGTTGTCGCACACGAACACGACGGGAAGCTGCCAGATCGCGGCGAGGTTGAGGGCCTCGTGGAAGGCGCCGATGTTGGTGGAGCCGTCCCCGAAGACGGCGACGGCGACGCGGTCTTCGCCGCGGGTCTGGAAGGCGAGGGCCGATCCGGTTGCGACGGGGAGTCCTGCACCGACGATCGCGAAGGTGGGCAGCAGACCGACTTCCATGTCGCACAGGTGCATCGATCCGCCGACACCGCCCGCGGCGCCGCCTTCTCTGCCCATCACCTCGGCGAGGAGCACGCGCGGGCTCAGGCCGAGCGCGAGGGCGAGGGCGTGCCCGCGGTAGGTGCCCGTGACGTGGTCGTCGGGCCGCAGTTGTGAGGCGAGCCCCACGACGAGGGTTTCTTGACCGAGCGCGAGGTGCGTCGTGCCGTGCACCTTGCCGGCGGCGAAGAGTTCGTTGAGGCGGTTCTCCATGGAACGAATCTCGAAGGCGCGCTCGTACTGGCGCATGACGCCGTCACTGAGGGCGGCGCGGCGCTCGGTCGAGCTGGCGTCGAAGACGAGCTCGGTCATAGGTCGTATCCTTCCCGAACCCACCACGGTTTCGGCGGTGTGCCGGTGGTGAGGTACTCGGTGAGCTGCTGGGCGATCTCGTCGGCGCGCGGGAGAAAGCGCGACTCGAGGGATGCGGCGTAGGGCACGGGCACGTTGGGTGCCGTGATGCGGAAGGGCGCAGCATCCAACGAACTGAACAGTTCGCGTGTGACGGCGGCGACGATCTCGGCACCCCAGCCGCCCGACTCGGGGGCTTCTTCGACGACGACGAGCCGACGGGTGCGCGCGACCGATTCGAGCACGGTGGTGCGGTCCCAGGGTGCCAGGGTTTGCAGGTCGATGACTTCGATGTCGAGCCCGGCGGTGTCTACGGCACGCAGGGTCTCGGTCACGGTCGTTCCCATGGTCACGACGGTCGCGGCGGTGCCGGGGCGCACGATGCTCGCGACGCCGAGGGGAACGATGCCTTCCACGCCGCGCACGACCTCGCCGCGCACGGCGTGCAGGTAGCGCGGTTCGAGAAGGATCACGGGGTTGTCGTCCCGGATCGCCGACCGCAGCAGACCGTAGGCGTTCTGCGGGGTCGACGCGGTGGCGACGACGAGACCGGGTGTCGCGGTGACCCAGTTCTCGAGCGACTGGCTGTGCTGACTGCCGAATCCGTTGCCGCTGCCGATGGTGGCGCGCACGACGAGCGGCACGGAGACCTGTCCGTTGCTCAGGTAGCGCATTTTCGCGGCCTCGGTGACGAGTTGGTCGAGGGCGACCCCGAGAAACTCCATGAACATGATCTCGGCGACGGGGCGCATGCCCGCGATCGCGGCTCCCACGGCGGCACCGATGAAGCCCATCTCGCTGATGGGGGTGTCGCGCACGCGCAACGGGCCGAACTCGTCGAGCAGGCCCTCGGAGGTCTTGAACGGGCCACCGGCAACCGCGACATCCTCACCGAAGGTGATGACAGAGGGGTCGGCCTGCATTTCGTCGTGCAGTGCGGCGACGATCGCCTGCCGGAAGCGCATCGCGGTCATCGGATGCCGTCCGTGCGGTAGCGAGCGATGTAGTCCTCGTCGAGCTCCCAGCCGAGCCCGGGGGCGTCGCTGAGGGTGAAGACACCGTCTTTCAGCTCGGGGCGGTTGGCGACGAGGTTGTACCAGATCGGGTCGCGCTGCTCGGCGAAGAACTCGAGGTAGGTGCCGTGCGGGATGCTGGTGAGCAGGTGCGCAGCGATTTGCGGTTCTTCGTGGTGTGCCATCTTCACGCCGTAGGTGTGGGCAACGGCGGCGGCGCGGCGCCACTCGGTGGGGCCGCCCGACCATGAGGAGTCGAAGTTGCAGTAGTCGATGGCGCCCATCTCCATGAGTTCGCGACAGGCGGCCGCAGACCACTCGGACTGTCCGGCGCACACGGCGATGCCGGCGCTCAGCCGCACGTCGCGCATGGCGCGGCGGTCGTGCTCCCAGTGGCAGGGCTCTTCGAACCACAGCAGGTCGAGGTCGTCGATGAGTTTGCAGAACTCGATGGCCTGGGCCGCAGACCAGCCCTGGTTGGCGTCGACGGCGATGCGGAAGTCGTCGCCCGCGGCTTCGAAGGCTTGGCGTACCCGGGCGGCATCCTCACGCGGGGTGAGTCCGCCGATCTTGAACTTCATGCCCGCGAAGCCTTTGGCGCGCACGGCCTCGATCTCGGCGGGGATGTTGGCGTTGGCGGTGTAGTAGCCCCCGATGGAGATGACGGGCACGGAGTTGCGGTAGCCGCCCCACAGTTTCCACAGGGGGGTGGCGAGTGCCTTGCCGACGGCGTCCCAGATCGCGGAGTCGACTCCCGCGAGGGCGACGAGGCTCACGCGACGGTCGCGCAGGATGTCGCGGGTGACGGGCTGGCCGAGTTGCCAGGCGCGTTCGGTCGCGTAGGCGTCTTCACCCAGGAGCTTGGGTTCGATCTCGTCCGCGACGATGTGCTGCAGTTCGTCGAGGGCGTGGTCTTCATCTCCGACGTAGGCCTCGCCGACGATTCCTTCCGCCGTGTACACGCGTGTGATGACGGTGGACCGGTGGGTCATCTTGTAGTGGCTGCCCTTGTAGGTCTCATCCAGGGGGACGCGAATCGGGATCGTCTCGATGCGCTCAATGGTGAGCGAGGGGGGCGGTGTGCCGTCTGAGGTAGTCACGGAGCCTTCCGAGTGTTCTGGAAACGTTTCTAAGCTAGACGAGGGCCTCCCGCGTCGTCAAGCGACGGTGTTCGCCGCTACGTCTCGCACCCAATACCCGCGAAACGTCGCGGCAAGCGGCTCGAAGCCGCGGGAATGCGCGCCACGCCGGGCAACTTGACGAAAGCACGCACCCGCCCTAGTTTTCTTGGAAACGATTCTTGAACCGCGTAGCGTTCCAAGAAAGCATCCACGTCAACCGCATCGCCGCGACCGGGAGGACACCTGTGACCACAGCCTCCCCTCGTCGCGGCCTCGACACGGGCCAGGCGCTGCGCATCAGCCTCGTCGGGGCGGGAGCCTGGGCGCGAACCGCGCACCTCACCGCCCTGGCCGAACGCGGGGGCGTCGAATTCGCGGGGGTGTTCGACCCCGATCGTGCACGGGCATCCGCGACGGCCGACGAGTTCGGCTTCGCCGCGACGTGCGATTCGATGGATGCCCTCCTCGCCGTGCCCGCCGACGCGTGCATCATCGCCTCCCCCGCCGCGCACCACGCCGATCAGGCGCTCGCGGCCCTGCGCTCGGGTCGCCACGTTCTGCTCGAGAAGCCCATGACCATCTCCGCGGATTCCGCGTGGGATATCGCGCGGGAGGCCGCCGAGCGCGACCTCAGCGTCATGCTCGCCTTCGGCTGGAACTATTCCGCGGTCTTCGAGGCCGCCACGCGCACCCTCACCGCTCACCCGATCGGCGAGCTCGAGCACGCCGTGCTGCACATGGCCTCGGGCACCCACGATCTACTCAGCGGCACGTCGACCAACTCGTCGGGTCGCGACGACCGCCCCGCTGTCTCCGCAACCTGGACCGACCCCGCACTCTCCGGCGGCGGCTACGGCAACGCGCAACTAAGCCACGGGCTCGGCCTTCTCTTCGGACTCGTGGATGCTGCGGCATCCGATCTGGCGGTGATCACGCGTCCCGGCCCCCGCCCCGGCATCGAGCTCGGCTTGGGTGTGGTGGGTCGCCTGGGCGACGCGGCGACTCTCGCGGTTTCGGCGACGAGCTACCGTCAGCCGGTGCGGCAACAGCTCGACTTGCGGCTCTTCGGCAGCCAAGGATTCCTTGGGCTCGACCTGCGCCGCGACGTGGTCTGGCGCATCGACGCGGACGGTACTGAGGTTGTGGAGCAGCTCGCCGCGGGTGCCGGCGCCTACCCGGGCACGGCTCCCGCGCGAGCGTTCGCCGACCTGCTCACCGGGGTGAGCACTCTCAACGCGAGCGATGCCACGGTCGGCGCCCGCGCGACCGAGGTTCTCGACGCGGTGCGGGCGGCAGCATGAGCGGCACCGGCACTCGCGGCGGCATGAGCGGTACGACCACCTCCGTCGCCATCTACGGCGCGGGTCAGCTCGCGAGCGGGGTCGCCGCGCGCCTCCGTGCTCGCGGCGACATCGAGCTACGCGGCCCCGGTGCTCGCGACGCGACCCTGCTCGACGGCGGCGCCGACCTCGTGATCATCGCGACGACGACGCTGCTCGCCGACGTGCTGGGTGATGTCGAGCGGGCGGTGGCCGCAGGATCCAATGTGCTGGTCTCGGCGGAGGAGTCGGCGTTCCCCTGGAATGTTGACCGGGAGGCTGCCGACCGCATCGACGCACTCGCGCGGCAGCACCGCGTCACCGTGCTCGGCGGCGGACTCAACCCGGGCTTCCTCTTCGACGCACTCGTGCTCACGCTGCTCGGGGCGCACGACCTGCCGAGCTCGATCCGCATCGAGCGGGTCGTCGGCCTCGGGCGTTTCGGCGAGGCCGTCAGGGGTCGCCTCGGTCTCGGTTTCACGGCCGACGAGTTCGCCGCGGGTCGCGCCGCGGGCCGCATCCTCGGTCACGCGGGGTTCGCGCAATCGATGCGCATCGTCGCCGACGCCCTGGGCATCGACATCGACCCGATCGCGGGAGAGTTCGAGCCGGTCTACGACACGAGCGGCGGTGACGACGCTCGCACGACCGGATTCCACCAGACCTACACGGCGACCGTTGCGGGGGAACCCTGGTTCGTCGCCGACTTCATCGGCAATGTCGATCTCGCGGCGGCCGGCCTCACGCCCGGCGACCGCGTGACGATCACCGACGACCACGGCACCCGCACCGTCACGATCGACCCGGGTGTGCCGTCCCAGGAGGGTTCGGTCGCCGTCATCGCCAACTCCGTCGACCGCGTCATCGCGGGCCCGCCCGGCTGGGTCACGATCGCCGCGCTCCCACCCGCCTTTCCCCGAATGACGACCGACAGGAGCACGACATGAGCCAGACGATCGCCCGCGTCGAGGCGCTCTCCGTGGCCTACCCCGAGCCCAACGACAACCACGCGATGCGCTACCTCACCTTCGCCAAGATCACCACGAGCGACGGCATCGTCGGGTGGGGCGAGGCGGTCACGATGTTCCCCGGCGTCTGCCGCGCCACCGAGAAGCTCATCGAGTCGCTCGCCGACGAGCTCGTCGGCCGCGATCCCAGCGAGACGACCGCGATCTGGGATGAGCTCACGAGCAACGCGTGGTGGTACGGATACCGCGGCGGCATCTTCTCCTTCGCGCTCTCCGCGGTCGACATCGCACTCTGGGACATCAGGGGCAAGACGCTGGGGCAGCCCCTCATCGATCTCGTGGGCGGAGCTAAGCAAGAACGTCTTCCCGCGATCGCGTCGACGCACGCGTTCCACGGCGACCTCGCCGTCGAGGTGGAGCGTCACGCGGGTTACGTGCGTGACGAGGGCTATCTGGGCGTCAAGATCGGGTTCGGAAAGCGGGGCGACGCTCGCCTCGGGTACGAGATCGAGCGCGACATCCGCTTCATTGCCGACCTGCGTGCTGCCGTCGGCGAGGATGCCTGGATCATGGTCGACCGCGGCAAGACGCTGCCGTGGTCGCTCGACGACGCCCTCACTCGCGTTCGCGCGTGGGAGGAGCAGGGCCTCAAGTGGATCGAGGAGCCTTTCGAGCCCGAGGCCACCGCCGACTTCCAAGCCCTGCGGTCCGAGACGACGTGCCTCTTCGCGGGTGCCGAGCGCGAGTGGGATATGCGCGGCTACACCGAGGCGATGGCCGACCGCACCCTCGACGTGATCGGGTGCGATGTCGGTCGTGTCGGCGGAGTCACCGGGGCGCTGCGCGTGATCGAACTCGTCGAGACGCGCGGCAAGTGGTTCAACTCGCACGCGTGGTCGAGCGCGATCAACACCGCCGTGTCGGTTGCTCTCTCCGCCGCGACGACGACCGCTCTCGTGCAAGAACTCAAGCCCGACCACAACCCGATGCAGCACGAAATCGTCTCGAACCCCATCGGCATCGTCGACGGTTACGTCGAGATCCCGCGTGAGCCCGGCAACGGTGCGAGCGTCGACGAGTCCGTGCTCGAGCACTACCGACTGAAGTAGGAAGAGGAACACCATGACGGGACCATCTCTCGGAGCCGGACTCGAGGGCCGCGCGGTCATCGTGACGGGTGCCGCGGGCGGCATCGGCGGTGAGGCCGCGCGCCTGATCGCTGCGTGCGGCGGCATCGTGTGGGCGCTCGACCTCCCCGGTGAGCGGCTCGACCAGTTCGTCGCGAGCCTCCCCGGCTCGGGCCACGTCGCGCTCGGCATGAACCTCGGTGACACCGAGACAATCGAGCCGACCATTCGTGACATCGCCGCCTCGAGTGAGGTGCCGCTGTGGGGCGTCATCCACGCCGCCGCCCTCTTGCGTCGCAAAGACCCCGCCGACGTGACGGTCGATGACTGGGATGCCCAGGTCGACGTCAACCTCAAGGGCACGTTCTACCTCAACCGCGTCGTCGGCGACCTCCTCGTCGACGGTGGCATCGGCGGGCGCATCGTCAACTTCTCCTCCGTGGCGTGGATGACCGGACCCATGGTCGGCAGCGACGTGTACGTCGCCACCAAGGGTGCCGTCGTCTCCCTCACGAAGGGATTCGCTCGGCGCCTCGCGGAGCACGGCATCACCGCCAACGTGATCGCCCCCGGCCAGATCGACACGGCCATGCAGCGCGTCGACAACACCGAGGCGTGGATGTCCGCCGCCGCCGCTGGCGCACCCATGAAGCGCATGGGCCTTCCCGAGGAGGTCGCGAATGTCGCGGTCTTCCTCGTTTCCGACAACGCGAGCTTCGTGTCCGGCGCGACGATCAACGTCAGCGGCGCGTCGCTCATGTACTGACCCTGAGACGACAGAGAGAGGCGCGACCGTGGCAACCGTCATGACCCACAGGGGAGAGATCCCCGCCGATCAGCTCGGCATCACACTCCCCCACGAGCACTTCTTCGTCAACATCATGCAGGAGCGCCGCGAGGCGCTGCTCGCCGACGAGAACCTCATCACGAAGGAGGTGCAGACTTTCGTCGACCAGGGCGGTAAGACCCTCTTCGAGCTCAGCAACTCGTCCATCAGCGCCGGAGCGCTGCACACCCACCGGGGCCGCTCAGACGCGATGTTCACGCGCCCCGCAGAGAACGTGCAGGCATGCATCCGTGTCGCCGACGCCGTGGGCCTGCAGATGGTGCTCTCGACCGGCTACTACCGCGACCCCTACCTCGACGACGTCATGCTCAACGAGTACAGCACCAACGAACTCGCGGCTTTCATCGTGCGCGACCTCATGGAGGGCTTCCCCGGCACCGACGTGCGCGCCGGCATCATCGGCGAGGTCGGGGCTAACAAGTGGTACGTGACCGCCAAGGAGGAGCGTTCCTTCCGCGCGGCGGCCCGAGCACAACTACAGACCAATCGCGCCTTGTACACCCACGCCGTCTTCTGGCCGGTTGGGGAGCAGCAGATTGAGATCCTCAAGGAGGAGGGTGTGGACATGTCGCGCGTTGCGATCGGCCACACCGACACCGTACCCACCCCCGGCTACGCGGTTGAGCTGGCCCGACACGGGGTGTTCATCGGGCTGGATTCGATCCAGTCGGCCAATCCCACGGCGGTTGCGAACCGCGTGGAGATGGTGAAGAGCCTCATCGAGGCCGGTTACCTGGAGAAGATCCTCATCTCCCACGACGTCTGCATGCCCGCCCACATGACAACGAACGGCGGTAACGGGTTCGGTTTCATGCTCGGCGGGTTCAAGCAGGCGCTGCTGGATGCCGGTGTCTCTGAGAAGGACTTCGACGTCATCACGACCGAGAACCCAGCCCGACTGGCGGCCTACTGACGGGTCGCCGAGCTCTTCCGAGCGTTTCCGGCACAAACCGTTACACGGCTGACACAAATAGCTCCTAGAATCGTTTCCAGCAGGAATAAAATCGTTTCCAATTCCGTGGCGACCCGCCGGTCGTCACACCTTTCCGAAAGGTGGCAAGAGAATGCAACGCCGACTTCTCCGCCCGATGCTCACCGGCATCGCGCTTGTAGTAGCGACGGGACTGACGCTCACCGCGTGCGCCCCGTCGGGCGGATCCGACTCAGGATCTGACCAGACCACGCTCGACATCGGGCTCGCGAGCGAGATATCCGCTCTCATCCCGTGGCAGCAGCAGGGTTACAACTTCTCGCAGAACGCGGGATTCACGATGTTCGACACCCTCATCAAGTTCGACGACAACGGCGAAGCAGTGCCGGTACTCGCGGAGAGCTGGGAGATCAGCGACGATCAGACCCAGACCACCTTCACGATCCGCACCGACGCCGTCTTCCACGACGGTTCGCCCGTGACGGCAGAAGACGTCGCGTACTCGATCGACGTGCGCGCCAACCCCGACTCGATTGCCAAGTACGGTTCGTGGGCGCTCTTCGGCGCCGACATGTACGGCTCGGTCGAGGCGACGGATGACTCCACCGTCGTCGTCACCACGACGGCGCCGTTCCGCCTCATCGACGCCCTCCGCCGCGTCATGGTCGTCCCCGCCGGCTCGGCCGACGACCCCGACTTCGGCCAGGCGCCGATCGGTAGTGGACCGTACAAGTTCGTCTCCTTCGACCCGGGCGTCAAGCTCACGGTCGAGGCATTCGACGACTACTGGGACGGCAAGCCCGCCATCCAGACGCTCTCGTTCAACACGATCGCGGATATCGGCGCCCAGGGCTCGGCCCTGCGTGCGGGTGACATCGACGCGCTGTACGACATCACGTCTGCCCAGTTCTCGCAGGTCTCCGGCATCGAGGGTCTCACCGAGATCCAGACCGGAACCTTCTTCAGCTGGTGGATGACGCAGACGCAGAAGGGCATCACGGGAACCCCCGAGGGCCGTGCCGCGCTGCGCTACCTCTTCGACTCCGAGCAGATGAACGCCGCTGCTTACGGTGGAGAGGGAACCGCGACCTGGAACCCGTTCGACGAGACCCCGGTCGGCATCGGCCAGTCGGTCGACGCGACGTACGACCCCGCCAAGGCCAAGGAGATGCTCGACGCCGCCGGTCTCGGAGGCGAGACCCTCTCGATCCTCGCGCTCGAGGGCTACGAGGACTCGGAGCGCATGGGCCAGCTGCTCGAGCAGGCCGCGGCTGAGGCCGGTATCGCGACGGACTTCAAGGTTCTGAGCGTCGCCGACTACCTCGCTACGACGTACACCGACCCCACCTGGGACGGCATCGTCTACGGCGCCGGCACCCTGCCGTTCCCGTTCTACGACGCCTTCGGCTACATGATCCTCGGCAACGCAGACATGTCGGCTTACATCGCCCAGATGCAGGGAGCCTCTGACGAGGAGCTCGACGCGCTCGTCACCGACGCGCAGAAGCTCATGCTCGATGAGACTCTCGTGCTCCCGGCCTTCGTCGCACCCGTTCGCACACTGATCCCCGACAACCTCACGGGTGTCGAGGCGACGACGTTCGGCGACGTGCGCTGGGGCAAGGCAGCGTTCAACTAGGTAAGAATCGAGTCAGTGGTGCCGCTCACTCGGGCGGCACCACTGACCTCGGTCGCATCATCCACTCACCCGACCACGCAGACGTGAAAGGAGCTGGCAATGGGAGTTCTCACCACCGTTGCTAAGCGGGGCGCGCAAGCGATCGCCGTGCTCCTGGCCGTGAGCTTTCTCATCTACCTGCTGCTCGACCTCCTTCCGGGCGACGCGGCGGAGCAGCTTGTCGGCCCGGCCTACGACCTCACTCCCGAGGAGCGCGCCGAGCGCGTGCGCCAGGAGCAGATCCGGCTCGGTCTCGACCGACCCCTCATCGTGCGCTACCTCTCGTGGCTCGGTGACCTCGTCACCGGCAACCTCGGTCGCTCGGTTCGCGGCAACCCGATCGGCACGCTCATCGGTGATCGACTCGGCGTCTCGCTCGAGATCGCGATCACGAGCGTTCTCATCGCCCTCATCGTCGCGATCGGCATCGCGCTCATCGTTCACGCGTCGAAGGCCGACTGGCTCGCCAAGCTCACCCAGGCGTTCAGCTCGGCGTTCATCATCGTGCCGCAGTTCTATCTGGCGTTCCTGCTCGTACTGATCTTCGCGGTGTGGCTGGGTGTGCTCCCCTCGATCGGCTACACGCCGTTCTGGGATGACCCGTCCAAACATTTCCGACAGCTCGTGCTGCCCATCGCGACTCTCGTGCTCCCCCAGGTCGCGACCTACCTCCCCTATCTCGTCTCGGGGCTGCGCACGAGCAGCACCGCGCCCATGGCAATCGCCGCCGCGGCGCGGGGTATCTCGCAGCGCCGACTGCTGTTCGCGCACCTGCTGCCCAACGGAATTCTCCCTACCATCTCGATGGCCGGAATCGTTATGGGCAACCTCCTTGGCAACATGGTCATCATCGAGTTCGCGTTCTCGATCCCGGGCATCGGATCGTTGCTCCTGCGCGGCATCGGCGATCAGGACCTCGAACTCGTGAGCACGCTCGTCGTCATCATCGCGATCGTGTTCGTCGTGAGCTCGATCCTCACCGACCTGATCTACTCGCTCGTGGATCCCCGACTGAGGAAGGTGTCGAAGTGAGAGCGGCGTTCACACGTCTCTGGGCGTTCTACCTGGGCCTGGGCATCCTCGCGGTCTTCCTCATCCTTGCCGCCTTCCCCGACTTCTTCGCGCCCTACGGCGAGCAGAAGATCGTCGGCGCTCCGTTCCTCCCGGCGGGCGGTGAGTTCATTCTCGGTACCGACGAGATCGGGCGCGATCTGCTCAGCCGCCTCATCTTCGCGGGCCGTCACGAGCTCTTCGTCGCGCTCGGCGGTGCCCTCGCGGCGGGTGTTATCGGGTCGATCTGGGGTCTCATCGCGAGTCTCTGGGGCGGGGTGGCCGAGTGGGTCACGCTGCGCATCATGGAGATCGTGCTGGCCGTGCCGATGCTCGTGCTGGCGCTGTTCCTGCTCACCGTGTGGGGCCGATCCACGGGCATCCAACTGCTCGCCCTCACGATCGTCATGACGCCCGTCGTCGTGCGCATCGCTCGTGACTCGGGTCGCGTGCTCAGTTCGCGCGCCTTCGTCGAGGCCTCTCTCGTCGGCGGTGCCTCGCGTTGGCGGGTGCTTCGCCGACACATGCTGCCCAACGCCATGCCGACCCTCATCGTCGCGATGACGGTTGTCGCGCTCTCGTCTCTCGTGGTCGTCGCCTCGCTCGCCTACCTCGGGCTCGGTGCTTCGCCGTCGGCCGCGAGCTGGGGCAACATGCTGCGCGTCTCGTTCGGGGTCGTCTACACGAACCCCCTCATGGGTCTGCTCGCGGGTGGCTGCGTCATCCTCGTCGGCACCTCGTTCAGCCTCATCGGCTCGGGCCTCGGCGCCGTCGTCGAGGTCGGTGGCTTCGCTCCGCGAGTGAAGAGGAAGTGAGCCGCATGTCTGAGACCACGCCCGCGATCCTCGAGTACGACTCCCTCAGCGTGAGCTTCGGCGACGTTCCCGCGCTCGCCGGATTCTCTCTCTCCGTGTACGAGGGCGAACGCATCGGGCTCATCGGCGAATCCGGGTCGGGCAAGACCACGGCGGGGCTCGCGGGCATGGGCATCATCCAGAAGGGTGGGCGCGTCGCCGAGGGCGAGGTGCGCGTGGGCGGTTCGACCGCGGTGCGCACGGGCGAGGGCGCGCGGGCGACCCTCTCTGACAAGCGTCTCGCGATGGTCTTCCAAGACGCGAAGCTCTCGTTCGACCCGTTGCGCACGGTCGGTTCTCACCTGGGTGAGGTGCTCGCCGTTCGCGGAGTACCGCGTGCCGAGTGGCTGAAGCGGTCGGTCACCTTGCTCAACGAGGTCGGGCTGCCGCGCGCCGCCGAGGCCGTGAAGATGTACCCCCACCAGCTCTCCGGCGGCATGCGCCAGCGCGCGATGATCGCCGTGGCGCTCGCGGCCGAGCCACGCGTGCTGATCGCCGACGAGCCGACGAGCGCGTTGGATGTGACGACGCAGGCCGCCGTCATCGACCTGCTGCATCGGCTGTCGGTCGACCGCTCGATGGCGATCGTGCTCATCAGTCACGACATCGAGTTGGTGCGCTCGTTCGCGACTCGAGTGCTCGTGATGCACTCGGGTTCGGTGGTCGAGGAGGGTGCGACCGAGGACCTGTTCGCCGACCCGAAGCACGAGTACACGCGCTCGCTGCTTGCGGCAATGCCCGCCGTGCCGCCCGTGTCGCAGGCGGTCGTTGACATCATCCAGCACGGCGACCTCACCGACGAGGAGAGTCGGGGGTTCGACGAGGATGCGCGCAACGCGCCGCCCATCAACCTGCCCGACAATAACGAGACCTCTCTCATTGCCGTGCGCGATCTCACCAAGGTGTTCTCGAGCGGTCCCCCCATCGGGCGGCTCGCGAAGCGCTTCGTCGCCGTCGACCATGTCTCACTCGACCTGCGTGAGGGTGAAACCCTCGGCATCGTGGGCGCCTCCGGCTCGGGCAAGACGACGATCGCGCGCATGATCGCGGGTCTGCTGCGTCCGACCTCGGGTGAGATCCGCGCGTCGTTCACTACGGCCGGCAAGCGGGTGCCGGGCGAGCTGCAGATGGTGTTCCAAGACCCGTCAGACACCCTCGACCCGCTCATCCGTGTCGTCGACGCTGTCGCCGAGCCGCTGTGCATCCAGCGCGGTGGTCGCGCCTCGGCCTATCGCGACGAGGTGCGGGAGTTGCTCGCGCGCGTGGGGCTCGGGGACGACTATCTCGAGCGCCTCCCGTCGCAGCTTTCGGGTGGTCAGCGTCAGCGCGTCGCGATCGCGCGAGCTCTCTCGACCCGGCCGCGCGTCATCATCGCCGACGAGCCTGTCTCGGCGCTCGACGCGTCGCTGCGCAGTCAGATCCTCGCGCTGTTTGCCGACCTTCAGAAGGACTACGGCGTTTCGATGATCCAGATCACGCACGATCTGCTCACCGCGCGCGAGAGCTGCGATCGCATCGCGGTCATGCACCATGGGCGAATTGTCGAGTTCTCCGGGGCCGACGAGATCTTCTCCAACCCCCAGCACCCGTACACGCAGCGGCTCATCGCGGCGATTCCGGCGATCCGGGCCACGCACCGGGAGCTCGCGGGATGATCCGCTTCTCGTGCGCCGACTACGCCTGGCCGGCGCTCGGCCGCACGACCGTGATGGACGTGGTCGCCGACCTCGGCTTCACGGGCCTCGACATTGCGGTCTTCGGCGACAACATGTCGGTGACGGTGAGCGAGGTGCTCGCCGACCCGGTGCGCACGGCCGAGACGGTGCGCGGCGAGTGCGCCGACCGCGGTCTCGAGGTCGCCGACGTCTTTCTCACGGCTCACTATTACGATCTCGCCCGGCTGAGCCCCACGAGCCGACACGACGACGACGTGGATGCCCTGCGCGCGATCTACGAGGCGACGTCCGTCTTCGCCGCCGCCGCGGGCAGCTCAGGCGTCACGCTGCTGCCCGGCATCGTGGAAGAGGGAGTCTCGCGCGACGAGGCTTTCCGCCGCAGCGCCGAGTCCCTGTCGTCGTTCGTCGACATCGCGGGCTCTCGCGGGCTGGGTGTGTCGGTGGAGCCGCACATCGGCTCGCTGATTCCGCAGCCCGCGGACATCCTCGAACTCCTCGACCTCGTAGCGGGCTTGGGCATCACCCTCGACCCCGCTCACATCATCGTGGACGGCGGAACCGTCGAAGACATGCTCCCGCTCGTCTCGCGCACGCGGCACTTCCAGGCGCGCTTCGGCGGGCCGTCGGCGATGCAGTCCCGCCGCCAGGACAACGAGATCGACTACCCGACCCTCATCGGGGCGATGATCGCGGCCGGCTACGACGGCTGGCTCGCGAGCGAGTTCGTGTGGATGGAGAAGTGGGACTGCGACCGCGTCGACAACACCGCCGAGTCGGCCGCCATGCTCGACTACCTCACCCGCATCGTCGCCGGTGGTTGAGTAGGCCGAAGGCCGCCCGGTGGTTGAGTAGGCCGAAGGCCCCCCGGTGGTTGAGTAGGCCGAAGGCCGTATCGAAACCAATCCCCGCCCCGCCCGGTGGTTGAGTAGGCCGAAGGCCGTATCGAAACCCATCCCCGCCCCGCCCGGTGGTTGAGTAGGCCGAAGGCCGTATCGAAACCAATCCCCGCCCCCGCGTCATAATCCGCGCCCCCGTGTCTCTTCATTAGTGGGAGTCATCTGAATCGCTCCCGCTGAGGGGATTCGCGTGAGGGTGCGTTGGGGGTCGGCCGTGCTGTCGGCCGTGTTCGTGGCAGGGCTGTTCGTGGGGGCGGCTCCCGGTGTTGACGGGGCCCCCGCGGTGGCGGGTGAGGTGATCCCGTGCGGTGAGAACCCGGTCACGGTGTGCGATTCCGATGGCGATGGTGTCACCGATCTCGTCGAGGAGGCGATCTGCGGCACGGCGACGTGCGCGACGGGTGCCGAGGATGCTGACGCCGATGGCACCGCCGATGCGGTGGTCCTGCAGCGGTCGCTGGTGTCGGGCGGACCGGGCGGGCCGGTGCAGTTTCCCGAGTTCGGGGAGGTTCTCGTGGTGCGCCCGGATGGCCGCATCATCCAGCTTGCGTGGTGGCCGATGGCGCTTGCCGTCGTGGCCGCTGCCGCACTCGTGACCGCGAGTGTGATTTTCATTCGTCGGGGGAGGGCCCAGTGAAGTTGTCGGTGATGGGTGTGGTGGCGTTTGCCACATCGTTGGTTCTTGCATTGGGTGCGCCGGTCGATCCGGTGTCTGCTGCGGAGCATGCGCGGTTGGATGCTGCGGCCCGCATGGTCGCGGGGGCTACCGCTGCTGCGGCTGCCGCTGATCGCGCCGCGCTCGCGGTGGCGACGGAGCCGGAGCCGACCCCTGTTGCTTCCGGGTCGATCGACCCGGGTCAACCGTCGACGGTTGCGGTGGATGCGGCCGCCGCGACCGTCGACTTCTCGGGGTTCGAGGTCGACGAGTCGCTGGATGTGACGGTGTCGACCCTCTCCGATGCGGCGGTCACCTCGGCCGAGTCCGAGTTGGGTGCGACGGTGGTCTCGACACCGTTCGACATCGATGCGACGACGTCGGCGGGGGAGGAGGTCACCTCGTTCCCGGCCGATGCGGTGATCGAGGAGGTCAGGAACGGTCCTGACATCGTCACGGAGGTCACTCCGGGTGTTGCTGTGGAGATCGAGGTCGATGATGAGGCGATCGCCGATCTCGACCCGTCGAGCCTGCGCATTGTCACGCGTGAGCAGCCGGGAGAGCCGTGGGTGGAGATCCCCTCGTACTTCGATGCTGAGACCGGCAGTGTGAAGGGTGAGATCGATCACCTGTCTCAGTTCGTGGTGATCGGCACGAAGTTCGTGCCGCCGCCCGGTCCGCGTATCGTGCTCGACCCGGATGATGATGTCGGTCACACGGTGGGTCCGGGCGGGGCGATGACGGAGTTGCCGCAGAATGTGCGTCTGGCCAACGAGTTGGCGGCGCAGTTGACCGAAGGATGCTTGGCGGAGGTGCTCGTCACCCGCACGTCCGCGTCCCCCGCGTACCTGTCGAGTGCGACGCGTGCCGGTATGGCCGCCTCATTCAACCCGAACTTGACGATCACGCTCGCGTTCGACGCGTTCGTCGGTTTCCCCTGGGGCACGGAAGCGGATGGTGGTTCGAAGGTGTACGCCCGCGGTGGCGGGGTGGATGCCTCGCTCGCCGCGAACCTGGTGGCTCAGCTCCCCGGTTACACGGGTCGTCCAGCGCGTGGTGTCTCTTCGAGCACCTACCCGTACTCGTCGTTCGATTCTCTGCCTGGTGCGATGGTGCATCTGGAGACGCTGTACATCGATCACAACTACGACCGCCCGGTGATCGACAACGGGTTCTCGTTCATCACGAGTGGTGTCTTCACGGGTCTCGGCGCTTACCTCGAGACGCAGGGTTTCGATTGCACCGATCCGGTGACGGGTGGTTGGCCTGCCCGCCCCAGTGAGGCGCAGTTGGCGCAGTGGCGCAACCTCGGGTACCAGAACTACCTCACCTACGGTGCTGACCCGGTCTCGTTCTCGACGGGCAACCTGATCGAGGATGAGCCGATCTTCACCCTCCCCGGTGTGGGCGGTCAGAACCTCGACCTGAACCTCATCTACAACTCCCTCGATGGACGCCTGAGCAGAACGGGTGCGGGCTGGAACTTCGGTTTGACCGCGCACGCTCAAAAGTTCGACGACGGCAGTGCCCTGGTGGTCCGCGGCGATGGCGCGAGTTTCATGTTCGAACCCGACGGCGCCGGCGGCTACACCGGCGAAGACGGGCTGTACCTCACGCTCACCGCGACGGAGGACGAGAAGCTGCTGTTGACCGCTGCGGATGGTGAGTCGTGGCTGTTCGACACCTCCGACATTGAGGGTATCGGCGAGCTGGAGAAGCACACCGACCGGCAGGGCAACGCCTACACGCTCGGGTATGCCGAGCCGGATGAGGACATCCACCAGTTCGTGCCCCTCATCTCGATCACCGATCAGGCGGGGCAGACGGTCACGATCGGTAACGACGCCGTCGGTCGCATCACGAGCTTCACGCACCCCGACGGGCGGGTCTGGTCGCTGGCCTACAGCGAGCAGGGCGACCTGGTCTCGATCACCAACCCGGATGGTCGCACCCGCACGTTCACCTATGACGACGCGCACCGGATGCTCACCGCCACCGATACCGCCGGCATCGTGTACCTGGTCAACGAGTACGACGATGAGGGTCGCGTGGTCAAGCAGTGGGACGCGGAGAACAACCTGCGCACCTTCGACTACCAGCTCGAAGCCGGCGAAGGCGGGCACACGGTCTACACCGACAACGAGGGCAACGAGTCGGTGTTCGCGTTCGATGAGAAGTCCCGCATCACGAGCATCACGGATGCCCTGGGCAATGCGCAGTCGTACACCTACGACGACCGCAACCAGGTCACGTCCTTCACCGACGAACGGGGCCAGACGTGGGAGTACACCTACGACGACAACGGCAACATGGCCTCCGAAACCGACCCCACCGGTGCCACCACCGCGTACACATACACGCCGACGGGTGAGATCGCGTCGGTCACCGACGCCCTCGGCCGCTCCACGACCTTCAGCGTCGACGCCAGGGGGCTTACGACCGGCATCACCCGCGCCGATGGGGTGCAGCTGACCAACGAGTTCACCGCGGCGGGCGATCTGACGATGTCGACGGATGCTGCGGGCGGTGTCACGACATTCGGCTACGACTCCCGCGGCAACCTGTCCACGATGACCGACCAGCTCGGTCGCACCACGGTCTTCTCGTACGATCTCGCGAACCGGCTCACCTCTGTCACCGACCCCGCGGGCGGCACCACGAGTTTCGTGTGGGACACCGCCGACCGCCTCACCTCCCAAACCGATGCCGCCGGTGGGGTGACGAGTTTCACCTACGACGGTAACGACCACCCGGTCACCCGCACCGATCCGGACGGCGCTGTGACCGCCTACGTGTGGGATGACCTGTTCCGTGTGGTCAAGGTCACCGACCCGGAGGGTGGGGTGACCTCGTTCGAGTACAACACCGAAGACGACCTCACCTCCACCACCGATCCGCTGGGCCACGTAACCACCTTCGAACTCGATGACGCCTACCGTCCCGTGTCGGTCACCGACGCCGCGGGCGGTGTCTGGTCACGCAGCTACGACCCGGTCGGCAACCTGCTCTCGACCGTCGACCCCCTCGGCGCGGTCACCGGCTACGCCTACGACCCGGTGGGTCGCTTGACGACCACCACGGATGCGCTCGGCGCTGTAACCAGCACCGAGTTCGATGCCCTCGGTCGCACGGTCACCGAAACCGATGCTCTCGGCCAGACGATGCAGTACGAGTACGACGTGCTCGACCGTCTCACCGAGGTCACCGACCAGGCAGGTGAAACCACCTCGTACGGTTACGACGCCCGCGGCAACCTCACCACCCAGATCGACCGCCGCGGCAACACCACCGACTACACCTACGACGCAGCCTCCCAGCTCGTGTCGTGGGCGGGGCCGCTGGGTACCGGAGGCAGTTACAGCTACGACAGTCGCGGTAACACGGTGACCTCGACTGATGCGTTGGGTCGCACATCCATTCTCACCTATGACGCGTTGTCGCGCCCGGTCGCCTCGGCAGACCCGCTGGGTAACACCAGCGCCGTCGGGTACGACCCAATGGGCCGAGTAGTCGCCTCCACCGACCCGAACGGCAACACCACCGCCTTCGATTACGACCTCGCGGGTCGTCTGACGGCATCCATCGACCCCCTCGGCAACCAGACAACCCAGGTGTGGGATGCTGCGGGTCGCCGCACCTCGATGACCGACGCGAACGGGGTGAAGACCGCGTACGCGTATGACGCGTTGGGTCGCCTCACCTCCGTGACTGAGGGATCGACGCCGTTGCCGGCACCCGCGGGCGCGGATGTGAACGTCACGACCGCCTACGCCTACAACCCGGTCGGGGATCTGACAACGATCACCGACCCGGTGGGTGCGGTCACCCAGTTCGTCTACGACAAACTCGGTCGCACCCTCTCGGAGACCAACCCGCTCGGCAAAACGTGGCGGTTCGAGTACGACGCTCTGGGCCGGCAGGTGAAGCAGGTCGACGCGAAGAACCAGTCGACGACCTACGCGTACACGCCGCGGTCCGATCTGGCGAAGATCGACCACCCCACCGAGGTGGACACGACGTTCACCTACGACGCCGCGCAGAACCTCATCGCGATGACGGATGCGCTCGGTGCCTCGGGGTGGGTGTTCGATGCCGCCGGCCGGATGACGAAGCAGACGGACTCGCTCGGCAAGGTGCTGCAGTACACCTACGACACCACGGGCGCGCAGACGGGTCTGAAGCTCCCGGGCGGTGACACTGTCACGTATCAGTACGACGACGCCGGCCGCCCGGTGCTGCAGCAGTCCCGCTGGGGTGACCTGGCGTATGGATACGACGCCGCATCGAACCTCACGAGCGTGCTGCGCTCCACCGGAGTAACCACCGACTATGGGTACGACGCGGACAACCGGGTCACCGACATCACCCACACCTCCCCGGGTGCGGAGCTCGGTTGCGACCTCACAGCCAACGACCTCGAGGTCGGCGCCGAAGTCTCGATCGCCGACCTCATCGGCCTCGACCTGTGTGTGACCGTCGACATCGACATCCCGGTGCTCA
>CAYZHZ010000014.1:0-27008 GCA_964477625.1 uncultured Salinibacterium sp.
CGTCGGGCGGCGGTCAGTTACCGTGTCGGAGCGACACGATCGCCGCCGTCACGCGCGAGATGAGGTCGTACGGCACAGGTCGCGTGTACGGGAAGTTCACGGAGTCCTTCGCCTCGCGATACGGCGCGATCTCACTCTCCAGCGGTTCCGGGAGGGTGGGGATCGGGTAGAGACCGAGGTGGTTCTTCCAGGCGGCGAAATGGAGAGCGTAACGACCGCCCGTGGGGTCGTTCGTTGAGCCGAGCATGATCGCGGGCATGCCGTACCGAATCTTCTCCGAGAACCCGGGGACCTGGTCGCTGATGGCGGTGCGCACGCGCTGCAGCATCCCGCGTACCTCGTCGGGATACCCCGCAATGTACTCGTCGATGGTGGAGGGCTTGCCAGCGGGTGTGCTCGCGGGCTCGGTCTTCGGTGCCACCATGAGGCAACGGTAGCCTGAAAGTGATGCAGCCCACACCGCTCTACACCGACCAGTTCGACACCTTTGCGCGGGGCGAGACTCCCGAGATGCGCGAGATCGGTGAGGGGATGTTCAGCGTTCCCGTGCCGTTCGGTGACGCGTTTGTTCGTTACACACTCACCTATGTGTTCCTCGACGCGAACGGCGACGCGCACGTGCTCGACCCGGGTGCGGGCACCGAGCAGAACTTCGAGATACTCTCCCGCGCGCTCGACTCGGTGGGTGCCGGCGTCCACCGCGTGGCATCGATCACGATCACGCACCTGCATGTCGACCATTTCGGGGGAGCGGCACGACTCGCACGCGCCAGCGGCGCACCCGTCGTCGCGCACCCGGCAGAGATCGACGCCATCGTGACGGATGCCCGTTCGCTCGCCGAGGCACAGCAGCTTGATGGCTGGGGAGTACCGGCCGACCGGTGGGCCGCCGCGGTGGGTCCGTCGCGGCCGCCCCTGGGTGATGTCGCCGACCTGACCTTTCTTGCCGCCGGCGACGTGCTGCAGATTCCCGGTCGCCGCCTCGTTCCCGTGCACACGCCCGGTCACACCACCGGTCACCTGTGTGTCGACGCGCCTGATGAGGGGCTTCTGTTCACCGGCGACCACGTGCTGCCGGTGACACGACCCGGCTTCGCGCTCGGTGCGGCACCGTCAGGAAACGGACTCGTGGACTATCTGAATTCGCTCGACCTCGTCGCCCGGCTCGACCGGGACACGGTACATCCGGCCCACGAGTATTCGTTCGCGGGACTCGCCGAACGGTGCGCCGCCCTCACCCAGCACCATCTCACGCGCGCGGACGAGGTCGCCGCGGTGCTTCACACCGACCCGGACGCGACCGTGTGGGAGGTCGCATCGCAGGTGCGGTGGACGGTGGGTTGGGAGAATCTGGCGGGCTACCACCTGAGGCTCGCATTGCTGCAGACCGCCTGTCACGTGGATCGGCTTCGGGCCCCCGCTACTTGACCGCGCCCATCGCAAGCCCTCGCACCAACTGCTTCTGCGCGATCCACCCCGCTGCCACCACCGGGAGTACGGCAAGAGTCGACGCGGCGGAGAGCACCGCGAGGAACTGACCGCGACCGTCGACGAAGCTCGCCAGGAACGGCGGCGTCGTGCGTGCCTGGGAGGTCGTGAGGAGCGTCGCGAGAAAGTACTCGTTCCAGGCGAAGATGAAACAGATGAGTGCGACGGCCGCCACCCCCGGCAGCACGATCGGGAGCACCACACGCGTGATCTCGGTGCGCAGGTTCGCACCGTCGACCTGGGCGGCCTCCACGATGTCTCTCGGCACTTCGAGAAAGAACGAGCGCATCATCCACACGGCGATCGGAAGGTTCATCGCCGAATAGAGCAACGCCATCGTGGTGATGTTGTCGAGAGCTCCGATCGTCTTCAGGATGAAGAAGATGGGGATGATGGATGCGGCGGCGGGCAGGAACCTCGTCGATATGAAGAAGAACAGCACGTCGCTGACCTTGCGGATCGGCCTGATGCTGAGCCCATACGCACACGGAATCGCGAGCAGGAGCACGAGGATGGTGGATCCGACGCTCGCGGTGAGCGAGTTGGCGAGGTAGGCACCCATGCCGCGATCGAACACCCGCGCGAACTGTTCGAAGCTGAGGTGCACGAACAGATCGGGCGGGATGGACGCGGCGTCCCGTTCGGACTTGAGCGCGGTGAACACCATCCACCCCACCGGGAAGAAGAACAGGAGTGCCACAACCCACGTGAACGCCGTGACGAGGGATGCTCTTGCGCGCCTCATCCGCGTATCTCCCCTCGCACAAATACTCCGAATAGACCGCGCAGCGCGAGGCTCGCGACCGCGATCGTGACGATGACTGTGACGACACCAAAGGCAGCCGCCTGACCGATGTCGAGTCCGATAAAAGCGCGCTCATAGAGGAGGTACGAGAGGGTCTTGGTGCCGCCCGTTCCTTTCGTCATGATCGCGATGGGGTCGAAGACCTGCAGGAGCATGATCGACCCAAGCAGCACCGCGATCTCGACGTACTGGCGCAGGTGCGGCAGGGTCAGGAATTGGAAGGTACGTACCACTCCCGCGCCGTCGACCGAAGCCGCCTCGATGACCGAGCGATCCTGGCTTTGAAGACCCGCGAGCAGGATGAGCATCATGAACGGGGTGAACTGCCACGTCAGCAGGATCACGATCGTCGCGAGGGGAAAGTCGGTGTTCCATCCGATCGGCGCGATTCCCACGAGTCCGATCGCCCAGTTCACTATTCCCACGTTCGCATCGAGCATCGACCACTTCCAGATGAGCGCCGCCGCGGCCGGCATCACGAGGAAGGGCGTGATGATGAGAGTGCGGGCCACTCCCCTGCCGACGAACTTGCGATCGAGGAGGAGGGCCAGACCGAGACCCAGCAGAAGCGACAGCACGACGGCCGACGCGGTGATGACGACGGTGGCCACGAGGGCCGGAACGAAGTCCGGCCCCGTGAACACCACGGCGTAGTTGTCGAACCCGGTGAATCCGATGTCAGCCGGTCGCAACTGGTTCCAGCTGAGGAACGAGAAGACGATCGTGACGAGGAATGGCACCTGGGTCAGCGCGATCGCGAACACGAGTGCTGGCGCCACGAGCGCGCGCGCCTGCCTCATTTCTGCTTGTCACCCGCCACCTGGGCGATCCGCTGCCCCCTGTCGAGCGCCTCGGCTACCGTCGTGCGGCCCGCGATCGCATCGGCGACGAGCTGCGCGACCTGGTTGCCCACATCCTGGAACTCGGGGATCGTCACGTATTGGATGCCCACCCACGGCTGCGGGTTCACTCCGGGCTGCACGGGGTCGACCTCGTTCATGACCTCGAGGGTGAGGGGCGCGAAAGCGGCGGCCGCGTCGACGTACTCGGGGATTTCGTATGTCGAGGTGCGCGCTCCCGGGGGTACGCGGGTCCAGCCCAAGGTCTCACCGACAAGCTGCTGGTATTCCTTGCTGGTTGCCCACTTGATGAAGGTTTCCGCTTCGTCGAGGTTCTTCGTGGTCGACGGGATGGCGAGATTCCACGACCAGAGCCACCCAGACTCGTCGGTCTTCACCGTGGGTGCGTGCGCGTACCCGATCTTGCCCGCCACGTCAGAGCTATTGGCGTCTTCGAGGATGGATGCCGCGACGGAGGCGTCGTACCACATGGCGACCTTGCCCGAGCTCAACAGGTTGAGGCACTCGGTGAAGCTTACTGAGACGGGGTCTGCCTCACCCGCGTCAGCCAGCAGGTCGACATAGAACTCGACGGCCTCAACGAACTCGGGCGAGTTCACCTGGGCATCCCAGTTCTCGTCGTACCAGGTGCCGCCGAAGGTCTGGACGACCGTCGTGAGGGGGGCAAACAGGTCGCCCCACCCCGGCTTGCCGCGCAGGCAGATGCCCGCGCTCTCGGGACTGTTGACCGCGCGAGCGATGTCCGCAACCTCCTGCCAGGTGGGTTCGTTCGGCATGGTCAGTCCCGCTGCGTCGAGGATCTCCTTGTTGTACATGAGAATCGACGTCTCACCGTAGAAGGGGACTGCATACTGACGTCCGTCGACGGAGAGTGCTTCACGCACGGGCGGCAGGATGTCCTCGACGTCGTAGGCCGCATCATCCTGAAGCGTCTGGGTGAGGTCGGTGAGCCACCCGAGGGCGCCCCACTGCGGAACCTCGTAGGCACCCACGGTGACGATGTCGTATTGGCCAGCACCCGACGCGACGTCGGCGGTGACCGCGGCGCGCAGGTCGCCCTCTTCCATCTGCACGAAGTCGATCGTGATGCCCGGATTCTGCTCTTCGAAGGCGCCCTTCAGCTCCTCCATGTCCTTCATCTGCGGGTTGTTGACGGTGGCGAGGGTGAGGGTGACGTCGCCTTCGGCGTCACCCCCACCGGTTCCACCGAAGCCGGAGCAACCGGCCAGGGTCACGGCTCCCGCCGTCAGTAGCGCGACGCCGACCCATCGGGTTCGGCGTGTGGTGGCGATGGTCATGGATAACTCCTTTGCTCGTCCAGACTGGGCGCGTGGTGGACGCGCGTGCGGCCGAGCGATCACCGCCTTCGACGCTAGGTCGACGGCGACGATGGGGTCAGTTCGCGAGCCGTCATATTTCGATACTTTCTTTCAGCGCGGCGAATTGTTTGCCTTGAAGGGTGAACCTGACCTCGATTCCTGAAGCCCACCAGGCGGTTCGCGAGGTGATCCCGGTGATGCCGGGCCACTCCTTTCGCTTCGTAAGTCACGACTATCCGAGCGACCTCGCGCGCTGGAACTATCATCCCGAGTTCGAGCTGCACCTGATTCGCGAGGGCTCGGGGACGTTCATCATCGGTGACCGGGTGGGCCAGTTCTCGGCCGGACATGTTGCCTTGGTCGGGCCGGATCTGCCCCACGACTGGATGAGCCATCTCCCCGCGGGCGACGTGATCGTGGATCGCGACGCCGTGATCCAGTTCAGCGCCGAGTGGTTCGCCGCGTGTCGGGAGGCAATGCCCGAGCTCGCGGACGTACAACCGCTGTTAGAGGCGAGCGGTCGCGGAATCATCTACTCGGGGGCGACCGCGGTGAACGCCGCCGACCGCATCGAGGCGATCGGGAGGGAAAGTGGTCCGCGCCGGGCCTCGCGACTACTCGATCTGCTGTGTGTGCTCGCAGAGGCCGACCCAGCCGACACCAGCTACGTGCTCGAAGTCGCAACCCGACCCGAGATTGGGCTCGACGGGCGCTCGGCGGTCGAGGCCGGCATGGCCTACATTCTCGACAACCTCACGTCGGACGTGAGGATGTCTGATGCAGCCCGCCTCGCCCACATGTCTGAGCCGACGTTCTCTCGCTACTTCAAACGTGCCAGTGGTGTCACCTTCTCGCACATGGTGCGCCGGCTGCGGATCGCGAGCGCGTGCCGGCTGCTCTCGCGCACGGATACCGCAATCGCCGATATCTGTCACAAGGTGGGCTATACGAACGTCAGCAACTTCAACAGGCAATTCAGGAGTGAACTGGGTGTGACTCCGCGCGAGTACCGCGCGAACAACCGGTGGCCAGTCGGGGTGTGATGGTTCAGGCCTGGGCGATACGGATGATGTTGCCCGAAGGGTCGCGGAAGGCACAGTCGCGCGGACCCCACGACTGCTCCATGGGCTCTTGCAGCACCTCTGCACCCGACGACAGTAAACGCTCGAAGAGACCGTCGAGGTCGTCGGTCTTGAACACGGTCAGCGGCATGACCCCCTTGGTCACGAGCTCCTGGAGGGTGTTCGCGTCGGCCTCCGAACGGCCGCCCTCGGGCACCTCGAGCACGACCTGGGCATCTCCGCCGTCGGCGCCGAGGGTAACCCACCGACCTCCGTACGAGACGTCGCCCAGCACGACGAAGCCGAGGCCGTCGCGGTAGAACGCGAGAGCCTCGTCGACGTCGGTGACAGTGATGGTGCTGAACTTGAGTGCGATGGACATGCCACCACACTAGGGACGACTACGCTGCGGGCGCTTCTTCGATCCTGCTCGCCTCGAGCTTGTTGGCGTGGCGCACGACGCGAAGCCAGATGAGGCCGCCGACGAGACCGAGCACGAGCTCGAGGGGTAGGGCGGCGAGACCCGCGATCTCCTTGTTGGGCACGAGGTCCATGAGGATGACGCGGCCCGAGTCCCACATGCCGTGGAGAAACGCGACACCGAGGTACGCGAGCACGACGAGCGGCGTGATGCGAAACTTGCCTGTTTGAGACGCCGCGGCAAAGATCGCGGCGCCCAGCAGTGCCGCCCACAGCGGGTGGCCCACGGGCATCGTGATGGCGCGCTCGACAGCGGTGATCGCCTGGAAGAGTTCGCCATCGACCGCGGCGGGGTTGCCACCCAGCATCGTGGGCGCGTAGTCGATGTATCCGATGGTCTCGAAGAGCGCGAAGCCCGCACCGACCGCACCACCGAGGAAGAGGCCGTTGCGCACCGTTTTGGCGACCTTCCAGCCGATGAAGATGACGAGCGCGGCCTTCGAGGCCTCCTCGACGATCCCGGAGAGGGCATACGAGATCAGGCTCGGTCCCCCATCGGTCCCCGGCGCGAGGATGCTCACAAGCGTGTCGAACGTGGCACCGATTGTGAAGGCGAAGAAGCCGCCGACGATGAACGCCTTGACGAGCGTCGCGACGCTGAGAGTGTCGGTGACGCGCAGGCGGTGGGCCATGGCGTAGACGAGCGCTGTCGGAACGAGAGCGGCGCCGAGCACGATCCATCCGCCCCGCACGATCTGGTTGTGGAAGAGGTGATCGAGAACGAGGCCGAGGAAGAGCCAGAGGCCGATCCCCAGTAGCAGGTAACGGCCGGTGCGCGGCTTGCCCTGCGCGGTGAGCCGCGCCGCGCGGTCGCGCTTGCCGTGGTGGTGTTCGGCGGCAGCCGGCACGTCGTCGTGGATGACTGTGGACATTGGTGTTTCCCCCTGGTCGGGCATCCTCGCGCCCCCGCGCGATGAAGAAATGCCCTTTCCTCAGCTATCGTCGCGGCTGCTGTACCCCGATTTGTAGTCCCCGAGTGGGGTACAGCGCGGGTGTCACTGGGAGTCGACGACGACACCCTTCGTACGGCGCGGGCGGGTGCGCACCTTCGCGAGGTACGCGGGCATCACCAGGTCTGCACCGAGCTCGCGCTCACGGTAGGCGCTCGGGGTGACGCCGACGATCTCCGTGAAGCGGGAACTGAATGAGCCGAGGGAGGTCGACCCGACCGCCATGCACGCGTCGGTCACGCTCATACCCTCGCGCAGCAGCGCCATCGCCCGCTCGATTCGACGCGTCATGAGGTAGCTATACGGGGTCTCGCCGTAGGCCGCGCGGAACTGGCGCGAAAAGTGCGCGGGCGACATGAACGCGTGTCGAGCCATGGACACGACATCGAGTGGTTTGGCGTAGTCGCGGTCGATCATGTCTCGTGCACGACGCAGGTGCGCGAGCGCCTCGAGCTCGTGCCGATCCATGCGACGAGGGTATCCCAAGGCCCCGGATCGAGCTGGGCTAGAAGTCCGTGCGCAGACCGTCGAGTACCGAGTAGTCGTCATCGGTCACGAGCATGAGCCGCCACCGATCGAAGGTCGTACAGGGGTGCGAGACACCCAGTCGCACGAGATCACCCGCACGGATATCCAGATCCGGGTGGTGCAGGAATGCATGCTGATCGCTCAGCGATCCGACCGTCGCCGCTGCGCGCAGCTCGAGCACGTCACCGTCGCGCCAGCGTTCGAGCGGGATGGGCAGGTCGTCGTCGTACGACACGTCGCGGCGCCCGGCATCGAGCAGCGCGAGACCGGATTCGGGCGCGGAGACCACGCGCGACCACACACTGAGCGCGGGGCGGAAGTGCGGGGCATCCGCGACGCCCGTCGCGGAGGGGGTACCACCCTCGTACATGCCGTGGTCGTGCACGAGGTAGCAGCCACTGCGGATCACGACTCGGGCATCGAGCTCATGGGCCACCGGGCCGAGTACGGCCGCCACGCGGTCGAAGTAGAGCGACCCGCCCGCCGTGATCACGGGTTCAGCAGACTCGAATCGACCAGCAAGGGAGCGCGCGAGATCGCCGAGATCGGTCAGGAAGGCGTCGACGGCGGCGAGTCTCTCCGCGGTACGGTGTGCGCCGCCGAGGGCTCCTTCGAAGAGCGCCACTCCCGCGAGCTCCAGGCGGTCAGAGGCGACGACCGCCTCGGCGACCGCGATGGCGTCGGCAACGGAGCGCGCACCCGTGCGACCACCCGGGTACCCGAGCTCGATGAGAACGGGAAGCCTGCGTGGGGCATCCACGAGCGCGTCATGAAGGATGCCGACGCCCTCGATCGAGTCGGCGTAGACGTAGACCGTGCGTTCGTCGCCCAGCCGCGACCCCATCCACGCGATGGCGGCCGGATCGGACACCTCATTTGCGAGGATCACCCGGTGCACGCCGAAGCCCCACACGACGCCCACCTGGCGCGGGAGCGCGGCGGTCATGCCCCACGCGCCCGCCTCGAGCTGAAGGTCGACGATCTCGGAGGACATGGTGGTCTTGGCATGTGGGGCAATGTCGACCCCACTGCGCTCGCACCACTCGCGCATGGCTGCGGCGTTGTCGGCGAGCGCCGGCCGAGAGAGCGTCGCGAGGGGCGTTGCGGTATCGCCCCGGGACACGTTCCACCCGAGATCGCCGAGCGCGGCAGGATCATACGTGGCGCCCAGGGGCAGACCCTTGAACTCAAGTCCATCTATGCGAACCGTCATGATGTCGATCGTACTCCTCGGGCTACCCTCGAAGTGTGACCCAAGACGCGCTCCACCGCCACGAGGACTACGGACAGACACCACTCACCGAAGACGGGGTGCTCCCCGATCCACTCGCCCAGTTCGGCGCTTGGCTCGCCGACGCCGAACGAGCCCAGGTCTACGAGCCGAACGCCATGGTGCTCTCCACCATCGAGCCCGACGGAACACCGTCGAGTCGCACCGTGCTGCTGCGCACGCTCGACGAGATCGGGTTCGAGTTCTTCACGAGCTACACCTCGCAGAAAGGCCGCGCGCTACTGGCCGACCCGCACATCGCGGCAGTCTTTCCGTGGTACGTGATACACCGCCAGGTGATCGTTCGTGGGGTTGCGCAACCGACCGACGCCGCAGTTTCCGACGCCTACTTTGCGACCCGTCCCCGCGGGTCCCAGATCGCGGCCGTGGCGAGCGACCAATCACAGCCCATCGCGAACCGGCACGAGCTCGAGGACAAAGTTGCCGAGCTCGAGCGACGCTACGAAGGCGGCGAAGTACCACGCCCCTCGACGTGGGGCGGATTTCGTATCATCCCGCACAGCATCGAGTTTTGGCAGGGACGCTCGTCGCGCCTGCACGACCGGTTGCGCTTCACGCGCACGGATGCGGGCGGCTGGAGCATGGAGCGGCTGCAGCCCTAGCCGCAGCCGCTCCCACTCGTGGGTCTAGCGGCGACGGCCGCCCGCCTCGGTGCGGCGGAAATACACGCCCGCCGCAATGAGGGCAATGCCGAGTGCCGCGATGATGACGACACCAAGCGGTCCGGCGAGCGGCAGCACCGCAATGAGGCCGAGCAGCCAGAGCACCGCGAGCACCGCGGCGACGATGAACAGAATTGCCGCGGTGTTGGATACCTCCTTGCCCGTGTAGAGCACGATCGCTCCCACGAGGAAACCGAAGGCCGCAAGAACGACCCCGATCGTGACGAGCGCCGCGGGCAGTGCGATGCCGAGGCCCGTGAGCGCGAGGATCGCGAAGCCCACGGCCGCGACGATGAGCGCGATCTTCGTCACCGTGGCGTTGACGGCACCGAGGGCGAGAATCACGAAGCCGACCGCCATGGCGGCGTTGGCGAGTGATGTCAGCCACGGGAGCGAGATGGACAGCAGCGGCAGCACGATCGACAACAGGTAGAGCGCGCCGGCGACGATGAACGCGATGCCCGCGGCCGAACGACGGGAACGGGAGACAGAAGCCATGAACTACTCCAAACGTCGGTGTATCGAGATGGCGTCAGTCTAGGGCTGCGAACGACCGCCACGGACGAAGAGAACGCCCGTGACTGCCAGCGCGATCCCCGCCGCAACCGCGAGAGCGTGCTGCAGATCACCGGCGAAGAAGAGCCAGGCCGCAACGAGAACCGCGGCGACGATGAGTGCGACGCCCGGCGCCCCGCGCAACTCCCTCGAGATGAAGAGCACAAGAGTGGCCGCCACGAAGCCGAAGATGCCCACAAAGAGGGCGAGCGTCATGACCCCACCGGGCAGCGGCAGGCCGAGAAGCGCGACGGCGTAGACGACCAAGCCGAACCCCGCGATGAAGAGAGTGATCATGGCGGCCCGATTGTCGACACCGAGAAGGGCAAGCAGCAATACGGCAACGGCGAGCACAACGATCGCGGGGATCCCCCGATACGGCAGGGCGACGCCGATCACGGGCAGAACAAAGACGAGGAGAACGGCCACACCGGCGGCGACGAGAGGGATACCTGCCGCCCCCAGGCGTGAACGGGAGACGGATGCCATGGGCCGAGTCTAGGGTTTTGCTCATGACCTTCTCGAGCTACGTGGCAATCGGTGACAGCTTCACCGAGGGCTACGGCGACGAACGTGACGACGGCACCCCGCGCGGATGGGCCGACCTCGTAGCGCAGGGCCTCGCACTCGCCTCGACCGAGCCGGTCAGCTACGCGAACCTGGCCATCCGGGGTCGCCTGCTCGCCCCCATTGCGGGTGAGCAAATGGATGCCGCCATCGCCCAGCGGCCCGCGCTCATCAGCATCAACGGCGGAGGCAACGACATCATGCGGCCGCGGGTGTCAATCGAGTCGGTGGCGACCCAGCTGCTGGACTCCGTGGCGCGGGCGACCGATGCGGGCATCCACGTCGTGTTGGCGAGCGGGGCCAACCCGACGAGGCACATTCCGCTCGGCGCATCCATAGAGCGTCGCGGAAACGAGCTGGCGCGCGCGGTGCGAGACAGGCTGCCCGCTGAGGGCGTCACGTGGGTCGACAACTGGGCGGATGCCGAACTCACGCAGCTTCGCTACTGGTCGGTCGACAAGCTCCACCTGAACGGCGCGGGTCACACGCGCGTGGCCGGGAACGTTCTCGCCGCGCTCGGCGTGCCCGTGCTGATCCCGGGGGTCGACGAGCACGAGATCGCGCGACCGCGCACCGCCGCCTACTGGCGCGAGTACGTACTCCCGTGGATCGGGCGTCGACTCACCGGTCGATCATCGGGCGACAACCGTGAGCCGAAGATCGCGACGCTCACGCCGGTGCGGGTCACCCGCTAGGTCACACCCCGATCGTGAGCGACGCCGTGTATCCCTGCGCCGCCGAACCGGACATCGTTGCGATCTGGTGAATGCCGCCGTCGTCACCGAACACGTTGTCTGAGGCGAGGCTCGACTGACCGAGGTTGCGCACGCTCTGCTCGTATCCGGTCGTCGCGTAGACGGCCTCGCACGCCTCCTTGGGCAGAGCGATCTGGGAGGTCTTGACGATGGGCCCCGACGCGACGGCGGTCGCAACGTCCGAGTAGACCTCGAAGTGGATGTGCGGCCAGCGTCCCGAGTATGCGCCGGGGAAGATTGAGGTGAAGGTTGCCGTACCCGTCGAGTCGACCTGCTGCACGCCGCGCAGGAAGTTCTCGTTCTCGAGGCCGCGGCCGTACAGCGAGTACGCACCGTCGCGTGTGCAATGCCACAGGTACACCGCCGCACCCTCGAGCACGTTGCCGGTCGCGGCCTCACGCACGGTGAGCTTGATCGTCAGCGGCACACCCTCAGCGATCGTTGTCGACGAGCCGAAGCTCGAGCGGATGTCGCTACGCACGATTCCGGAGTCGTCGAGCACGTTGACTCCGTTCGACCCGTCGCCCGGGTACGGGCCCGCGGTCTCGTCGGGAACCTCGGTCGTGGGGGCGGCGGCGGCGGATGCACTCGGCTCTGGGGTGCTCGTCGACGGGGTCGCCGTGGGGGCGGCATCCACCGTCGCTGAGCATGCCGCGAGGAGTGTTGCCGTCGCTACCCCTCCGAAGAGACCGAGGGCGGCTCGGCGGCCGATGAGGGTGCGGATGTCGTACACGAGGCCGAGGTCTTCTTCGTGCACCTCGTTGTGGGCGTGCTCGGCGTGGTCGGCGTGAGTGGTGGCGGTGGTCTTGGTCATGGGTCCATCAGACAGCCGGTAACCGAGTGCTTGCTTGGCGAAGCCTATGAACCGACTATGGATGGGCGGCCCTCCGTTCTGGGGCGCTGCGCAGCTACCCCGCGCCAGTACGATGAGGCGCATGACCCGGGTGTCTCGCCACATTCTGCTGATCACCGCGCTCGCCGTCGTCGCCGCCACGAGCGCCTGCACCTCGCCCAGTGACCCTCGACCGACACCGTCGCCGTCCGTCGTAGACACGGCGCCGTGCAGCGGCTCCAGTGGCGTGGGGGGTGTCGTTCCCGCGGGGCTGGGTCCTGGTGACCTGGTGGCGGCGGTCGACCTCACCGAGACGAACCGGTCGAGTCCCGGTTTCCCGACCGACGCGCGAGTGTGGCGGATTCTCTATGTGACAACCGGGGTGGACGAGAATGATCTTCAGCTCGTCTGCGGGATGGCAGCGGCGCCGGCTGCGGGCCCCGCCGAGTTCGACGGATCGGGACGCATGCTCGACTGGTCTCACGGAACCGTCGGCATCGACCAGGACTGTCTGCCGTCGAGCAAGCCCGAGACACTGTTCTGGGCGGGCATGCCCGGCGGGATCAACGCGGTGTCGTGGGGCAAGGCGCTCGGAGCGCACGAAGGCGACCCAGCCGACGGTCTGCTCCAGTACGCGCTCGACGAGGGGTGGGTCGTGTCGGCGGCCGACTACCAGCCGGGCACCACGTATGTGGTCGGCAAAATGGAAGCCTCCGCGATCCTCGACGCGTCGCGAGCGACGACGCAGCTCATGGCAACCACGTTCGCAGCCGCGGCCCCCTCCGCCTACGACTCGATCATCTGGGGACACTCGCAAGGGGGGCACGCGGCGCTCTGGGCCGGGCAGCTCTCCGAGAGCTACCTCGCGGCCACCACCCCGAGCAAACCCACGGCCTCGCTCACACTCGTCGGGGTCGCGGCGATGGCACCCGCGAGCAACTTCATCACGCAGGCCGGTCAACCCGGCGTCGCGCCGGGCGACGGTCTCGCGGACTGGGAGATGCACAAGAACGTCGGCCTTGCGGTTCCCGATCAGAAACTTCAGATGCAGATCGGTCCCGCACTCTTCTCCTACATCTTCGGGGCCTGGGATGCCCTCGCCGCCGGACCCGCCCCCGCAGCGGATGCTGCCTTCCCCGCGTATCCGGCGGAGGTTGCACTCCCGGCACTCACAAGCCTCGTCACGGCCGACCCGGGCGCGGACACCGTATCGACCGTCTCAGCCCTGTGCCTGACGGGTGCCGAAGCGACTCAGGTGCGCGCTGACGTCGAGAAATACGAAGACGCGGCCAGCTACCGGATGCTCGTGCCGGAGGTCTGGAACCTGCCCGAGAGCTACACCGTCGGCGAGTACTTCAGGGGTGGGCTCGACGCGTCGTGCGCGGCGAGCTCCGAGAGCGACCTGGAGTCGTGGTGCGAGTGGATGCGCTTCAACCTGCCCGGCCCGCTCGGCAGCAACCCCTACCCGAAGGTTCCGTCGGTCGGCGGCGACCCCGTGCCACTGCTCATCGCGCAGGGAACGAACGACGACATCATCCACTGCCAACTGCCAACCGATGTCGGCCCGACACCCGCAGACTGCATGTCTCGCGCTCTCTACGACTCGCTAGCTGACGTGTACTGCTCTGACGCTCGCGAGATCGCGTCACACCTCGAGCTCGTGACCGTGCGCCCGGTGGGACTCGAGGGGATCGTCAGTCCCGCGACCCACTTCTCGATTCCCGGGGAGATCTCGGCGCGCGCGATCACCGAAAACAAGACCGACCTCGTCTTCGAGGGTTCACCCCTGCAGAAGTTCTTCACCGCCGCGTTCGAGGGAACCACGGCGCCGGAGTGCAGCGTCTCGTCGGCGAACTAGTGTGACCGCGAGGGCGATGCCCACGAGGGTGCCGAGCATGTTGGCGACGAGGTCGCGGGGGTCGGAGATGCGCGGCAGCGGGATCTGCCCGATCTCGATCGTGAGCGTGAGGGCGAGGCCAGCGAACGCGGCGACCCACCACCAGCGGATGCCGAGCGCGAGTAACACGAGGAACCCCCACGGCACGAACACGACGACATTGGCGACGAACTCGTACAGTCGCCCCGACGTCCACGTCTCCGGCTGACAAGAACGCTGTCGCCTTCGGCGACAAGCCCTTCATGTAGGCAGACACGACATGGGAATCTTCGACGACTTCGGCCGGCTCATCGATGCCGGCGCCAAGACCCCACGCCCGTCGCTCAGCGAAAGCCTCAAGCAAGCAGCCGATGCCGCCGAGCAGGCGGCGGCATTCCAGCAGGCGGCTGCAGCGGGAACCACCGGAATGACGGCAGGCGCCCCTGGCTTCAACCCGTTCGAGAATGCCGCAGCCTACAACTCGGCGGTGCGCGGCTCGGGCGTCGTGAAGGCCATCACCGACACGGGTCAGAAATTCGATGTGACGCCGATCTACGACATCACCCTCGATGTCACGATTGACGGCAAGCCACCGTACGAGGTCGTGCACCGGCAGATGATCGCGGCCGCGGCGCTCGGCAATTGGCAGCCCGGCAAGGTCATCACTCTGCGTGTCGACCCTGCCAACCCGAGCACGGTGATGCTGGGCTAGCCCCACCTACCGGGTGACGGTACTCGCGTTCTCGCGCCGCACATGATCCCTCGCGTGCTCGACAGCGTCATCGAGCGAGTCGAACCGGTGACGGGGATTACTGAGTGCCGCCATCATTCCGACGCGCTCGGCGAGCGTGACGTGTTCAGGCCGGATGCCCTTGAGCAGCACAACGACCCCGCGATGTTGTAGCGCCACCACCAGATCGGTGATCGCGCGCGCACCCGTTGCGTCGATCGAGTCGACCTTCGAGAGGCGCACGACCACGACGGAGATGCCCTCGACCGCCGCGACCTCCTCGAGGATCGCCTCCGCTGCCCCAAAGAAGAGCGGACCACTGATGCGGTAGAGGGCGATGCGCTCGTCACCAGGCTGCGCCTGGCCAGGAAGCGACTCGCGCTCCACCGACGCAGACCGCGCCAAGTGTCGCAGGGCGAGCAGGCCGGCGACGGCGACGCCGATGATGACAGCAACGATGAGGTCGAAGGCGACCGTGACGAGGGCAGTCACGCAGAAGATGATCGCGTCACCGCGACTCGCCGTGACGACCGCTCGGACGGAACCTGGGCTGACCATGCGCACCGCGGTCACCATGAGCACGCCCGCGAGCGCGGCGAGAGGGATGACCGACACTAGGGGCGCCGCGACCAGCACGACGAAAACAAGCACGAGTGCGTGCACCACGGCCGCAACCCGCGTTCGTGCTCCCGATCTCACGTTCACCGCGGTGCGGGCGATCGCACCCGTCGCGGGCATCCCCCCGAAGAATCCCGCAGCCAGCGAGGCCAGACCCTGCCCCACGAGTTCACGGTCGGGCTGGATGACCCCCGTCGGTGCGATCGTCGAAGCGACGCGTGCCGAGAGAAGGGACTCGATGGCCGCGAGGGCGGCAACCGCGAACGCGGCGGGCACGAGCTGGAGAACACTCGATGGCTCGATGACGGGGATCCTGGGCGCGAAGAGCGCGGACGGCAACTCTCCGATCCGATCCCCCGGGAGGCCCAATATCGCCATCGGCACCGTGACGACGATGATCGCGATGAGCGACGCCGGAATACCTCGATGGATGCGCGGAAGCACCAGCATCACCACGGCGACGATCCCGACCGCCGCCAGCGACCACATCGCGGCCGAGGGGTCGGCGTCGAGAACCGCTTGTACGGCTGCGACGAGCGCATTGGTCGAGTGAGTCGATCCGCCGGTGTGCACGGCGGGCGCACCGAGCGCTGTCGGAACCTGCTGCAGGAAGATGATGATCGCGATTCCGAGAGTGAAACCCTCGATGACGGGCCACGGGATGACCGAAACCACCCGACCGAGTCGGAGTGCACCGGCGACGATGACGATGATCCCCGCGAGGACGCAGACGACGGCGACGGCGCTCGCTCCGTGCACCGCGACGATCGGCGCGAGCACGACCACCATTGCGCCGGTTGGGCCAGACACCTGCACGTTGGAGCCGCCGAAGATCGCGGCGACGACGCCCGCGATGATGGCGGTGACCAACCCCGCTTCGGGGCCGACGCCCGCGCTCACCCCGAATGCGAGGGCGAGTGGCAGGGCGATGATGCCGACGGTGACCCCCGCGACGAGGTCGCCGCGCCACGACCGACGAACGAGCGCATAGTCCCGCGGGCTAGGAAGGAGCGACCGCACATGCTCGCGGATCGTCATCCCTCGCCCCGAACGATCAACTCGGGAAGCGACTGCGTCGCGTCGGCGAGCTCACGGTCATCGCGCAGGGCCAACACCAGCAGGCGTCGAGCGATCCCGAGCAACTCGGCGACCTCGCGGTGCGCGAGCGAGTAGAACACGAAGCTGCCCCGGCGCTCCGACTCCACGAGACGGTGGCGTCGGAGCACCGCAAGATGCTGGGAGAGGTGCGATGGCTCGAGTCCAAGCTCATCGAGCAATTGGGTGACGGTGACCTCATCCGCCGCCGCGAGCAGTTCGAGGATGCGCACGCGCACCGGGTGGGCGAGTCCCTTGAACATGTCAGCCTTGAGACGGTAGAGCGGCAGCGCGTGAGACCAGGTGGCATCCTGGGATTGCGATTTCACATATTCATCATATAACCGGCGCGGCCTAGGCGATAACGGTCGCCTTGGTCGGACCGAACCACACGATGTCCTCGCGCTTCGCGCCGTACAGGTGCGTACCGATGAACGGTTCCACCGCCCAGGCACCCGTCATCACCGTCTCGTTCCACGCGTCGATGTAGCCGCCGTCGTACGACGTGTTGGCGTCGATCGAGTGACCGATGTTGGTGAGGCGGTCCATCAGCAGGTAGGGCGTCTTGTCGAGCTCGGCCTTGAAGATGCCGAACCAGTCGCACGCGCGCATGCCCGGGCGTGCAGCATCCAGCACCGTCTGGTGGATGCGCTCGACGGTCTCGAGAATGGCGACCTGACCGGGGTTGTCGCCCACCTGGAACGAGCGCGTGCAGTCGCCCCACCAGCCGTCCTTCGTCACCGGGTGAACGTCGATCATGCCGAGGTCGAGATTCCACAGGAACCGCTGGTCGCTCGGCTCGTCGGTCGGGAAGCAGCTTAGGGTGCCGATGCCAAAGCCCACGGTCGTCGGGGTCCAGACTCCGGTTCCGCCGAGCTCGAGTACGAGGGCGTCGGTCTTGTCGCGCACGTCGCGCTCGATCTCCATCGGCTTGGTGCCGTAGGCGATCGTCTCGGCGACCTTGATGGCGAGGCGCTGAGCCTCGACCAGGCCGGCGGGCGGCTCGTCGGTAATCTCGCGGGTGTCGGTCATTTCGCTGCCTTTCCTGAGCCCAGCCACGTGGTGAGCTGCTGCCAGAGCCGGGCGTATCCCGGCCATTCGACGAACGTGCGGGGCAGCCAGTGCGGCCCCATATCTGTGGCGAACGCCGCCACCTTTCCGGCGCCGTGCGTACCGACGACAAGCAGCGGGTGGCCGCCGACGGTCGCGAGAACCTCAGCACCCTCCTTCGCCGCGAGGCGGTGGAACCCGAGGATGCTCGGCCACGGGTGCGGCATGTCACGCGTGATCTCGTGCTCGCCCGTCACCGAAGCTTCCGACCCCTCGGGCGTCTCCTCACGGTCGTCGCCCACCTCCATGAGCACGGGGAGCACCTCGGCGAGTGGCGTGCCGCGGTAGTTGGCCTTGGCTTCGATGCCCTGAAAGCTGAGGTAGCCGCCGACCATGAGCAGCGAGCCGCCATCGGCGACCCACTTCGCGAGCACCTTGAGCCGGTTCGGCACCGTCTCACCGCGCATGAATACGGCCTGCGGCAGCAGGAGGGTGTTGGCCCCGATGTCGCTCAGCACGACAACGTCGTAGGCATCGAGTTCTTCGGCGGTGTGCGGAAACTTCGCGGACGCGACGTGGTTGGGCTGGAAGTCGACCTCGTGCCCGGCCGCCTCGAGCGCCGCGATGAAGTCGTGCGCGCCCTCCTCGTACACCGACGTGATGAAGGAGTCAAAACCCTTCGTGTGCACGGTCGTGCTCGACCAGGATTCTCCCGCGAGAAGTACGCGGCTCATCGGATGCCTCCCATTGCATGTGCTCCCTGCCTCGGGGTGAGGGCGCGGATCGCCGCCACCAGTTCGCGCGTGTGCGCCTCGTCGACGTCGCCGGTGTCGAGGTAGGTGTCCTTGAGCGCACTCCCGACGATGAGCGCGTCCGCGTCTGCGAGGTCGGCCGCCGCGCTCGCGGGCGTCACTCCCGCACCGATCACGAGCGGGTATTGCTCGCCGACGACGGCCCTGAATTCGCGCGTCTTGTCGTGCGGGGTCGTGATTGCGGTGCCCTCGCCCGTGACGACAATGGCATCGCACCGCTCCATGCCGAGACGCAGATCCTCTTCGAGGCTGCGCCCCGAGTTGACCGGCTGGTACTTGAAGCGCACGCCGCCCAGCACGAGTGCGTCGGTGGAGGCGCGCTGTGCGGCGAGCCACTCGGCGAAAGTCGCATCCTCGTCGGGCGCCAGGTGGCCCGCAACCGAATCGAGCTGAACGAACGCCGCACCGTACGTGCGGGCGAACTCGAACGAGGTGGCGTCGTCGCCGAGCACATTGATGCCGAAGACAACATCGGGCCGCTCGGCCTTCAGGTAGTCGAGGGTCGCGACGACCGCGTCGATGCCCCCGAAGTAGTTCTCGACGATGATCGCGTCGACACCGGATGCCCACAGCACGTCGATCTCGCGACGGGCGCGCTCGGCGATGTCGTCGGGCGACTCCCCCTTGTGATGCAGCATGGCGAACACGGGGATCGTCCCGGTGAACGCGTCGAGCACTGTGCTCATACTCAGCCTTCCTTGCAGTGGTGGATGTTCATGGTCGGGCAGCCCTACGGGATCGCGTCGACGATCGCGCCGAGGCGCAGGGCCGTGGTCGGAATTCCGAGATCACGCACGAGCTGGGCGACCTCGGGTCGGCGCAGTCGCGCTTGGGCGAGCACGGCGTCGTCGGCGAAGACCTCCTCGCACGTGCCGTCGGCGACAACCGTTCCGTTCGCCATCGCGATGACGCGATCAAACGAGTCGGTCACGAAACGCATGTCGTGCGTGATCGTGACGACGCCGACGCCCTCGTCATGCAAGCGGTCGATGAGGTTGTTCAGCAGACGCAGCCCGGGCACGTCGAGACCCGCGGTGGGCTCATCCAAGATCACGAAGCGGCAGTCGCCGACGAGCACGGCACCGATGGCGACGAACTTGCGGATGGCCACCGGCAGGTCGTGCGGATTCATCTCGAGGTACTGCTCGAGTCCGCACAGTTCGGCCGCGCGTGCGACACGCTGCGCCCGCCTCTCGTCGTCCCACTTGCGGTACTTCGGAACGTACTCGAGCTCGGTCTCGACACTGCTCGTGAAGATCTGGTCGTCGGGGTTCTGGAACACGTAACCGACTGTGCGGGCGATGGTCGCCGTCGTCTGCTTCGCCGTGGGGGCACCGTCGATCGTGACGGAACCCGACGAGGGCTTGAGCAGACCGTTCATGAGCTTGACCGTCGTGGTCTTGCCCGCGCCGTTCTGACCCACGATCGCCACGCGCTCGCCATCGTTGATGGTCATGCTCACGGAGTGCACCGCCGCGGTCCCGTCGGGATAGCGGAAGGCGACGTCGTCAAGAACGATCGGCACGGCGGGCTCCTTTCATGCGGTCGCGCAACAGGTCGGCGGCGTCGGCTCGAGTCACGGGGACTCGCGCGAGCGGGCGTCCGGCATCCGCGAGCATGCCGGCAAGCACCGTCACCTCCGGCTGCGCGATGTCGTGTTCCACGAGAAGAGGGGACGAGAGCACATCGAGCGTGGGGCCCTCGAGCACCACCCGTCCCCCGGCCAGTGCGATCACTCGATCGGCATACTGCGCGACGAGATCCATCTTGTGCTCGATGAGCACGATCGACTTGCCGCGGGCTTTGAGGTCGGCGATGATCGCGAACACCGCGTCCGAACTCTCGGGGTCGAGCTGGGAGGTGGGTTCGTCGATGACGATGACGTCGGCATCCATCGCGATGATCGACGCGAAGGCGACCTTCTGTCGCTGACCACCGGAAAGTTCGTTGGGGTTCTTCGCGATGAGGGCCTCGATCTCGAGCTGCGCGACGACCTGCTCGACACGCTCGATGATCTGCTCGGGCGCAACTCCCAGATTCTCGAGGCCGAGGGCGATCTCCTCGAACACGGTCTCCTTGATGCCGCTGATCTGAGTGAACGGGTTCTCGAACACGCACCCAATCTCGCGGGAGAGGTCGGCCGGATCCCACTCGAGCAGGTTCTTGCCGAGCACCTGCACGGTGCCGGTCAGCTCTCCCTCGTGGAAGTGCGGGACGATGCCCCGCAACAGGGAGCCGAGCGTCGACTTACCGCTCGCGTTGGGGCCAACGATGGCGTAAAGCAACCCCTCTTCGAGATCGAGATCGATCTCGCGCAGCGCTGACTGTTCGGTGTACGCGTAGGTGAAACTCACCCCGCGAAGAGTGGCTAGAACCATTTCAGCCCCGATCCGATGAAGGCGAACACCACACCGAGCACCACGAGCACCGCAAAGACGATCTCCCACGGTCGGGTGCGGCGCAGGGTCACGAGGTGTGAATGCTTGGTCGCGGCGTTGAACGCTCGAGCGTCGAGGGCGATGGCGCGCTCCTCCGTCTGGTTGAGCGCCGCCAGGAAGACGGGCGCGAGGATGGGGAAGAAGGCTCGGGCTCGAGTGATGATCGAACCTTGGGTCTCGATGCCGCGGGACTGTTGCGCTTCGAGCACCGTGCGCGCGTTGGCGCCGAGGTCGGTGATGGTCTGGAACGAGGCGAGCACGACATAGGTGGCGCGCGGTGTCACACCGAGCTGTTCGAGGGCGAGCATGAGGTAGCGCACCGTGACGACCGCGAAGAACAGCGTGACCGCGCCGCAGATGGTCATGACGAGCAGGGAGAACCTCAAGCCCTCTTGGATACCGGCCATCGTCGGCGCGATGTTGCCCCAGCGAAAGAACGGGTCTTCGCCCTGGAGGAACAGTGCTCGCAGCACGAACAACACGAGTCCGACGCCCAGGAAGAGTTTGAGGTAGGTGGGAATGAACTCCCGCGCGACGCCCGCGAAGATGGCGATGAGCGGGTAGATCAGGCAGACGATCGCTGCCACGACGAAACCCGGGAACGCGATCGGCAGCACCGCGAGAGCCACGAGCACAACGAACACCACGATGGGATCCATGTTGCGGATCGCGTTGTGCCGGTCGGCGGGGTGGCGAAAGCGCTCGGCGTAGACCGCGGTCCCGGATTCCGTCGTCATGGGTCAGGCCGCCGCTGTGGTGCCGGGACGGACGGGGTTCTTGTCTTTGCTGAGGTACACGTAGCCGAGGGGCAGCTTGGCGTGCAGCCTCTTCGGCATTCCCTTGATGATCGCGTAGACGATCATGACGCTCGGCACCTTGTCGAGGATGTCCATGGGCACCTGAGCGACGAAGTTCGCCGTGTTGGTGTCGAGACCGGCCGCGACGAGCGCGCCGACGACGATCGCGCCTCCGCCGACCGCGAGGCCGCCGAAGACGATGATCGTGATGATGGCGCCGAGCACACCACCGATGAGGGCGAAGGGGATCGCGCTCAGGAGCGTCTTCCACCACGAGCGGAACACGCCGCGACGACCGAGGAAGCCGGCGAGCAGACCGAACATGATGCTCAGGATTCCAAACGCCAGGGTGGGCGGCGACGTGATCGAGTTGAGGATGTTCGACAGTGCGCCGACGAGCGCGCCCGGCAGCATGCCGCAGGTCGCACCCACGAGGATCGTGCCGATGCTGTCGAGGTAGACGGGGAGCTTCAAGAGCAGCGCGATCTGGCCGCCGATGAAGTTAATGGCGACACCGATCGGGATCATGAAGATCGTCAATCGGCCGTAGCCCTTGAAGAACTTTGCTACTGCATTTTCCGTTGCCATTCTGGGTGAACCTCTCTGTTCTGTGATGGGTGAAACGGTGGTGGCTGTCAGGCCGTGGCGCGCGCGAGGAACGCACGCACTTCGGGTTCGGTGGTCATACCACCGCGAGCACCGGGGGTACCGACGGACATTGCTGCCGCCGCGTTCGCGAATCGTGCCGACTCCGCGACGTCGTGGGTCGTCATGTAGGCGTACATGAACGAACTCGAGAAAGTGTCGCCGGCGCCCGTGACGTCGACGACGGGAACCTCGTGGCCGGCTACGCGCTCGATGCCAGAGGCCGTGTACACGTCGCATCCGCCGCGATCGAGCGTCACGATGACGGCGCGCGTGCCGCCCGCGATGAGCGACTCGATGCTCATACCGCTCTCGACGAAGCGCCCGTGGCCGCGGGCATTCATGAAGAGGATGTCGCAGAGCTCGACGAGCCCCGATCCGTGATTCTCCTCGTTGTACACGTCGACGTCCATGACGACAAGCACGCCCTCGGCCCGCAGCTGCGCGAGCAGGTCGGCGGCATCGCGGTCGCCGCGACGGAACGGCTTGGCGTCGGTGATCGTCGTGAAGAGAAACTCTGCGCCACGCATGTGTTCCCACGCCGAGTCGGTGAGCTCGGTGCGCGTGATGCCGAGCGACGGAATGAGCACGATGTGCTGGTCACCCGAGAGCATGATGATGCAGTGCGAATCGGGCACGTTCTCGTCGAAGATGACGTGGTCGGTCGCGAGCCCGAGTTCGCGAAGTTGGCCGAGCAGCTTCTGGGTGAGCGCACCTGAGTTGAGCTGGCTCGAGAACGAGGTGCGCCGACCGTAGTGCGCGTAGATCGAGGCCGCGTTGGCGACCATTCCGCCGAACTGCACGGGCAGCGCCTCGACGTACATTTTGTCGTTGGCCGCCGGGAACGAGGGCATGCTGTAGTACTCGTCCTGGGCTACGTCGCCGAAGAACACGGCGTAAGGCTGCTCGCTCATCTGTCCCTCCGGGCAGCGGTCGTGTCGCGCTCGATGAACTGCACGGGAAGCGAGATCTGCTCGCCTGAGGGGCGCTCGCGGCGCTCGAGGGCGTCGAGCAGGGCGTTGGTCGCGGTACTGCCGAGCCCGAGCACGTTCTGCCTCACCGTCGAGAGTCCGGGGTAGGAGTAGCCCGCGGCGGGGGCATCGTCGAACCCCACGACGGAGACATCCTCGGGAACGCGAATGCCGGCGCTGCGAAGTTCGTTGAGCACCCCGAAGGCCATGAGGTCGTTGGTCGCAAAGACGGCGGTCGCCTCACCGCTGCGCAGGGCATCGAGGTGCGGGCGGATGGCGGCGCGGCCGCGTTCACCCGTGTAATCGCCGACGCCGCGGAGTGGGGCATCCATGCTCGCTGCGATCCATGCATCAGTGAACCCGGCGACGCGTCGATCGCTCGTGGCCGGGTCGCCCTCGACCGAGAGCACGACCGCGCCCCGGTGCCCGAGTTTCAAGAGGTGTTCGGCTACCAGCCGGCCACCCTCGTAGTTGTCGGAGACGACGGAGCCGAAGACGGTTCCGGGGATCTCTTCGTCGACGAAGATGAGCGGCATGGTGCCGAGCAGCCGCGCAAGTTCCTCGTCGGTGGGCGGGGAGCCGGCCGCGTAGACGATGCCGTCGACGGCGCGCGATTTGATCATGTTGAGGTACTGCATCTCGCGCTCCTGGTCGAAGCCCGTGGTGCAGAGGATGACGTTGTACCCGCGCTGCACGGCGGTCGCTTCGACGCCCTTGGCGAGTTCGGCGAAGAATCCGTTGCCAATATCAGGCACGACGAGGGCGAGGATGCGGGTCTGTCCGGTCGCGAGGTTTTGGGCGGTGCGGCTGGGCACGTAGCCGAGGCTCTGCATGGCATCGAGCACCCGCTGACGCACAGAGTCGCTGACGGGACGCTTGCCGCTCAGGGTGTGGGAGACGGTGGTGCGGCTCACGCCCGCACTCTCCGCTACCTCTGAGATCGAAACCACCGCGTCCTCTTTGTTGTCGTCGTCGCTGACGTGTGGCGGTGTTCGAACCACCGCCGCACTGGGCTCCGCAAACCGCTTTGCCAAACCGCTTTGCGTCACGTTACTGTAGGTCGCGTGAAACAGCAAGCGGGGCCCCACGAGTTCTCGACGACGCTCTACGTCACCGACCTCGACGGCACGCTGCTGCGGGATGATGCGACCCTGAGCCCTCGATCCATCGAGCTGATCAACTCCGCCATCTCCCGCGGAGCCTTATTCACGTACGCGACCGCGAGGTCTTTCACGTCGTCGCGCCGCGTCACCGCGGAGCTCGAGTTGCGCCTGCCCGTGATCACCTACGGCGGCACGGTTCTCGCGCATCAGCAGACGGGACAGGCCGACGAGGTGCAGCTACTCCCCCGGGCGATCGTCGAGGCCGCCATCGAGGCGTGCACTGCCGCGGGGCTGCAGCCCATCCTCCACACCTTCGACGACGGACGTGACCGGCTGCGCTGGCACCACCACGCGGAGACCGACGGTACTCGCGCCTTCGTCGGCCCGCGCGTCGGCGATGCCCGCATCGCTCCGATCACCGAGCATGACCCACCCGACCTCGACGCCGTCTTCTACGTCGCCGTGCTCGGGTTGCGGCACGAACTCGTCGCGCTGCGGGACAGTCTGCAGCCGACGCTCGCCGAGTGCGCGCACTTCATCAGCCACGACCCGGTCACGGAGCCGTACCACTGGCTGGAGTTCCACACGTGGGAGGGGACCAAGTCTGCGGCCATCCACAGACTCATGACTACCGTGGGCGCAAACCGACTCGTGGTGTTCGGCAACAACCACAACGACCTGCCGATGTTCGAGATCGCCAACGAGGCCTATGCGGTCGCGGAAGCGATCCCCGAAGTACTCGCGGCCGCGACCGCCGTCATCGGCAGCAACAATGCCGACGCCGTCGCCGAGTGGATCGACGCTAACGCGGCGCGCTGAGTTCGGCGGGCCCGCGCGGGTGACCGTTGACCACGACGATCCTGCTCGACTGGGTGCAGGCCGTGGTCGCCCATCAACGCGGGTTGCTCTTGCGGCTACCCTCGAACCCATGAGCCGCATCTACGGAATCCCGTTCGCTGACGTGTACCCGCTCTACGTGCAGAAGCTCGAGCGCAAAGGCCGCACGAAGGCCGAACTGGATGAGGTCATCCACTGGCTCACCGGCTTCGACGCCGCCACCCTGCAGCAGCACCTCGACCAGAAGACCACCTTCACCGACTTCTACGCGGTCGCAGACATCAACCCGAACGCGGCCCTCATCACGGGCGTCATCTGCGGTGTGCGCGTCGAAGACATCGAAGACCCGCTCATGCAGAAGCTGCGCTACCTCGACAAGCTCGTCGACGAGCTCTACAAGGGCAAGCCCATGGAAAAAGTGCTGCGCGCGCCGGTAGCCACGGCCTGAGTGCCCGATCGGTGCCTAGGCTGGTGTCAAGACGAAAGGGCACCCATGACTGACCGCGACAACCTCGACATCGAGCTCGGCACCCCCGACCCTGAGGCGGCGAAGCTCGCCGACCAGCAGCAGCTCGCGAGCGAAGAGCAGCTCGACGACGCCACCGCCGGCATCACCTCTGCAGACATCACCGACACCGAGTTCGGCGAAGACCCCGACATCGAGGTTCCCTCCACCGCGGAGTAGCGGCTGCGGCGCGTGATGCGGGTCGAGCGTCAGCCGAATACGCGCGGAAGTTTGCTCTGATCGAAGCGGAACACCGTCGACAGGTCGATGCCGCGCACGACGTCTCCGCCGTAATACGCGATGCCCCACTCGTCGATGAACGACAGGTCGGGGAAGACGCACGCGGCGACCACCACGTCGTCGGGGTCGTTGAGGTTCGTCATCCCGCCGCCCGCCGGACCACCGCCATACGAACTGCTACCGCCGAGTTCGGCGCACAGCGCGGTCGCAGGGTTGCCGGGGGCATCCGTTGGCAGGTCCCGCTTAGCTAGGTAGGCGAGAGCGGCGAGAGTCGGGCTCTGCGAGTGGAGCGTCGCCATGTCGACGTAGATGCGTGAGTTGTCAGCGTCCCCGAGGGTCTGGAAGCGGCACATCCCGACCGGCTCGCCCATCGGAATCCATTGCGACTCGTCATCGTTCGTGCCGAACGTGGGTCGGCGCACCTGCACCTCGCCGCCCTTCTCGACGCAGTAGGCCTCCGCCGCGGAGGCGTCAGGGTTGCCCGTGGGCGAGGGCGTGCTCGTGGGCTGAGGTGCGGGGGGCGTCAATGCGCACCCCGACAGCGCCAGGAATGCGATCACGAGAGTGGGAACGAGGGCAAGAGTTCTCATGGTGGGCACAGCGTATCGCTTGCCCTGCCGAGGGTTTGCGATGACTCGCGCCCGACACTCTTGTTCAGCTGAGGTCCCGCAGCGGCGAGGCGCGGTGCCACCCGCATCCCGGGTGTTGGCCGTGCCTTAAGTCGTTCGGACCCAGCGTGACGTCGCGGTCACGCCCTTCGCACAGTGCGACGCGGTGACACTAGCTGGCGGGCAGCATTCGACCCACCAGCGAGGTGGCCAGGTCGAAGTCCTCAACGTGGTCGTAGTCCGGATCCGTGAACGAGAGCCAGAACCCATCTTGAGTGAAGGCGTTGAGCTGGCCGGGGGTGAAGAAGGTCGGGTGCCACCCGGAGTCGGGGACCTGCTCGCTGTGCGCATCGAGTTCCTCGATGAGGGCCGCGCGGCTGTCGTCAGTGGGGAGGGCGAGGGTCACGACGAGCGTCTGACCGTCGCTTCCGGTGTGCGCACAGGCTATTCCCTGGATGTCGACCGCGATCTGCGCCGAAGACCCGGGTGCTGGTGTGAACGACGGGTCCGCCGTCCATCCCTCATCGAAG